>NZ_JBIVCA010000022.1:0-5980 GCF_044746345.1 Lysinibacillus sp. NPDC086135 | reverse complement strand
GCGGAGCGACAGCAACAAGGCTTTTCTCTGTGCGAAAGCGGAGCGACAGCAACAAGGCTTTTCTCTGTGCGAAAGCGGAGCGACAGCAACAAGGCTTTTTTCTGTGCGAAAGCGGAGCGACAGCAACAATGTCTGAGTGAACTTCTTGTTGCTACTATATTAGCACTACGCTTTCGCGCAAAAAACTTCTGCAAGCCTGAGCCAAAGCCAATTCCAGAAGCTATTTTGTAGGGGCATAATTTGGATTTTTTATTACCTTCCTTCTTTTTGTATAATTCACCTCCATTTTGCGCATATATGGTAGTAACAAGGGAGGTTATTACATTGAAGAAATTATTTTATTTGTTTTTACTAACCACACTACTATTATCCGCTTGCGGGAAAAATACCGCTCCAAAGGAGGTTGCAGTCGATAAAAATACTTCCGTTGAAGATATAGTAAGAGCTATCGTTAAAAACAAATTCACTGTTGAAAAAAAGAATGGTATCGTTTCAATCTCTATACAGGACAATGATGTGAAAAAAGGTATGAAAAATCAAATGCTGAAGGATTCCACTAAAATATTTGCAGAGCTATCTAAGCTTCAAAATGTTAAAACTCCAGCTATTAGTTGGTATGCCCCATTAACAGGATCTAAAGGGGGCAAATCTATGACTGAGCTTTTAAATATTTACTTTAGTGAAGAAGATTTTAAAAAGACTAATTGGGCAAACTATACTCAGTTAAATATCGAATCCATTGCTACTCATTATCACCAAGATGCTTCTTTAGGACAATAGAATATTCCAACATCAAGATACCCCTCTGCGTATAACAAAGGGGTATCTTTTTACTATTTACTTATTGCTTCAGAAAAATTTTTTACATGATGCCCTTTTCCATCTTTCGATATCAAATGCTGTATCCATATACCACATAGGGTATGTAAATGTAGGCTCATACCGATTTAAATCCCCCCTGTGTTCATCAATACGAGACGCCAGCCATCGGGATCTTCAATTGTGACACCTTTTTCGGCCCAATATGGATTTTCTGGCTCTACCTCAGGGTAACCCATTTGCAATAAGCGTTCAGCAATAAGCTGTATGGTGGAACGTTTTGGAATATATAATACGAGCAAATTATCCTTTGTTGGCGCTGGGCAAGGACTTCCTTCAGTATGCTCTATAAATTCTAAATGATAGCTAGCATTCGGAAGACCAATCATGATACCGGTGTAGCCTCGATGTCCTGAAAAAGAGCCGATTTTTTCTAACCCTACGCCTTCACAATAAAATTCTTCAATTTCCTTTAATTTATCAGTTGGCCGTGCAACGCGTACCTGTGCTACCTGTAATTCATCTGACCATTGTTGTCTCATAGTTATTTTTCTCCTTTTCAATCATTGTATAATTGCAAAATAGAGCTAGAGAACCGCCAATAGTCTGAAAAATAACAATCAACCTTCACGCTCTTCAGAAATACTCGCGATATTGGTTGAAATACTCGCGAAGAGGCAATATTGCTGAAGTGATTGACTCTCCTAATGAAAAATAACCAGCTCTATGAAAGAACTGGTTACATTCAATCACTTTCCCCCGCATTAACGGGCAGTAATTGCGTATCGAAAGAGAAGCGTCAGGTACACCCTCGAGATTAATCGGAAGCAAAATAGTTATGAGAGGTTAACTGCCCGGAAACGCCCGATTGGTGAAGACTAATAATCAGTCGGGATGAAGAAAATCCCCACTGATTAAAGTTTCACTTTACCCTATTATGGCGACATTAAAGGAAGCAGCAGTCTTTTCTTTTACTTCCTCTAAAGTAACACCCTCTGCTAATTCGATAAGCTGCATCCCTTCATCGGTAAAATCGAAAACAGCCATATCTGTAATTAATCTATGCACAACGCCCTTTCCTGTTAATGGTAGCTCACATTGTTTTTTTATTTTTGACTCACCGTTTTTATTGACATGCTCCATTACAACGACTACTCTTTTTGCCCCGACTACAAGGTCCATGGCGCCTCCCATACCTTTTACCATTTTCCCTGGGATCATCCAGTTCGCAAGGTCACCCGTTTCAGATACTTCCATGCCACCTAAAATAGCAAGATCAATATGACCGCCACGAATCATGGCAAATGATTCGGCACTATCGAAGAAGGAAGCGCCTGGAACAGCTGTTACCGTTTCTTTACCTGCATTAATTAAATCAGGATCGACTGCGTCTTCTACTGGGTATGGACCAATGCCAAGAAGACCATTTTCTGATTGTAATAGAACGTCATAATCAGACGGAATTGCATTGGCCACTAGCGTTGGGATACCAATACCTAAATTGACGTTCATGCCGTTTTGTATTTCTTTTACCGCTCTATTTACGATTTTTTGTCTTGTATCAGCCATCACGCATCCCCCTTTTTCACCGTCAAACGCTCGATACGCTTCTCATAATTGCCACCTAGTAAAATGCGTTGCACGAATACACCCGGAGTATGAATATGATCCGGATCTAACTCTCCTACTTCAACAATTCCCTCTACTTCTGCAATCGTAATTTTTCCTGCCATTGCAGCTAGAGGATTAAAGTTACGCGATGTTTTTCTGAAAACTAAATTTCCTAGCTTGTCTGCCTTCCATGCTTTGACAAGGGCAAAATCTGCAACAATACCTTTTTCTAAAATATATTCCTTGCCATCAAAAACCTTTACATCTTTTCCCTCAGCAATAGGTGTTCCAACACCAGTAGCCGTGTAAAAGCCCGGAATTCCAGCTCCGCCAGCTCGCATACGTTCTGCCAATGTACCTTGTGGTGTCAATTCTACTTCAAGCTCTCCGCTTAAAAACTGCTGTTCAAAAATTTTATTTTCACCTACATAGGATGAAATCATTTTTTTGATTTGTTTATTTGCCAATAAAAGCCCTAAACCCCAATCATCCACACCACAGTTATTGCTTACAACTGTTAAGTCCTTCGTTCCCCTTTGGACTAGTGCCGCAATTGATTTCTCAGGGATACCACATAGCCCAAAGCCCCCTACAGCTAATGTATCCCCATCTTTAATATCAGCGACGGCTTCCTCAAACGAATTCCACACTTTCCCCTTCCCCATATCGAAACCCCCTAAAATTGCTCAGTTATTAAGAAAAATTCTACCTCAATACTATTTTATAAGTAAAGGAATAAATTAGAATATTATTTATTCTAAAAGTGCATAAATCAATTTTCAGAACGTATTGTATTGAGTAGCTGCTTTAAGGCAAAAGATTGATATGTATTCTTTTTCGTAATAACACCTAAACGCCATGGCATGTCAAAATTAAGTAACGGAATAATTTTGACATTTTTATTCGTGTGCTTTGCGGCTATTGAATATGGTAAAAGTGTCACCCCTAAATTCGAGGAAACTAGTTCCACTATTAAATCCCATTGCGAGCTTTTATAGCCGATTATTGGTGTAAATCCTGCGCTTTTACATGATTTTATAACATAATCATGCAGTGTGAATTCCTCTGTGAAGATAATGAATGATTCATTTTTTAAATCTTGTAATAGAATATGTTCTTGCCGAGCCAATGGATGGGACTCATTAATAAAGACAAAAAATTGGTCCTCCACAAATGATTGGATAGTAAATTTCCTTTCGTCTGTAGGTATGACAACAATCCCCATATCAACATCGCCATTTTCTACTAATGTTCCGATCATTTTAGCTCCACGTTCCACAAGCTCTAAATGCACCTTTGGATATTGCTTATGAAACTTTCGCGCGATTTCAGGGAAAAATAGTGTGCCAATTAATGGTGGTATCCCTAATTTAATCGTACCTGTTTCGATGTTCGATAAATCATCCAATAATATATGTAAATCGTGTACAGAACGTATTATTTTTTGTCCTTGTTTATAGACGATACTACCTGCGTCTGTTAACTCTATATTGCGTGTAGATCGGTTTAATAACTCTACATGAAGAGCATTCTCCAACTTTCTAATGCTTTTGCTTAATGAAGGTTGTGATACAAAGGATTCATTAGCTGCCTTTGTAAAGCTCCTATGTTCAACGACAGTCATAAATGCTTGTAAATCTCGCAACTCCATATACATACCCCTATTTATTCTAATTTGTTATAAAAAATATTCCCAAAACCCCTATGTAGTAATAAATTCTCCTCATTCTCTACTAATCCTTCTTCTTAAAAATAAGTAGATCAATACAATAGCACTAAGGCTTTGTTATGATTTCAATAGTATTTAATTAAGCAATAACAACCGCGACTTTATTTCTACATTACGTTCAGTTTATCGTACTTAATACCGATTTTATCTTCCTTAATTCATATTTCTATGTACAATTAGCAATAAGGGATGGCAGAAAAGGAAGGGGGAATTCTAACATGAAAACGTTAACAAGAATTTCAAATGCTATTATGGAAAAATATTTACCTGATCCATATATATTTGTCACTATACTCACAGTATTGACGTTATTATTAGGGGTTACATTAACAGATTCTTCTCCGCTCGATATGGTGATCTATTGGGGAGATGGTTTTTGGAAACTATTAGAGTTTACAATGCAAATGGTGATTGTCTTGGCTGCAGGTCACATTTTGGCGAATAGCCCAGTCTTTAAAAAGGGATTAGCAGCCATTGCAAGTAAAATAAAAACACCAGGTATGGCAATTATCATTATTACATTCGTATCACTATTAGCGTGCTGGATTAACTGGGGATTCGGACTTGTCATTGGTGCCCTTTTCGCAAAGGAAATTGCTCGTCATGTTAAAAAGGTAGATTATCGCTTATTAATTGCTAGTGCCTACTCAGGCTTTGTAATTTGGCATGGGGGATTAGCTGGCTCAATTCCGTTATCCATTGCGACTGAAGGTCATAAATTCGCTGACATTATGGGGATCATACCAACAAATGTTACACTTTTTTCAACATATAACTTATTTATAGTCATCGTTATCGTCTTCACTTTACCATTGTTTAATCGTTGGATGATGCCAAAGGAAGAAGATACGGTTGTGGTTAACCCTGCTTTATTAGTTGAAGAAAAAACAGAGTTACCTAAGCCCGAAAACAACTTTGCCAGCCGCTCTGAACGTAGTTATATTTTAACGATTTTACTTGCTATTATCGGACTTGTTTATTTAGTACATCATTTTATGACGAAAGGCTTTGTTCTTGATTTAAATGTGATTAATACAATTTTTATTGTATTAGGGATCATTTTCCACGGGACACCACAGCGTTTCCTTGCTGCTGCACAAGATGCCATTAAAACAACAACAGGCATCGTTTTTCAATTCCCGTTTTATGCAGGGATTATGGGCATGATGACCGCTTCTGGTTTAGCTGCCGTATTCTCAGAATGGTTCGTTAATATTTCCAATGAACATACATTCTATTTGTTTACATTTTTCTCAGCGGGACTTGTTAACTTCTTTATACCGTCAGGCGGTGGACAATGGGCAGTACAAGCTCCTATTATGTTAGATGCTGCAACCACTTTAGGTGCCGACTACGCTAAAACTGCTATGGCAATCGCGTGGGGTGATGCTTGGACGAATATGATTCAACCGTTCTGGGCACTACCAGCCCTTGCAATCGCTGGCTTAAAAGCTAGGGATATAATGGGCTTCTGTTTATTCGTTTTAATCTTTACAGGCATTATCATTAGCATCGGCTTCCTTTTCTTCTAACTAAATATAGAGTTTTAAACTTCACGGGATGTATATCCGTGAAGTTTTTTTATTTACCCTCAGAGCGTAATAGACTTAAGGGTTTCATTTAGCCGTAAAAAAAAGCCCGATTTAGTTATCAAGACCTGAATTGAAAAAAATTAATAACTCAAAGGACATAACATATTTTATATGACTACTATGTTATGTCCTTTTTATTCCACTAAACCAGCTAATAGGATGTCAATATTTTTCTCTAAAATTCTAATTAACCTTATGTTATACTATTTTGAGCATGACAAATAGCCCT
>NZ_JBIVCA010000021.1:0-98978 GCF_044746345.1 Lysinibacillus sp. NPDC086135 | reverse complement strand
ATTTTTATAATTACTATCGTTATCAGAAACGATTAAACGGCTTGAGTCCGTTAGAATTCAGGACTCAAGCCGCTTAATACATTTTTTATTATTTCCACTGTCTACTTGACTGGGTGCAGTTCAAAAATTAGCATTCTTGGGCTTTTTATTTCGGTGTATTTACGCTAAAAAGACTTTCTAGACAGCCTTTGCTTCTATACACTGATGTAAGAGCTATCGGAAATAGCTCTATCTACTCGTATTTTTACCAGATGGAAACTCGATCCTCTGGAGCTACATACATGCCATCTCCAAGCTTAATTCCATAGGTATCATAGAATTGCTGGAAGTTCACAATCGTGCGGTTTACCCGAATTTTAGCGGCTGAATGTACATCGTTTTTGCTCAGATATGCTGCAAATTCTTTTGTAGTTGTGGATTTCCATATTTCTGCATTGCTTTCGAAATATGCTTTATAATCCGGATTACTCATTTTGGATACAGCTTGCAGTGAAGCCGCCATTCCACCTAAATCAGCGACATTCTCACTTAGTGTAAGCTGACCATCATTTAACACACCCGGAATAATCTCAATGTCATTATAGAACTCAATCAGTTCCTGGTTTTTCTCTTCGAATTTCTTAAAGTCCTCTTCTGTCCACCAGTTATTTGCATTGCCATTTTCGTCGTATGCAGATCCGTTGTTATCAAATGCATGGCTGATTTCATGGCCAATGACCATGCCAATGGCACCATAGTTTGCTTCAGGTTTAGCGTTAATATCATAGAAAGGCGCTTGGAGAATACCGGCTGGGAACGTAATTTCGTTATTAAAAGTATTGTAGAAAGCATTTACGGTATATACGCTTGTTAACCATTCCGTTCTATCCACCGGTTTTCCTAGCTTGGCTTTCGTGTTATCAATGTATGCTTTGGTTACTGTGATGGTATTAGAGAACAGCGAACCACCTTCGTCATATGTCTTGATAGCTACTTTATCTAATGTTGTATCCCACTTATCTGGGTAACCGATCTTAACAATCATCGTATGCAACTTTTTAATTGCTTTAGTTTTTGTTGTTTCTGACATCCAATCAAGCGATTTGATTCTTTCCTCATACGTAGCAATTAACTTCTCTACCATTTGCTCAACATCTTTTTTAGCTTCTGGTGAAAAATGTTTCTCGGCAAACATTTGCTCCAAATATCCACCCATTGTGTCAGTTGTCATGGCTACTGCGATTTCCTGATCTGTTTTTTCTCCTGTAACGCCGTATAACGTTGCGGAAAACTCAATAGCAGCATCTCTGAATTCAGTTGACAACAAATTGCCCGTTTCCTTAAGCAGTTGCAATTTGGAGTAAGCTTTAAGCACGTTAAGATTAGTTTCAGTCAAGAGTTCTGCGCCTTTTTGCGCCAGCTTCACATCGGATACGATCACTTTATCAGCACTGTCGACCTTCATCGATTTCATGACTAGTTTCATATCTACTGTTTTGAACATGTCATCGAATTGTTCGATTGTATACGGATTATAGTATTTATTGACGTCGCCTTGTTCATAGGGTTCAAGCGATACGGAAGCTAAGCTTTTCTCCATTTCGTAAATTTTCTCGGCGTGGGCTTTGGCTGCAGACTCTTCCTCACCCGATACTACGAGAAGTTTGGTCATATATTGAATATAGGCTTTTTTCACTTTCTCGTCTTCCGTTTCAAAGTTGCTCTTATCCAAACCAGTAGCTAATCCGGTATAATATAAAGCATTTTCACTACTGTTCTTTGCATCGTTCATAATTGCAAAGCTGAATAATGAGCCTAGACCTAATTCTTTTTCCAGGGTAAGATCTGCTTGAATGAGTTCATCAAGCGTGTTAGCCCCGTCAATTGCCTTTACATATTTTTGAATGGGCTCAATCCCTTGTTTGTTTCTATTTTTTGTATCCAACGCCGTCGAATAGAAGTCGGCAATTTTCTGTTCTTTTGTTCCTTCTTCGAATTGTTTGCCAACGAGCTCATTTATTATTTTTTCTATTTTATCGGTATTTTGCTTTTGCAGCTCAGGAAATCCACCACCCATGATTTCTCCTGTCGGAATTGCCGATTTATTTAACCATTCCTTATTGATTACTTCATAAAAATCGTCATTTAAATGGGAGCCTTTAAGCGTCCACACTCTGGCGATAATTTTTCGGAACTCATTGATCGTAATATTGTCATTTGCACCTAATGTGCCATCAGGTTTGCCCGTCAGTACGCCTGCTTTTGCAAGTTTATCGATATCTTTCTTAGCCCAAGCGGGTACATCGGTGAACTCGACACCAAATGTTCCGCTGCGCAGATCATTTCCGACAGGTTCTGGCAATTCGCCGAATGCCTTACTCAACATGACTAAAGCTTCAACCTTCTTAACAGGCTCATTCTCTTTTAAATCTTCGTTTTTAGAGCCTTGCATAATGTCTTCTTTATTAATTCCTGGTTGATAAGCGTCTGCTGCCATCAACAAGGTTTTAACGATTTCTCCTCTTGTCGCTGGTGGCGACGTTTCATCGGCAAACGCCGATACGCTAACTGATAGGACCATTATTATGGCCATGAGTAAGGATAAAACCTTCTTTTTCATCTTCGTGCTCCTTTAGAGTAGATTTGTATAAAAAAAGATAAATGGGTTTAATTTAGAATTTCTACCATTTGTATATTATTATAGTTGATTTATTTTAGTTTGAAAATATTTAAGATGTTTTCATTTTCAAGAGAGCATTGTCTAGTCTAGCGCTTTTAAGCTAGAGCGGTACCACGAGTAAAGTCACTTTTTAGTTAAAAAAATTCCTTTATGATAGTATCACTTTTGCTAAAGTTAATATGAGGAAATGTGGCGAGTATTTAAGGGTTGGAAGGGAAGCACAAAGTCGATTCCGGGCATAATTGATTTCAAAGCAATATGCGTGCTCGTTTATAATAAGAATGATAGTTTGTCATAACGTTTGATAAAAATCACCTCTTTAGTTATTCTTGGAGGTGATTTTTAATGTATATATATGTTAAAATTGATGTTTATCCTGTGAAAAATTGTACTTGAACTAACGAAGCTGGTTAGTGCAATAAAGGAACTTTATTGATTATCTATATTGTTTATAGATAATCCAAAAATATACTTAGTTATATATTGAATAATTTTAACTTCTTTCGCGCAGATGCTGCCGCTTCGCTTTCACGCAGGCCGATTCCGGACGCCATTATGCCGAGGCGTCATTAATCTGTATAGAAGTAAAGGGGAAAATATGAGAAAAAAAGTTATTTTATCATTAATGTTAATGACATTTCTTTCAGCTGTAGAAGGAACAATTATTAGTACAGCAATCCCCCGTATTACAAGTGATTTGTCAGGTGTCGAACTTGTTAGTTGGGTATATGCAATTTATATGCTAGCCACAGCCGTTTCGACTCCAATATACGGGAAACTGGCTGATTTATTCGGTCGTAAAAAAGTTTTACTGATTGGAGCTACGATATTTTTAGTCGGCTCTGCACTTTGCGGTGTTGTTACATCGATGGAACAGCTTATCGTCTTTCGTGCCCTTCAAGGTCTAGGTGCTGGCGCTATTATGCCAATAACAATGACAATCATGGGTGACTTATATAGCGAAGTGAAAGACCGTGCAAAAGCACAGGGCTGGATTAGTGCTGTTTGGGGCATCTCTGGTGTAATCGGACCATTAGTTGGAGGATTTTTAGTCGATTCTCTTTCTTGGCGCTACATCTTCTTCTTAAACGTTCCATTTGGAATTATCGCTTGCTTAATGATTGTCATTTATTATAAAGAATCTATTAAGCCTGCTAAGCACCATATCGACTATTTTGGTGCAACAGTATTTTCATTAAGTACAATCGCGCTACTATACGCGTTATTAACAGGTAGCAGTAAGCAAAATTGGGGGGACATTACAATTATTGGTCTCTTAATCTTTGCAGCTGTTTCATTCATTATTTTCTTATTTATTGAGAAAAAATCTCCGGAACCATTAATTCCGCTAGCACTTTTCTCTAACCGTACATTATCTATTATAAACATATTAACTCTTATTTCTGGTGCAATGATTATTAGTATTACAATGTATCTTCCGATTTGGAGCCAAGGTGTATTAGGAAAAAATGCGACAGAGGCCGGACTCGTTTTAATGCCACTTCCCGTTATGTGGACATTTGGCACTATTTTTTCTGGTAAATTAATTGATTACTTAAAAACGAAACAAATCATTCTACTTGGAGCTAGCATTCTTTCAGTTGCTGCCTTTTCACTATTTACATTGTCAACAGACTCACCAACATTCCTTATTTATGTTGCAGTTGGATTATTCGGCTTAGGAATGGGGCTTATTATACCAATTTACATGGTAACAATTCAATCAGCTGTTCCAACTCATACGCGGGGAACGGCAATTGGCTTAAATACATTTATCAATACGTTTAGTCAAACATTAGGTGCTGCAGTTTTCGGGGCAATTTTCAACACGATGATTCACGCACAAGGTATTAAAAACCTTAATCTTGTATCTTCCGGTGGACATGGAGGAACTACAGCAACCATAGTAACCGAATCACAAGAGGCATTAGCTTCAGGTGTACATTTCATTTATATGAGTACTTTTATATTAGCGCTAGTAACTTTAGTAATTGTTTGGTTCTTATTAAAGCCATCCACACAAACTAGTGAGCAATAAAAAATAATTACTATAATGTTTAGAAATAATATGATTTCATATAAAAGAAGCGCGAGAAATCAATGTTTCTGATTTCTCGTGCTTTTTTAATACATACGTATCTATTCGTCTTTGACACTTTGTCGATATATGAAAACACTACTTATTATCCCAAGTGCACCAAATAACAAAATCCATTTTTTATTGAAAATAAACCCATACACTAGAATTGCGCTACCAATAATACCACTTGAAAAAGCACTGGATACTATGGATTTGTTTGTTGGTTTAGGAAATTGAATAGAGGGCCCCAGATTTTTATTTCCCCATTTACAAGCCGCATCCACAGCCATGGCTGTGGATGCCTCAGGAAGTGTCCAGCCGGAACGGAAATCAACCCTATGGTTAAAGCTTAAAATAATTTATTGACAATTCAAATAAAGAGGCTATAATAATTATCAAGATTTGCATAACGAAAAATTGTTGTTAACAATAATTTGGAGTATAAGAGTAAAAGTGTTGAAGAGAACTAGTAGTTTTAATGGAACTGACAGAAAGTAGCCGGTTGATGAGAGGCGCAAGGAAAGTTAAAATGAATTCATCTTGGAGCTGCGTACCGAACTTTAGTAGGCTACGACGGGTTTGCATCCGTAATCAATGCAAAGGTATCGCATTTAGCCGTACCTATTGAGAAGAGTTATGTGAGTAGCTCTTAAATTAAGGTGGTAACACGTTCATAACACGTCCTTTAGGTTTATTCCTAAAGGACGTTTTTTTATCTTCATTCAGCAGAAGCGGGTGGTAAGATGAATGCGATGTGATTCCTTTTATAGCGGAACTCAGTCTAAGAACGTCACGTTCTATGGCAATTTATGTGTAGCGAAAGCAAAGCGACAGCTACAAATGTTTTCTGTAGCGAAAGCAAAGCGGCAGCTACAATTACGCCAAGGCGAAATTGATTTTTTACTCTTATAGAACTTGCAATATTAATTCAATATTAAAGGAGTTGTATTGTATGTTTTTAAAACTGGAAGAACAATTAGAGATGATTCAAAAGGGTGTAGGTAAGATCGTTAATGAAGGAGAGGTTTTGCCTGATAACATCCCCACAATGTTAATTGAAATAGGGAAAGAGTCTGTACTTGATATTATTCCATCATTAATTGCTGAAGAATATATTCAAAGTAAAAGTGAGTTTATGCGATTAATGAAACAAAATGGTGTTTCTTTAAATGGAGAAAAACTTACAGAGGAAGACACTGACATCATATTAATGAATGATGAGATTTTACAATTTGGGGAGAAACGATCTATACGATTTATAAAATAAGGGAACTAAGTTGAATTATTCGCCAATCGATAATTAAACAACTATATCATAATCCTTTAGCAAGGTTTAAAAAAGAGACTGGGACAATAAGAAAAAATGTTGAACTGATTGTATTTCTATCTAACATTTTTTTGATTTAGGAAGATTGAAGCGAAAAAGTTATTATCTATTTTCGCTGTTTTTCAAAATATCGATTCAAGGACACTTCTTTCTCATTGGTTATGGTTTGTTCACTTTAATTTATAAGAAGGTGTCCTTTCTTTTTATTAGAATTTACATCTTCAAA
This sequence comes from Lysinibacillus sp. NPDC086135, assembly GCF_044746345.1. Lineage (NCBI taxonomy): Bacteria > Bacillati > Bacillota > Bacilli > Caryophanales > Bacillaceae > Lysinibacillus > Lysinibacillus sp. NPDC086135. Next base: position 92,686 of record NZ_JBIVCA010000021.1, on the reverse strand, counting down.
TACAAAGCCCATGAAACTTTACTGATCGTAAAATTTCATGGGCTCCTTTGTTATTATTTTGTCACAGCCTCATTTTCACCAGATTATATTTCCGTTCCAATGAATTCTAAAATTGCGGATGAATAATTTGAACCAACTATATAAATTACAACTAACAGAGAGAGTGTTTTTGTTATTTTGTTTTTTATCATATATTTCCGCCTTTCTATTTTACTTAAATTATATATAATGATTATAAGGTATTCTTTTTTTTGTAATATATGACAAAGGATTGGTTAAATGGATTTTGGTAGCACTTTTAGAAAATTGAGGTTACATAAAGGGTATAGTCTAGAATTTGTAGCAAAAGGAATCGTTTCGGTTTCATATTTATCAAAATTTGAAAGAAATGAGTCAGAAATTACATTACCTAAGATATTAGAACTACTTAATAGGATAAATGTTAAGTTTAATGAATTTTTGTTTATAAATAATGAATTCAAAAAAAATGATTTAGAATTGCTGATTGAAGATTTGAAAAAGGCTTATTTGCAAGGGAATTTAAAGATTTTAAAAAAATTAATTGATGATGAAAATGCAAATTTTGAAAAAACAGGATTATTAACTTTTAAATTAAATAGTATAATGGCACAAGCCATTTGTAGTGATTTAACCCATGAAAAAGTAGATAAAAAAGATATTGAATTACTTATAGATTACTTATGGGGCGTAGAAGTATGGGGAGAGTATGAAATAATTTTGTATGGGAATACATTACATATTCTGGGTGTAGAATCAGTTATAATGTTATCTTCTGAACTGTTAAAAAAAAGTATACTTTTTAAAAAAATAAAAAGTTATAGAAGGGACATGTATGGTATTTATTTTAATACAATTAGAGTATGTTTAGAAAATTATAAACTTAAAGAGGTTGAATTTTATATAAATAATTTAAAAAATTCAGATATGACGGAGGATTTTATATTAGAAAAATTAATATTAAAATTTTATGATGGAATATTTAAAATGAATTCAGACTATGATGAGGGTTTAAAATTAGTAAAAAGTTGTATAAATATATTAGAAGAAGTTGGGGCTGTAAATTATGCTGTAAATTATAAAGAGTATTTAAATAGCTATAGTGAAAGACTTTTAAAGAGTTCTCTATAAGGATTGCGAGCTATTTTCTCTGAAACTATATTTACATTTACACACTTACAAAATGAATTTAGGTGATTTATACATCTAAATTTATTTTGTAAGTGTTTTTAATTAAATTCACCAGAATAATACTTTTTAAATTCCACTATAGTGTAAGAAAAAAAGATTTTAAAGCTTTTTTATTAAAATCAGTATTATGAAAATAAGTTCAATGTCTACTCAGAGATTCCGTTGAATACGAAAATAATAAACATTAGAAGGAGGTAAGGTCATATGAGTACTGAAAATCAATCTACTGTAGAGAATACTGAAAATCAATTTACTATAGAAAAAACTACAGCAGCAGTTATTAAATTAGATTTAACAATTTTAGGCGGCTCTCGACCAAGAGGCGATCTTCAGCAATTCTAAGGAACTTTTTATTAATACTTTGTATGTTTAAGTAAGAAGTTTCTATTGAAATACAAAAATAATAAACATTAGAAGGAGGTAAGGTCTTATGAGTACTGAAAGTCAATCTACTGTGGAGAATACTGAAAATCAATTTACTATAGAAAAAACTACAGCAGCAGTTATTAAATTAGATTTAACAATTTTAGGCGGCTCTCGACCAAGAGGCGATCTTCAGCAATTTTAAGGAACTTATTATTAATACTTAGTAAGTTTAGTAAAAACTTAATTTTCATTATTCAACGGAATCTCTGAGTAGGTATTTATTGATATGAAAGGGGAACATAATATATGAATAAAAGTATTGGAAAAATCCTTGAACCATTATATTCTCAGCCACCTAAGGAATTATTTGAAATAATAAAAACTATATCAACTCCAGCACTCATATATGATTTTAATGGAATGGGTGATGTAATTGAAAGAATCAAGGAAGATATTAGCGTTGTCCCAAATACTAAACTAAATTTAGCGGTGAAAGCTACACACACTCCAAAGATATTGGAAATCTATGCTGAAAGCGGGCTTGGGTGTGATGTAGCGAGTATAGGGGAATATAAACTAGCAAAAAATGCAGGATTCAAAGAAATTACAACAACTGGTCCAGCTTTTTCTGAAAATGATATGGATTTTTTTTATGAAGAAAATGTAATTATTGATTTAGATTCAATTTCACAAATAGAATTGTATGGCTATCGACATCCAAATACAGACATAGGGTTACGCATACGAATTCCTTTACCTAAAGAACTGGAATCCAACTCCACATATGGTAAGGATAGCCGATTTGGATTAAATATTAGTAATCCTGAATTAAAACCGATATTAAAAAAATACAATCTAAATATAACTAGATTGCATGTACACACAGGGCAAATGACCCCTGATTCATTATTATATAAAGCTAACTACCTTTTAGCTATAGCAGAACAATATGAAAATATTCATACCATCGATTTTGGAGGAGGCTTTTTCCATTTATATATAAATCGGAATAAAACAAAAGAAGTATTTTATAAACTAAGAGATATTGTTAATAATTGGCGCAGAAAAACCGGTCGAGAAATGGAATTTAGATTTGAACCGGGCGGTGCTTTATTGTCTGGATGCGGATATCTAATTACGAAAATAATGGCAAAAGAATATCATGACTTTTTTAATGTAAATTTACTTACTTTGGATTCATCAGCATGGAATTTAGCACCTTGGCATAAGCCACAAGTAATACCAATTGATAGTTTAAATTCAGACTCAGATTTAGTTGAATATAAACTTACAGGTAATACCTTATATGAGGGGGATATTTTTGGAAGAGACACAAATGGAAATACGATGAAATTTCATTTGCCTATAGATATAAAAGTAGGTGAAAAATTAATGATGTGTGCATTTGGAGCGTATACCATTACTAATTCTAGACAATTTAACAAAATACCTTTACCAATAGAATACTTATTGAAAGATGGGAAACTAATTAAAATTGAAGAGGTAAAAAATGAAGGGAACTAAATTTTATAAAGTTAAAGAATCTGTAGTGTTTTTACAAGAGGATAGTAAAGATAAAATTTGGGATTATAAGTCTGGTTGGGAAGTAATATTAAATGAACAAATGTTAAATATAATTTCAATATTCAATATACCGGTTAATAAAGAACGAGCCTTAAAAAAAATACAAGACAATTATAATCTTAATGAAGGTAAAGCAATTGAGATTATAGATTATCTAATAAATGAAGGCATTATTGAATTTTATTACCCTCAAAGGGACTTGTTTGAAAATAATAATGGTATTTTTAATGCTCCATTAGTTTCAATTAAAGAGTGTTTAAGTGGAGATTGGTGTGATGTAGCATTTATTGGTATGCCATATGATTTGAATGTTACTTATCGACCCGGTACTAGATTTGCTCCTAACTATATAAGAAAAGTAAGTAGAGCAGTTTATAATTATAATTCAAGAAACTTAGAAGGTTATTTCGATCCAATTGATGGAACTCAAAAACTTAAAGACATACATTTAGCTGATTGTGGAGATATTAAAGCAATTGTATTTTCGAAAAATGGTTCTCAATTTGATGCTTTAAAAGAAACAATTTATAAACTTAGTTCTAAAAATATTTTTCCAGTTACGATTGGGGGAGATCATTCAATTGCTTATCCATGTATAGAGGGAATATCAAAAGATAAAAAAATTAAAGTAATACAATTTGATGCACATTCAGACTTTGGTCTTGTTAACATGGAAAATTGGAGAGAAAAATTACACCATGGGAATTTCATGGATAAGGTACTAGAAATTGAAAATGTTGTCGAAGTAATTCAAATTGGTGTAAGACAATTGTCCTCTCAAAAGTATGAACATAAAAAAGTGAGGATGTATCCTGACAGGAGTATATTGGATGATATGGAAATATTTATAAAAAATTTAGATACTGAAATTTTATACTATATAACTTTTGATGTTGATGTTATTGATCCATTAATTATGGGAGCAACTGGAACACCTCTTCCTGGTGGATTCGACTATAAAGAGTTGTTATTAATAATCGAAGAAATAGTAAAAAAAGTTAAAGTTATAGGACTAGATATTGTTGAATTATTACCTGGAAAAAGCGAAGTAGAAGGTGTAATGACTTCAAACTTGATTTTAAAAATAATTACTATGGTAATGGAGAAAAAATGAGTATTTATCCAAATATATCTGATTTCCTATTGGATAATGAGCCATCTATTGGTTCCCCAGCCATTATATATGACTATAATTCGATTGTTAGTACAGTATCAAAAATAAGAAATGATATTAAAATAATTCCAAATGTAGAACTATGTTTTGCTATAAAAGCAAATAGAAATAAAATAGTACTAAAATTACTTTCTGATCTTGGGTTAGGTGCTGATGTGGCATCTATTCATGAATTTGAAATAGTGGAGGAAATAGGGATGAACCCTGTTTATTCTACTTCACCTGCATATAACGAAAAATTTTTAGAAAAGTTACTTGAAAGAAATATATTACCTGATTTCAACAGTTTCTCACAATTAAAAAAGTATGTTGAAGAATATAATTTAAATGAAGTCGGAGTACGAGTAAAAGTACCATTAAAAAATATACATCCAGACATAACTTATGGTGAGCAAAGTAGGTTTGGTATAAATATAGATTCCGATGAATTTATTCAATTTATAAATAATAAAAAGCTAAAAATTAAGCAATTACACTTCCATCTTGGAGAATTACAAAACTCTTCTATAATTAAAGAAGCTATGGAGTATATTTATTCTTTATCATATAAATTTCAAGATTTAGAAGTAATCAATATTGGAGGGGGATTAACTTATCTATACTCAGATGAAATAGAAGTAAAAAAAAGTTGGGAAATAGTTAAAGAATATGTATTACAAATAAATAGACAGTTAAACAGAGAAGTAAAAATAGTAGTTGAACCAGGAATGTTAATTTTAGCGATGAGTGGATATTTATACTCAAAGGTTCAATCTTCAGATTTATCTATTAATAAAAGAATAATTACTGTAGATTGTTCAGCTTGGAATTTAACTTATTGGGCATATCCTTATTTAGTACATAGCTATTCAGATTCCATGAATACTACAGAAGAAGAACACGTTATATTTGGGAATACTTGCTACGAGAAAGATGTTTTTATTTCCTCAGTAAGACATAAGCCTCTGAAGATTAACGATGGCTTATTAATGAATCCTGTAGGTGCATATGTTAATAGTATGGCTAGAAATATGCATGGATATCATCTACCAGATGAGTGGATTTTAAAAGATTCAACTTTTATTAAGGCAGGTAATTAATTATGATAATTAATCAAGATTTATTATTAGATAATATTGAGGAATTATTGGAACTTAAAAATTTATTTGCAAATCAGATAAATACTGAAGATTATTATAATTGGATAGAAAAAGTAGAAAAGATTATCCATACAATTAAAAGTAATAATAGCCCTGAATTATTTTTTAATGAAATTAATACTTTAACAATGGAGATAAGGGAAATTTGGATGAGCTATGTTCAAAACATTACTAACAAACATTTGAAGTCGCCACCTTTAAATACAATAAAAAAACTGCCCCAATCCAACAAAATTAGTTTTAGTTATGAAAGAAATATACAGCCAGATTTCCTTGAAGAAAAAATTAGTCTTTATAGAGATGTCCATGCTAATTGGGAATTAAGTAATGTCTTATGTTCAAGTGGTATGGCAGCAATTTCAACAGTTTTACAAAGTTATTTTGCTATGTATAAACCATCGGAAAGTAAAAAGTTAGTTGTTAGTACATGGAGTGAATACTTTGAAACAAGGGTCTTAACAGATTTATATAGAAGTGAAGCAATTGAAATTACAAGTTATAGAAAACAAAATGAATTTTTTAACTGGGTAGAGAGTACAGACGTATTTTTTATAGAGTTAGTCCGATATAACTGGGATTTAGAAGTATTTAATCTTAATAAATTTTTAGAAACCTTATGTAATTCTACACCTAATAGATTAAGGGTATTGATTGTAGATACTACGTTAAGTGGAAATTATCATCAAATAGAAAAAATTCTAAAAAGTTTAGAAAATTATCCTTATATAATAGTTATACAAGTTCATTCTATTCTTAAATTAGATCAGCAAGGCTTAGAACTATCAAATGGGGGAGTTATCAGCGTTTATACGTTAAAAAATAATCTAGACATACCAAATGCTAAGGTCTTTACAAATTATATTAGGCAAGTGAGAACCATTTTGGGAGCAGGATTAACATATCAAGAATTAGCGTTGTTAGATAATCGATTTGTGTTTAACAAAGAATTATATACACGTTATTGCAATCTTATTTATGAGAATAATAAGTTATTAGCGGAAAAAATTCAAGCAGATGGGCTATTCAAAAAAGTTGTGCACCCCTCACTAATTTCTAATTTTGAATGGGCAAAATCACCATTCGTAGTTTTTCATTTAAAAGAGGATAATTTGGATAATCATGGATTTCTTTTAGGGGTTTTAGCCTATGAGGTTAAAAAGAGAAAAATTAATTTTTATCATGGTTCCAGTTTTGGTTTTAGAGACAGCAGATATGAAGTGATTATTCCAAATACTATAGAAAGCAAAGGTCTTTTTAAAATTGCAATGGGGTTAAGAAGGGGCGTAGATCAAATAAAAACAATAGAATTAATGCAAGAGGTTGCTAATTATAGAAATTTTTTAGAGTTAAGAAATGCTTATCCATTTGTTAACCCAATAAAATTTTAATCTTAATAAATATTAGTTCTTCTAATAAAGTGAGGTGTATAAATGATTACTGTTGAAAATATTCAAAAAAGGTATATTTCAAAATCTAATAATGTAAATGTATTGAATGGTATTTCGTTTACAATTCAAAAGGGTGAGATTGTAGGTTTATTAGGTTCGAACGGTGCTGGTAAAACAACATTAATAAAAATATTATGTGGTCTAATTAATCCAGATGAAGGACGTGTGTATGTTAAAAATGAGTTATTTTCAAAAAAAAGTATTAAGTATATTAGCACGGTCTTAGAAGGAAATAGAAATTTATATTGGCGTTTAACTGTAATTGAAAATATTGAATACTTTTTAGGAATTAGAGGTTGCTCAATTAAAAATAAGGGGGAATATATCGATTCCATTTTAAGGAAATTCGATTTATTCGAAAAAAAGTTTGAATTAGTAAAAAATTTATCTCGTGGGATGCAACAAAAAATTGCTATTATTATAGCAATTTTATCTGATTCAGAAATTCTTATTTTAGATGAGCCTACTTTAGGCTTAGATGTTAAATCGAATAAAGATATGATTCAATTTTTAAAACAAATTGTAGAAAATGAAAAAAGGACTATATTAATAAGTTCTCATGATATGGGATTAATTGAACAATTGTGTTCAAGGGTAGTTATTATTAGTAAAGGAAATTTAATTACCGATAATACTATTGATAAATTAAACAGCTTATTTAATACTAAGTCCTTTATTATAACATTAACTAAAAAATTAGAAGAATATCAAAAAGAAAAAATCTTATCCTCTTCTAATATGTTCGGAACTTTAGATTTGGAAGATAAGTCGGAAATAGTAATTAATATAAAAGAAAATAATGAGATTTATTTACTATTAGAAATTCTAAAAGAACTTAATGTAACTATTGAGAAATTTGAACAAAGAGACATAAATTTTGAACAAGTTTTCCTTAATCTTATTGGAGATGAGATCATATATGGAAGTGTTTAATGTATTTAAAGTTAACTTTAAAAGAGAATGGATACATATGAAAAGATATTTACCTAATACTATAAGTGAATTGATTATTTTTTATATTGTTTTTCTTGGTTTCTTTTTAGGTATATCTCTAATAGGTGATCCAGAAAGTCACGATTATAATATCCAAATGGTTATTATGAATTATATTTTTTGGTATTTAGTTCTATCTTTAACACAAGGGATTGGATTAGAAATTTCTGGTGAGGCAGGGAGAGGGACATTAGAACAATTGACAATTACACCCTATAAATTATGGTTTATTTTTATGACGAGAATGGTGAGTGTAGTGATAATAAGTATGGTTTCCATCTCCATATTATTACTTTTAGCTATGCTAACTGCAAAACAGAGATTAAATTTAGATTTATTGTCTATTACCCCAATTCTATTGATTACCTTATTAGGAGTACTAGGAGTAGGATATATGGTATCATCTATTACAATTATTCTCAAAGAATCTGGTCATATAATACAAATATTCCAATTTGTAATAATGGGAATGACATTTATACCCCTAACTACTGTTCCTTTTTTAAAGTTTGCTCCTTTTATGTATGGTTTACAATTAATTCGTGAGATTACAATCAATGATCTGTCTATTTCTTCCTTAAATGTGGGGAATTTTTTATTTTTAATAATTAATTCTACTATTTATTTTACTATTGGGATTTATGTATTTAATAAAGCAGAAAAAGTTGCTAAACAAAAAGCATTGTTAGGACATTATTAATTAAGAGGTGGATTTTATGCAATTCAACCCCGAACCTCCAAGAAGCAATGAGGAATTATCGGAATTTTTAGTTATCTACAACAACAAAATTGAACAATGTACCGGTTATTGCGGCGATAAATCTTTAGAGATTTATAATACCTTGAAAAATGATTTTTCAGACTTAAAAATAGAGGATTGTTTTGCAGTTATCTATGAAAATGAAACTATTATAGCTGCTCTAGGATTTGACGTCGATTCAGAGAAATGCACTGCTGAAGTTTGGGGACCTTTTATTAGAGATGAGTTTATTAATAAAAAGGAAATTATGATAGATAATTTATGGGATTATTTGTTCGGTAAAACCTCTTCATATATTGAAGAGTTTGAATTTTTCATTAGTAGTGAAAATACATTAGCTATATATTTAATAGAAAAGTTACAGTTAAATAAACATGGAACCCACTTAGTTTTGAAGGCATATAAAAATAATATAATTCTCTTAGAACAAAGTAATGATTTTGTGGAATATAGTAGTGAATTTCAAGATGTATTTAGTATGTTGCACCAACAAACGTTTCCTAAAACTTATTATAATTCAAATGAAATGACTCAACGCTTAAATGAGTATAATAAACTGTATATTTTGATTGAAGATAATCATTTAAAGGGATATGTATATTTTGAAGCAAATCCAGAATTCGGAGAAGGAACAATTGAATACATTGCTGTAACTAATGATAATAGAAAAAGAGGGATTGGTACCAACTTATTAAGGTTCGCAATGTCTAAGTTATTTGCTTATAAAAACATTAAGGAGTTAACTCTTTGTGTTCAAGAAAACAATTTAAGGGCCATTAATTTATATTTAGCAGCAGGATTTGTCGTAGAAAAAAAATTATTTCATTATAAAATGAAATAATCCAGCGGGAGACCATGAGGGAAATAGAATCCACTTTTATCTTTATTCAGCAGAAGACACTCTCATCGTTAAGAATTTGAGATGAAATCGAATGAGTCACTTTTTCAATGGGTGACCTAACATCTACTGAATGTGAATGAAGAAAAAGCCTCTGATGGATGTAAAGTGTACCCTTTGTAAAGGACATTTGAAAAATGGCTCTAAGAAACTTGAAGAAGATGATGTCTCGCAGGCGTCATCTTTTTAAGTTCCACTGACCCAGATAATGATTGTAATAGGTCATATAACTTTTGATTTCTCGTATTACATCTTCTAGTGTTTCACATGATTTTAAATCTGTTTCATCTTTAAAATGCTCAAAGAATATTCTTGTAGTGCGTTATCCCAACAATTGCCTCGACGTGACATGGATTGATTTAGTCCCAGTGGATGAATGCATCTTCTGCTAGTTTGATACCATTCTTCTTCAAATTCCTTAGTGTATTCAGGGCGATATTTAGCGTTATTTTATCAGATACTTCATATGTCAAAGTTTCATTGGTTTCTCCATCTTTAATTGTATAAAAGTATGCGCGTTTACCTTTTCCGAAACTCAAATAGGTGATGTCTGTTAAAAATACTTTTCCAGCGATTCCTTGCTTAAATTGGCGGTTTAGCAAGTTCGGTAATGTCCGATGTTCCTTTGTTGCTTTAGCCATTCGTCGATATGGATTGGCTTTTCGAATTGGGCAAACGATTTGAAACTTCTTCATAATACGACCAATACGTTTTAAGTTATAGGTGATTTGATACTGTTGTTCTAGCGTCATTTTAATTTGACGGGCTCCTTTAGGACGTCGCTTTTAAAATGACTTCTTTGACTCTCTCATCTGCTTGATGGCGTGTTTGTCTTTTCAATTTTGCCTCTTGTATAAAGTAGCGATAGTAGCCTGAACGAGAAACACCAAATATCTGGCAAAGATAACGTACCATTCGCTGTAATTTATATTTTTGGATAACAGTGTGAATCAGTTGAAATTTTTGTTCCGCTGTTAATTCTTTCTCAACACTCTTTCTCCTAATTCTATCTTTTTTAGGGGTTCATTTGTGCACGAAGAAGGGCGATTTGTGCTTCTAATCAAGCATGTCCTTTCTTATAGACTTAATTCGCGTTCTAGTGGCCGTCCATAATGATATTTGCGTGTATCTTCAAACCCTGAGATACCTTTTTCTTAAGCTGCTCGCCAACGTTTCAAAGCTGATTTTGCTCGATGAATCCCTACCAGGTCGATATCAAATCCTGCATCATCAAAGATTTCACGCGAACATTTTCCTTTTTCATATTCTGCAATGGCAATTGCTCTAAATTCATCTGTGTAAGTGATTCCTTTTTCACTAACAGCCTTTACATAAGGATGTTTCTTGAGTAATTTTTGTTCTTGATCAGTAAATAGTTTCTTTGACATAAGTTCTGCTCCATTTAGTTGTTATGTTCATTATAAATAAAAGTACCCTGTAAGAGAGACTTTTTTTAGTGTCTATCTTATAGGGTACATTTTAATGTTGCAGATTTTGAAAGGAATGAATTGCGGGAACGATTCAAAATCCAAACACATTTTTTCTGGCGCGAAAGTGCAGCACCAGCAGCAATTACTTCAAGGAAAAATTTATTATTTCCCTAGAACAAATTCAGCAATTTCATCTAAAATCATTTCTTTACCAAGAGGGAAGTAACCTTTATTGACCGCATCATTTTTAATAATAAATACGTGGTTGTTCTTCACAGCATTCATGTTTTTCCAAATTGTCTCTTCTTGGAATTCTTTTAAGCGCTGAGAACCGTCGCCTGTTGTAAATACGAATAGGTAATCTGGATTGTAGTCAATTAAAGCTTCTTTTTGTACTTGTACTAATGCTTCATCCAATGGTGTACCTGAAACTGCTGGTAATTTTAAATCTTTAAAGAGTACGCTACCGTAGCCATAGTCACCGTATATACGGAATGCATTTGGATATGCAGCCATTTTCATGAACTTCGCATCACCAGTTTTAGCAACGATTTTATCGTGTAACTTGCTAGCTTTTTCGTCATACTGTTTGAACCATTCGTCTGTTTCTTTTTCTTTATCGAAGATTTTACCTAACTCCTCGAACTTTGGACGCCATTGATCTAATGGAGTTTTTAACATAACAGTCGGTGCAATTTTAGATAGTTGATCATAGATTTTTTCTTGACGATCATTTATAAGAATTAAATCTGGTTTTGCAGCAGCTACTGCTTCGATGTTAATGTTGTCACCCCAAGCGGAGCCGACTGGTTTTACATCTTTTAATTGATCTGCAATATGTGGATCAATTTCTTCTTGAGACGTATTTGCAGTAATGATTGGTTTCATTCCAAAGATTAATAATTCTTCTGTTGAACCACTAATGTCAGCAATTTTTTTTGGATTAGCAGGGATTTTAATTTCCCCCTTAGCATGCTCTACTGTACGCTCTTCTGTTTTAGCGTCTGTTTTTTCTTCCTCTTTTTTATCAGAAGAGCAAGCTGCAAATAGTATAGATGTAACAACTAATACCATTGTTAGTAACGTTAGTTTAAATTTCTTCATAATTTTGTTCCTCCCGAATAAATTGTTTGTGACCCATTTCATTCTAATGGGTGTTCAACTTCTTAGGCTAAAATGAGAAGCTCAACGCCCATTAGAATGCTCCTTCTCTATCTATTTGAAGAAAGGAGGAGTGTTCCTTCCTTTATGCTTTTATTTGCTCTAGATTATTAATCGTTGTTAAATCGTAAGTTAAACAAATTGGCTTCCTGTTTACAGGGCATGAAACGATTAGTGCTTCAATTTCAAATACATTTCGAAGTGTCTTACTTGTCATCACTTCATCTGGAGTTCCCTGGTGAATCAGTTTACCAGCCTTTAAAGCAATCATATGATCAGAAAAACGAGAAGCATGGTTTAAATCATGAATGACCATAACGATTGTACGGCCTTCTTCTTGATTTAATTTTTTCAATAACGTTAAAATTTCTAGTTGGTGGGCCATATCTAAGTAAGTTGTCGGCTCATCTAATACAAGTAAGTCCGTTCCTTGAGCAAGTGCCATTGCAATCCATACTCGTTGACGTTGGCCACCTGATAAAGCTTCTGCCGAACGGTTTGCAAACTCTGTCATCCCTGTCACTTCAAGTGCCCAATGGATGAAGCGATAATCTTCTTCTTTCAGTGTGCCAAATCCATTTTGGTGTGGAAAGCGACCATATGAAACAAGCTCAAACACAGTAAGACCCATTGGCACTTCTGCTGTCTGCGGTAAAATTGCCATTTTCTTGGCAATTTCTTTTGTTGACTGTTTGTCAATTGCTTTTCCATCAAGATAAACAGTCCCTTGTTTTGCCTTTAAAATACGAGAAGCTGTTTTTAACAATGTAGATTTCCCACATCCATTAGGTCCAATAATCGTTGTTATCTTTCCTTCGGGAATCGCCACTGATAATCCGTCTATTATTAATCCTTCATTATAGCCAACGGATACCGTATCAACTGCTAAAGTTACCATCAAAAAAGACTCCTTTTACTTTGTCCTCATAAGTAAATAAATAAAATAGGGTGCACCAATAATAGAAATAACAAGACCGACTGGTATTTCTGAAGTTGTTAGTACACTTCTTGAAATTAAATCTGCAAATAGTAATAAAAAAGTACCAATTAATGCTGCTGTAGGTAACATAATTTGATGTTTTCCTCCAACAAGGCGCCTTGCGAGGTGAGGTGCCATTAATCCGATAAATCCAATGCCACCAGCAACAGCTACCGATGCGCCAGCCAAACAAACGGCGATAAATAATAATTTACGTCTTTCCTTTTCTACATTTACACCAAGGCCAACCGCTGCTGCATCTCCTAAATTCATTACATTCAATATAGGTGCCTTGCAAAATGCAATTGGTAGAAATATGAGCATCCATGGGAGTGCACTTAATACAAACTTCCAATCTGTTCCCCATAAACTTCCTGCTAACCAAATGGTTGCAAAACGAAAATCATTTGAAGTCATTTTCATGGAGAAGATTAAACTAACAGCACTAAATCCTGCTGCGACTGCAATACCTACAAGAATTAAACGAGTGGATGAAACACCGTTCTTCCAAGCAAGTGTATAAATAATAACCGCTGCTAATAAAGCACCAACTAGCGCAAATAACGGAAGAATGAATACGGATATTAGCGTACCGGTCTCAACTTTCCCGAAGAAAAAATAGACGAAAACAACAACTGTTAATCCAGCACCAGCATTTATACCAATAATTCCAGGGTCAGCAAGTGGATTTCTAGATAAGCCTTGCATGATAGCCCCTGATATCGCTAGCGCTGAGCCAACTAAAATCGCGATAATCATTCGAGGCATACGAAACTCGAATAAAATGACAGATTGATCTTCAGCCCCTAACCCAATTAACGATTTTAATACATCTATTGGTGGTATTTTAAACGTTCCTGTATTTAAGCTAATTAAGAATACCGACACAATTAGGCAAGCTAAAATGGCTAAAACTGAAATATTCTTTTTAGTTAAGATACTTTGCCTCATATTTTCCCTCTCCCTTCATTACGAGCTAAGTAAAGGAAGAATGGAACACCAATTAAAGCTGTAATTGCACCAATTGGCGTTTCAAATGGAGGATTGATAACACGAGATAACATATCTGCACATTCTATTAACAAACCACCTAATACTGCTGAACATGGAATGACCCATCTATAATCAGATCCGACAAGAAAACGCGTCATATGTGGGATAACAAGTCCAACAAATCCAACAGAACCTGCCATAGATACTGCTGAACCCGTTAAAACAAGCACAAGTACAGTGCCAATAAATTTAATTAAGGTTGTATTTTGTCCAAGCCCAATCGCAATTTCTTCGCCGAAACTTAAGATGGTGATGTATCTCGACATTATAATTGCTATAACAAGACAAACAAGCCCTATCGGTAGCAACATATCAATACTTACCCATTTCACACCTGAAACGCCTCCTGCATTCCACATGCTTATCTCTTGGGCAAGATTGAAATAAAGTGCAATACTAGAAGATATGGCCCCAAGCAGTGCACTAATCGCTGCACCAGCTAACGCTAACTTCACAGGTGTGAGCCCTCCGGGTGAGGATGCACCCACACCATATACAATACTTGCGCCAAACGCGGCACCAATGAAAGAAGCAAGAACAAACATTATGTATGGGGAATTAGGGAAAAATGCATACGTAATTGCAATTCCAAATACCGCACCATCTGTAATACCCATTAAAGAAGGTGAGGCAAGAGGGTTTCGTGTCATACCTTGCATAATTGCTCCGGATACTGCTAGAAACGTACCAGCGACTACGCCTCCAATTGCTCTAGGAATACGAAGCTCCCAAATGACATTATGATGTGTAAGTGAATCATCGAATTGAAAAACAGCTTGCCAAACAGTTTTTAAGCTAATATCTGCAGCCCCAAATGAAATGGACATGCTCATACTTAAAGCTAATAAAATCGTACCTACTATTAAAATAATAGAAGCAATAAGCGGTCTGCTCTTAATCTTTTTCATATTCGTTTCTTGTTGTTCTATGCTCCTCGCGCTTGCTTCCATCCGTTACCATCCTAACTAACAACATATATTCGTTGAAATGAGATTCATTCTCAATCATCAATAAAAAAATAATGGTTCACCTTAATTGATAATGATTCTCATAATCACTTGTCCTATTCTACATAGCACCCTAAAAGATTGTCAAACATTATTTTTGAATATATATTAATTTTGTTTATTTTTACATATTTGAATTTGCTATAAGAGCTTACATTAAGCGAATCTCAAGAGGGAAGTGTAGATAGTTAAATTATTTAAATAATAATAAATTCGAATAGAAAATGTGGCCGTTGAATCATCAACTTTTTTATTTTCTTACTATAATAATTATGCGAGGCTACCTTTAAAAGTTTGTATACTTTTACAGCTTTATAGTTAATCTTATAGAAGGAAATCATACAATAATCCAAGTGCTTTATAGGTTATCTCTACAAGGGCAATCTAATTTTCAAGTATTGCATAATCCCTTTGATATAAAGATATTGATGAATAATTTATAAAAATGCAATGAATTGTTATGTCAAATAATAGGGTATAGTATATTTAAAGTTTAGCTTTAAAATTGAATTATTTGTTAATTTCTCTCTCATTTTACCATTACCGTGCAAAATAATGGTATGCTATATCACGATAATAGTTTATGGAGGCGGTATTATGTATTACAGTAATGGTAATTATGAGGCTTTTGCACGTCCTAAAAAACCAGAGGGTGTTGATGAGAAATCAGCGTATCTTGTTGGTTCGGGGTTAGCTTCACTTTCAGCCGCATGTTTTTTAATTCGTGATGGTCAAATGAAGGGAGAGAATATTCATATTCTCGAAGAACTAGATATCTCAGGTGGTAGCCTTGATGGTATTTTAAATCCGACAAGAGGCTTTATTATTCGCGGTGGTCGAGAAATGGAAGATCATTTTGAATGTCTATGGGATCTATTCCGTTCAATCCCATCATTAGAAATAGAAAACGCTTCTGTTTTAGATGAATTTTATTGGTTAAATAAAGAGGATCCTAACTATTCAAAATGTAGATTGATGGATAATAGAGGACAAAGACTTGAGGATGATGGCAAGTTTACATTATCTGATAAAGCATCTGAAGAAATGATTAAATTATTCTTTACTCCTGAGGAGAAATTAGAGGATGTAAAAATTACAGATGTTTTCTCTGAAGAGTTCTTTGAATCGAATTTCTGGCTATATTGGTCTACGATGTTTGCTTTTGAAAAATGGCATTCTGCAATGGAAATGCGTCGTTATATTATGCGTTTCATTCATCATGTTGGGGGTCTACCTGATTTATCTGCTTTGAAATTTACAAAATATAATCAGTACGAATCTTTAGTACTTCCTATGATTAAATATTTGGAAGGTCATAATGTTGATTTCCAATTCAATACGGTTGTAGAGAATGTTTTAGTTGATAAAGTTGGCGATAAAAAAGTAGCCCATACTTTAGTGTTAAAACAAAATGGTGTGAAAAAGAATATTGAGCTAACAGAAAATGAATTAGTGTTTGTAACAAATGGTAGTATCACGGAGAGTACAACTTATGGTGACAACAATACACCAGCCCCTATAAGTACTGATTTAGGAGGAAGTTGGTCACTTTGGAAAAACATCGCTTCCCAAGATTCTGATTTTGGTAAACCAGAAAAATTCTGCGATAACCTTCCAGAAGAAAGTTGGTTTGTTTCAGCGACACTAACTACTTTGGATGATCGAGTTGCTCCGTATATTGAAAAAATTAGTAAAAGAGATCCGTATGCAGGCAAGGTAGTTACAGGTGGTATTGTAACGGCTACAGATTCTAATTGGATGCTAAGTTATACGCTGAACCGACAACCGCATTTTAAAAATCAACCAAAAGACCAATTAGTAGTTTGGATTTATGGTTTACTATCTAATAAACCAGGTGATTTTATTAAAAAGAGTATCACGGAATGTTCAGGAATTGAGATCGCACAAGAGTGGTTATACCATATGGGTGTGCCTGTAGACGAAATACCGGATATAGCACAAAATTCTTGTAATACAATCCCATGTTACATGCCTTATATAACATCTTACTTCATGCCTAGAGCAATGGGAGATCGTCCTTTAGTTGTCCCTAATGGATCTGCTAACCTAGCCTTCATTGGAAACTTTAGTGAAACAGAAAGAGACACTGTATTTACAACTGAGTATTCAGTGAGAACAGCGATGGAAGCAGTTTATCAATTATTAGATATTGATCGAGGCGTTCCAGAAGTATTTGCATCTACTTTTGACATTCGTACTTTATTATCTTCAACTGCTCGTTTACTTGATGGTAAAAAATTAACAGATGTAGATGCTCCATTTATGTTAAAACAAATAGGTAAATTTGGTATTCATAAAACGAAAGACACAATCATCTATGATTTACTGAAAGAAAGTAAATTGATATAGAGATATGTGCTAAAAAAGCTGATTCATAATTGAATCAGCTTTTTTATATTAAATAGTGAATTTTTTCATTTCGTCTCTTAAAGCATCGGAAATAGCATTTAGGTCTTTAGCTTTTTCAGAGACAGTCTCAATGCTTTTAAGTTGTTCATTTGCGGAAGCGGAAACTTGTTCTGTTCCAGCAGAGGTTTCTACTGCAGAAGCAGATATGTTTTGTACGGCACTAATGATTTGCTCCTTGCGTTCATCCATCTCATGAGATAAATGTTTCACCCCTTGTGCCACTTCACTCGTTTGATCTAGCGCTACCTTTATTGTATGAAAGATTTCGCTAGTATCCTTTGTAGCTTTTGCATTTTGTTCGACAATACTAAGACTTGTACTAATTTCCTGCACAGCACTTTTAGAAATATCCTGAATTGCAGAGATTTTATTCTTAATATCCTCAGTAGCATTAGATGTCTGTTCCGATAATTTTCGAATTTCATCAGCGACAACCGCGAAACCTTTACCGGCTTCACCGACGCGAGCGGACTCAATGGATGCATTCAGAGCTAATAAATTTGTTTGAGTTGCGATATCTGTAATTGTATTAACGATACTTGATATATCAGATGAAGTTTTATCTACTTCTTGAACGATGTTACTTACCTGTTGTGAAGATTCGCGATTTTTCTCTGACCAAACAGAGAGTTGGTTGACAGTTTCTACACCTTGATTACTTAAATGACCAATATCTTCTGTCATAGAAGCGATCTTCTCTGTATGCTCAATAACACGATCAATATTTCCAGATAGTTGATTTAATTGTTCTGCACTTTTTTCTGTATCATGAGCTTGCTCTTCTGTAGCTTTTGCCATTTCATTAATGGCTGAGCTAATTTCGTCAGTCGTACGTACCGTATCTTCTGCGATTTGAATAAGAATGTTAGAGGAATCTGATAACTCGGAACTAGTGTTATGTATGTTGACGGTAACATTCTTTAATGCAGAGCGCATGCTAGAGATGCCTTTTGCCATAAGACCAATTTCATCTTGATGATTTAATAGCTTATCTAACTCAGGATTTTCAGTAAAGTCTAAGCTTGCAGTTTGATGAATAACCTTTTCGAGATTCTTAATGGCAGCAACAATGCGACCAATAATCCACCACATTAAAGTACCTATAATGATAAAACTCACTATGCCTGTAACAATCTGATAGCCTAGTACAGAGTTTGTAATAGATTGAATGCCGCTTTCAGGCACCCCAATGTCAATTACGCCATAAAGTTCACCATCTTTATATATAGGCTCCATGATGTCGTATGTCCAAATATCTTGAACTTCAGCATACCATCTCTTAAATTGCTTTTTTCCGTGTTTAGCACCATCGATTGTGTATGCATCCTCATATGTTTTTCCTAATTTCCCTTTATCACTATGCGCTACAGCTTTTACATTGTTATCAATGACAATAGCATAAGTCACATTCTCTTGTTGTTCTTTTGATTCCACAAAATCTTGTAAAGATGGGATGGGATCGTTCTCAGAATTTAATATAGTTTCAGCTTGCTTGGCGATTTCATAGACCTGTTCATTAGCTTTTTCAATTAAAACTTCTTTACTATTTTTTCCAACAATCCATACACCTAATACGGAATTAACTACGGATGACAATAACAGCAAACTTAATGTAAAAAACAATAATCGTCGCTTAATGCTTCTGGTTTTCAAATAGTTTCCTCCTTTGAGTTTTGTCGGAACTTTATACCTAAAAAAACTCAAATTTTAAGTATAGTATTATGGAATGAAGCAGGAATGTCAATAATATATTGAGAGACTTGTTACTTATTTTGTGACAAAATAGGGGCTTATAGTCCTTCAATTTTTCGACAACTTTATAAAACCTTGAACAGATCGGAAATACCTATTTCGGGAGAGTAAACAGTGTTAATCGTTTTAAATTAATAGCAGGCGGCAACCGACCTTTATTTCGTCGGTTTTTTAGTGTAATAAAATAATAAATCGATGCAACTAACTATCAATCAAAATGCTCTAACGGTATGTAAAGAGAAAAAGAGGTGATTATATGCGATCCGAGTTTCTTGTAAAAAAAGCAAAGAAGGGAGATGGAGAAGCGTTTATACAATTAATCCGTCAATACGAAATGACGCTTTACCGGACAGCAAAACGACTTGGTTTGAAAGATGAGGATATTGCAGATCTTTTACAGGACACAATACTGACTGCGTTTGAAAAAATAGATTCTCTAAAAGAAGCAAAATATTTTCATACATGGCTTTGTCGAATTCTTTTAAATAACTGCTATCGCTTTATGAAGCAGGGTCAGCGTACTGTACCACTAAATGTGACGACATTGCATGAACTACGACACCAAGATCAAATTTCACTTGAACTTGATGAGGCATTAGAAAGTCTAGATGAAAGCTATCGCATTGCTTTAACGCTTTATTATGTGAATGGACTCACGACAAAGGAAATTAGCGAATTTCTTCATGAATCAGAAGGGACGATTAAGTCGAGGATTTCTAGAGCAAAGCAATATTTGAAAAATAATTATTATGTTGAGGGGGCACAATTACTATGAAAAAATCATTAGACGACCGTTTACATGAGGAAATGAATAGAGAACAAGAAATACCGGATATTGTGCAAAAAGCTTTTGATCGTTCCTATATAGAGATTCGCTCTCAATCCAAGAAAAAGACAAAAAAAAGTTGGTTGAAGCCTATTTCAGCTGCGGCTGCATGTGCAGTGCTCGCTTTGGGTATGATTTTGTCTAATGATACAGCAATGGCCAAACTAAAAGCGTTTCTAGGGTTCGAGGACGCTGGGATTGAACTTGCTAGTCAAAACGGAGAGGTACAATATGTTAGTATATCGCAAAGTTCACAAGATGTTACGGTTACACTTAAAAATACATTTGCTGATGCCTATCGAGTAGGGTTGGCAATGGAAATTTTACCAAAAGATATTGATATAAAAGATATTTACGACGTATTCATCGAATATCGTATGTATGATTCTAAAGGAACAGAAATTGATTCCCTTATTTCAGATACAAAGCCTCTCGCTCCAACAGACATTTCGGCAAGCCCTTACAAGAATATGCTAAAAGAAAGCGATCAATCTATGATATTAGAACTTTTACTAGAGTCCAACGAAATGGCATGGCCTTCCTTAGAGAACGCTCAATTAATAATCGAAACGATCCATTTTTCGACGAAAAAGGAAGGTTTGGTCACTGTTAATGGAAAATGGTCGTTTACATTGACACCAACAACGATAGTAACGCAACCTTTTAAAGCAGAAAATGCTGTTGAGGGCATTCAACTTCAATCAGCAACCCTTACGAATGGCTCTATGCATGTATCTTTAATGGTCGACGCAGATCTTTCCGAGGATGAAAATCAATTTTTTGAATGGGCATTAACTAATGAAAAGGGAGAGTCTTTTTATGCACGAGGAGCCAATATAGAATTGAAAGATGGAAAAACCGTTGTTAGCTTAGTTTATCCTTATAGTATTTGGAATAAAGAAAAACAAATAAGCTTACATATAAAGGGCTATGAAGAATTAATATTAATAAGTAAAGAATAATAGATAATTTAAATATTTAGGAGTACATTGGCAGCTATATCGCTAATGTACTTTTTCGTTTGTTTATCAATAATAAAGCGAACGGGAATCTATAAAATCTCTTTGTGTTTTTGGATAATATGGGGATCATCACCAAAAGCAGTGGGTGACATTAGTTAAAACGTATGCTATGTATATAAGTTGATTGGAGTGGAGGCTGGGCGACTCCTCGGGGATTAGCGTCACAGATGAGACCCTGGAGCGAGCAACGCGAGTGAAGCGGCTCATCGGACGCCCCCAGGAAGCTTTGCTCTGTGCGAAAGCGAAGCGTCAGCAACAAAGCGCCCAGCCGGAACGGAAATCAACCACACGTTTTTTAAGTGAATTTGAAGGCAAACGAGCTGAAATTGGTTATGAATTATCTGAAGACTATTGGCATCGAGGTATTATGTCGGAAGCTGTTAAAGCAGTATTATCAATAGGATTTGATCAGTTAGGTTTAGTAAGAATACAGGCAATTGTTACAGAGGAAAATATAGCTTCAAAGAAACTATTGTCGAAATTCAACTTTAAGGAAGAAGGCTGCTTAAGACAATTTGAATGCCATAGTGTTACTGGAGAATGTAAAGATATGTTGATCTATAGCTTGTTGCATACGGAGTTTCCGAAAAATAATATATAAGGTTTAGGTAATTTCAGATAGATTTCCAATAAAAGGTGCGACGAAAACCTATTTAATGAGTTTTGTCGCACTTTTATATAGCGGTCTATTTTTCTCTATTTTCTAAAATTCCTGTAAATAGAAATCCCAATATGTGATAATAACCATAAATTAAGGTAATGGGAGGGAAATAAAATGGAGAAAAATATTTTAAGTTTAAAACTAAAAAGATATCGAGAAGAAAAAGGAATCACCCAACAAGAACTAGCTGAAATTTTGGAAGTAAGTGATAAGTCTATATCCAAATGGGAACTTGGAAATGGTTATCCAAGTAAGAGAAATATGCTGAAAATATCGGAGATTCTTGATATCAGCGTGGAAACATTGCTATTAGAGGAAAAGAACGATGATAAAGAAAAAATAAAGTTAAGTATTAATTATAGCTTAATTAGTTATATCATTATTTTTGCTGTAACCTTAATGATTAAAGGTTTGACAGATGCAGAACAGTATCAAAATATTTTATCTAAAGATATTGTTGAGATTTTAAAACTACTTGCAAGTGCATTTGTCCAAAATATAGGAATTGCTTTACCACCCGCAATTATTATTGGTTTCGTTTTTTATTTTTATATTTTTCCTAAACAATCAAGAGAGTAGATATAGGTCTACTTTCTTTTTTATAAAGAGGCTATATAACTGATAATTTAGAGTTATGACGCATGAGAAGGTGAGAAAATGCTAGGGCAATTTTTGAGAAGTAAAAAGAAAAATAAGGAATGGCGAGGGGGAAATTCAAATGGACGGCCAAAAGTGGCCATAAACGAATCGAAGTTGCTACATTTAAAGGATGCTGGAAAAAGTAATCGGGAAATTGCACGAATACTTCGCGTTTCAGAAGCTACTATTCGGAGACGATTAAAAGATTTAGATGGTTGATTTTTCTCTTTATTCGAATGGTTATACATTTCTTCATTTCAAGATTCCAATAGATTAAAAACAAACTCTTAGGTATGATATCGTAAAGAGTTTATTTTTTGCTTTTATCTTCCAAATTTGGATTTAAAGCATAAAAGATGAGGGGATGAATTAGCTTGGAAATTTCAATTATTTGCTTACAAGAACGCGACGCAGAAGAATTGTTTGAGTTTGAAAAGAATAATAGACTATTTTTTGAACAAATGGTACCTGGTCGTGGAGAAGACTATTATAATTTTGAGACATTTAAAATAAGACATAGGGAGCTTTTAACAGAACAACAAGAAAATAAATCGAAATTCTACTTAATAAGAGATAACTCAGGCAGTATTGTTGGAAGAATTAATTTAGTAGATATAGATACAACGAATGATATAGCAGAAGTCGGTTATAGAGTGGGACAAGAATATGGGGGCAAAGGAATAGCGGCTAGAGCCTTAAAACTACTATTAGAAACAGAAATCCGTGTCAAAAAGATTAAAGCAAAAACAACAACAAATAATATTGCATCTCAAAGGGTTCTTGAAAAGAATGGTTTTAAACAAGTGTCTATAAGTGATAATAAGTTCGAAATGAATGGCAAAAAGCTGCAATTTATCGATTATATGTTGGAACGCTAGTAAAAATCCTTCAGAGGGGTAGTTGAAAGATAGTGTTTAAACGAATCATGATACTTTTTTCAATTATTACAGCGATACTTTTGTCGATCATTACGACAAGTTATATTAGGCGAAGCGGCAGCTACAATGTTTTCTGTAGCGAAAGCGAAGCGGCAGCTACAAAGCGCCCTCGGAACGGAAATCAACACCACACATCATGATGAAGAACCATAAAAATTACTAATTGTTATAGAAAAAATAAAAGTGGGAGTTTTAATCATGAAATATTTATTACAAGTTGATTTTACAATGGACGGGCCATTCGGTGAAGAAATGTCCGAGGCATTTGCTGATTTAGCAAAAAGTATTAACGAAGAGTCGGGTATGATTTGGAAGGTTTGGACTGAGAATGCTGCGACTAAAGAAGCTGGTGGGATATATTTATTTGAAACCAAAACAGCTGCTGAGAAATATTTAACTATGCATTCAGAACGATTAATAAGTTTCGGCATTACCGATATTCGTGGGAAGATCTTCGAGGTGAATGAAGTATTATCAACAATTAATAATGCTCCAATTAAATAGTTAGCTAAAGCTAATTAGGGGTCATAATTGGCAGTATTATCAACTAAATAATTAAAAACAGCAAACATGAGCTTGTGATTTAACAATCTCATGTTTTTGTTTTTTTATTTTCAATCATAATTTATTACTTGCAAAATATGTCTGATGTGTATATATTGTATATAGAGTATATACACATTATATAGAAAAGGGTATTTGCCTTAAAGAGCTCAAGGAAATGCTTACATTATTGCATACGGAGGGTGAAAGATGGAAAATGTCATTGAATTGCAGCATGTTCATAAATCTTTTAAGGGATTTCAGATAAAAGATTTCTCTATTAACGTAAAAAAGGGCTTTGTAACTGGATTTATCGGGGGCAATGGTGCAGGAAAGTCTACAACAATCAAATTGATTATGAACTTGCTAAAGCAAGATAGTGGTACTGTTTCAGTGTTTGGGATGGATTATAAGAAGCATGAAAAAGAAATAAAGGAACGTATTGGTTTTGTCTATGATGAAAACGTTTTTTATGAAAATGTAACGTTAAAAGATATGAAAAGGATTATTAAACCAGCCTATAAAAACTGGGATGATGACGCCTTTCAACGTTATGTTGATCAGTTTGAACTACCATTGAACAAATATATGAAGACCTTTTCAAAGGGAATGAAGATGAAAGCTTCGTTAGCCATAGCGCTAGCTCATCATGCAGAATTAATTATTATGGATGAACCAACTGCTGGGCTCGATCCGATATTTCGTAGAGAGCTATTAAATATTCTACATGAATTAATGCAAGATGAAGATAAAACGATTTTCTTCTCGACACATATAACAACAGATTTAGACCGAATTGCGGATTATATTACCTTTGTTCATAACGGTGAACATATATTCACGAAGGAGTTTTATAAGATTGAAGAGGAATATGCTATTGTCAAAGGGACATTGAATTTATTGGATCAGGAAACGGAACGAGAGTTTGTGGCGATTCGAAAATCGAACGCAGGCTTTGAGGCATTAACAGCGGATAAAAATCGTGTGGCAAACATATTTGGGGATTCTGTTATTGTGGAAAAACCAACGCTTGAAGATATTATGTACTATACGAAAAAAGGATGGTGATTGTATGGTTAACCTTATATTTAAAGATATTTTAATACAAAAGAAAATGATTTTATTATACATTGCTACTATTATTCTTTATTTATTAATAAATGTGTCCCTAGTAAAAATAGGATTCTTATATAGTTTAGCGATTATTACCATGTCCTTTTCTTACGATGAAAAAGATAATGCTAATATTTTACTTAATTCGCTTCCATATACGAGAAAGCAAATTGTTAGCTCGAGATATATAGGTTCATTGATATATACATCACTAATTATAATCATTACTTATTTAGGTAATTTCTTCTTAAACGGAAAAGAGACATTGGTTTTATTGAAAGATATAGTGATAATTATCGGTCTTGTTATGGTCGCTATATCATTCATACTTCCAATCTGTTATAAATTTAAAACACAATCTTTAATGATTGCTTCAGGTACTTTATTTGGTATATATTTGGTAACCATTAAATATTTGTTCCCTAGTCTTAATGATACATTAAGAGAACTGATACAAAAGTTTCTGACTTTACAAGAAACACAAATGTATTTTGTAGCTATCTTTACAATCATTATTTTATATGTTGGATCGTGGCTACTATCTATTCGAATATATGCGAAAAAAGTCTTTTGAAATAAAACAGCTTGAGCCCGTTGATGTAGGCTCAAGCTGTTTAAGTACGCTTAAACACAATGTTCTATCGCCGACCGTGGCTTCCGATGCCGATATAACAAATGACAGTATGTTAACATATTTAATAACTCTGAGATAATTTTCGTGAGGCAGAAAATTATACTCTAAACAATAGACAATGTAATCTTTATGGGAAAGACATTATAAATCTAATGGCTTTATATTTCCCTGAATGTCCAAACATAAGTACAATTGACGAATAATTAGCATGCTGAAATAAAAATTGCTCATGCTAACAGAATAACCAACGTCTTCTGTGCTGATCACATAAAAATAAAGAAGAGGTATTTGCATGCAAATTATTATTTCAAACAGCTCAAAAGAACCGATTTATGAGCAAATTTATAGTCAAATCAAAAAGCTAATTTTATCAGGTGAATTACAAGAGGGGCAGTCATTGCCGTCTATGCGACAGCTTGCAAAAGATTTAGAAATTAGCGTTATTACGACAAAACGCGCTTATGAAGAGCTAGAGAAAAACGGATTTATTTATTCTATTGTGGGGAAAGGTTCGTTCATTTCAGAGCAAAATACGGAAATGATGAGAGAAAGAAAAGTAAAGGTAATCGAAGAAAATCTATTGATTGCCATCCAAAATGCTAAAGAAATGAATATTGGCTTAGCAGAGCTCAAAGAAATGCTCACACTATTGTATTCAGAGGATGAGTGAAGGAGACAGCTGTTAAATGGTGTGGTGAATATATTTGGAGATACGGTTATTGTGAAGAAGCCTAAGTTCAAAGATAGTATGTAATATAGGAAAAAAGGATGGTAATTGGATGATTAACCTTATACTTAAGGATGTTTTAATACAAAAGAAATTAATTTTATTTTACATTGCTACTATAATAATCTACTTATGGGCAGGTGTACCCTCCCTACTATTTTTGGGATTTCTTTATAGTGTAATATTTATACTAAATGCTTTCGCTTACGATGAAAAAGACAATGCTAATATTCTGCTTAATTCTCTACCATATACGCGAAAGGAAATTGTCAGTTCAAAATATATAGGTTCACTGATATTTACAACAATATTTATCTTCATGATTTATGTGGGGGATTTCCTCATAAATGGAAAAGGGGATCTTTTTATATGGAAAGAAATGTTGCTTATTATTGGTCTAGTGATGGTCGCTATATCATTCATGTTTCCAATCTCCTATAAATTTAAAACGCAATATTTATTGATTGCTTTAAGTGTTTTATTTGGTATTTATATGTTAACAATTAGTTTACTAGTTCCTATAAATGATCTATTAAGAGAATTAGCACGAAGGTTCTTGACTTTACAAGAAACGCAAATGTATTTTGTAGCTAGCATTACGGTTATTACTTTATTTATTGGGTCATGGCTACTATCTATTCGTATATATGAGAGAAAAGCTTTTTAAAATAAAACAGCTTGAGCTCAGGCTCAAGCCGTTTTCGTACGCTTAAAGGCAAGCTTCCATAGAACGAAATTCGTGATGACAAGCACGATTAAGTAAATGATTGCCCCATAAGTAGTATGAGAAGTCAGGAAGTAATGCAGTCCCGCCAAAGCACCTAATGGGATAAGCAATATAAGTGTTTTCCAACTTTGCGCATCGCCAACTTCATTATAGGGCTTTGTGAAAGGAATGTTGCTTCCCATGCCGATGTAACAAATGGCGGTGTACATGCAGCTTGTTACTAAAACAATCAGTAAATCTAAGATAATTCTCGTACCAAAAATGAAGCAGAAAATGATGCTTAGAAAAATATACAATGGAATGTACAACTTCATCAAAAATGCTTTTAAGCTTCCTTTTTTCAAGTTTGTATAGTCTTTGATTGGAAAGACTTTATAGATCCAAGCTGCTTTATATTTTCCTGAATGTCCAAGCATGAGTACAGCTGAAGGAATAATTAGCATGCTGAAATAAATATTTAAATAGCCCATGCTAACGGCATAATCAACACCTTCGTGCCTTGAAAAGGAAAACATAAAAATAAACGGAATGACAAAAGAAAATCCTAAAGATGGATATACTTTCAGTTTAAACTCTCGCTCCTGTTTCATCATAAGGGAAGCAAAGCGGTAGAAAGCTCTTTCTTCATTCGTTCTACAAATGATTGTTAACAAAAGAGTCTTAAGTCGATTGTTCTTATCTTTTTTCGATTTGCTTGTGTTTAATAGTTTTTGCAGATTTCGTTCAAAAGTTGGAATCAACTTTAGATAAAGCCATATCGAGATGATTGGCATGACGACAGCAAACATACTGAACACCACTGTAAATAAAGAGTTGTCACCGTTTAGTAGTAGTTCATAAGGAGCGGCAAACCACATAGGGATTAGAAAAATACTCCACCAATGAAATGCTAGCGCCATATCATAATTAACGAATTCAAAGGATCTAATAAGAACTTGATAGCCAATCATCAACATTAATGATAAGCCGATTTGTACATAATTGATGATATCTTTCAGCTTTTCTCCATCAAAGAATCTTAAAATAGCAATATATAAAATTGCAGTTAATACAACAATAAAAATATTAATTAAAACTAGTAAGAGCACAGTTAAAATAAAGAATACAATCCCTTGATTATATAGGCCCACCATAAGGGGAATGGCAGTGAATGCAATAGTTAAATACGTCAAGTAAATGAAAATATGCATAAACTTGGCCGCATTGATCGTTTTAGCAGAGATAGGCTTGGTTGATAGGATACTTCTGTCCCGTACATCCAAAAGTACCGAAGAAAAATCAGAAATCAATGTTGTCATGATAATAAAAATAATCATTGCATAAGCAATACTCATTTGGAAAAGATAGTTTTGACCAAACCCCATAAAAGGAACTAGCATAAGTCCCATTAAAACATAAATCCATAAAGATTTGATGTAGCCATTCTTTTGCTCTTTGTTGTTTTTATTTGATGCTTGGTTAAATATTGTCGGTACTTTACGTTCATCCATTGTTAGTTTAATATGGAGGATTTTTCTCATCATTTCATAATCGACGCCCATTTTCACAAAAACAAATTGTATCTTATCAAGCACTTGTAAAGTTTTGAAATCTTTCATGATCATACCTCTTGCACAATAGAAACGAATTTTTCACCAATTTCCTGATGATCATGGAAGCCTGTCAATTGGTTGAAAATCTTTTCCAGAGTTCCTTCGGTATTGTCTGCCTGTAGTTGGGCAAATGTCCCATCGGCAGCAATTTTCCCATCATTCAGCAGGATGATGCGACTACTGATTTTTTCGACAACATCCATAATATGAGAGGAATAAAATATAGTTTTTCCTTGGGCAGCCAGTTGAAGCAAAATTTCTTTAAAGATCATCACACTATTCGCATCTAATCCATTGATCGGTTCATCTAAAAATAACAAATCGGGATTATGTATAAGGCTAGCGATAATTAATAGCTTTTGCCGCATCCCTTTTGAATAAGAAGATATCCTTGAATGATACGCTTCACCAACACCAAACAATTCCATTAAGGATTTTGATTTATCCGCAGCGATTTCTAATTCAAGACCATAAAGCTGGCCGATGAAGGTTAAATACTCGTAACCAGTTAAATTATCGTAAACATCTGCTATTTCTGGTACATAGCCAATTCGCCGTCTATATTCAATGCTGTCTTTTCCGATATTCTCTCCGAAAAGCTTAATTTTTCCACCGTAATCACCTTCGATCCCCAAAATGATTTTGACAGTGGTACTTTTACCTGCACCGTTCGGGCCAATATAACCAATTATTTCTCCTCGCGAGACGTGCAAGTCGATCCCTTTTAATATTTCCTTACTACCATAACTCTTCGTCAAATTCGTAATCGTCAAGATTTCTTCCATGTTGTAACTCCTTTCTGTTTTAATCCTACATTAACGGGCGGTAGTGTATCTTGTACCGTCCGTAAAAGCCAGATTGATGAAGACTAATAATCGGTGGAGGATGAAGAAAACCCCTTCCAATTAAAGCTTCACTTTAACTTATGTTTAGTGTGATTAATTTAGAGAAAATATCCATAAATATTATGTAACCTATAATAAATGGTGTAATATCCCTGCACCTATATTATATAATCTATAGATTACCATTATAAGGTGGGAATTTTAGTTTATTGCGAGGGAATTATATCTTTTTTTACAGAGGGGGTTGAGCTTTCGGAAATATATTGAATCTTCTGTATTCTTGAATGAGTCAACTTTTCTAGAAGAGATTATGACTAAATTTGGGGTATTGACATATTTATGGTTAGAATTATATATTTATTTCATCTTAATTTTTGGAATATTCGCTATACTATTTTGATCTAACTTGTACCTACAACGTGTTGACATGTAGTTGTGTTGTTGTGGATGATTGGGAAAATCAGTATTAAATGTAAACGTTTACTTAATACAATTGAATGCAGGATTTTTAGAGGGGGAAAATCAATGAAGAAAGTACGCATTGGAGTAATCGGAGCTGGATTAAGAGGAGGTTTAGCGCAATACTGGCATAAGCCTGATGGGGAATCAGAAATTATTGCTTTAGCTGATATTTCTCAAGAACGTTTAGATAAATTTCAAGAAAAATTTGAAACACCTTTATTTTTAACGAAGGATTATAAGGAATTACTAACAAGAGACGATATTGATGCTATTGCAGTTTTATCACCGGATTATTTACATGAAGAGCATATTATTACTTGTTTAGAAGCAGGAAAGCACGTATATGCTGAAAAACCTTTAGCGATTACAGTGGAGGGATGCGATCGAATTTTAGATATATGGAAAAAATCAGGGAAGCATCTAATGGTCGGTTTTAATATGCGATATATGAGTATGTATCAAACGATGAAAGGCTTAATCGATTCGGGCGCTATTGGAGAATTAAAAGCCATATGGGTCCGCCACTTTGTTGGCTTTGGCGGTTACTTCTATTATCATGATTGGCACGGTAATTCCAAAAATACAACATCCCTGTTGCTGCAAAAAGGCTCACATGATTTAGATGTGATTCATTGGATTTCTGGAAAACATGCGACGAAAGTATCTGCATTTGGTAGCTTAGATTATTACGGTGGAGATAAACCAAATACGTTAACATGTCCAACATGTGACCAGAAAACAACATGTCCAGAATATGTCCCACATACATTCACGGAATGTGCGTTCCGAGAAGAAATTGATGTTGAGGATAATAACATGCTCATTATGGAATTAGAAGGTGGTATAAAAGCTTCCTATTTACAATGTCACTTCACCCCAGATTATTCACGAAATTATACATTTATCGGTACGAAAGGGCGTATCGAAAATGATGATGTGAACAATAAAATTTATTTGAAGACACGTAAATCTAATTCCTGGGAAGAGCTTAGTGATGTTGTTTATGAAATGAAACCCGAAGAAGGAAGCCATGGGGGAGCAGATCCTAAAATTGCGCAAGATTTCGTAGAGTTAATACTTTACAATAAAGAGCCTTTAACAACTCCATTTGCTGGCCGTATGAGCGTAGCAGTTGGCTGTGCGGCAACGGAATCGCTCCGTAATGGGGGAAGAGTTGTTGAAATTTCACAGGAATCTACTATTCTACAGCATTGATAAATAGGGGGTGTATGTATGACGCTTTTGGATGAAACAACTGTTGAAGAAAAGCCATTTAAAACAAAGCGTTTGTTCAAAAAGCAATCAAAAGTAAAGAGGAATCACTGGATAGAGTGGAAGAAGTCTATCAGAAAAAATTGGGAGCTTTATTTATTATTAGTCCCTGTGATCCTTTATTTTTTGATTTTCCATTATTACCCGTTGTACGGTTTGCAAATTGCCTTTAAGGACTTTATTGCTACAAAGGGGATTACTGGTAGTCCATGGGTAGGTTTTAAGCATTTTGAACGCTTCTTTGACAGTTATTATTTTGGGAGATTAATTAAAAATACAATTGGTATTGGTGTATTTACGCTACTAGTATCTTTCCCTGTACCGATTATTATTGCGTTACTGTTAAATGAAGTGAAAAGTCTGCGTTTTAAAAAGTTTATACAGACAATTATTTATGCACCGCATTTTTTATCAACAGTAGTCGTTGTCGGTATGTTATTACTTTTCTTAAAGTCAGACGGGATGATTAACCAAATTATCACGTTGTTTGGTGGTACGCCGATTGATTTCATTTCAGAGCCAGCATGGTTTAAGTCAATCTATGTACTATCAGACGTATGGCAAACAATGGGGTGGAGTTCCATTATATATATTGCAGCTTTATCGGCGGTAGATCCAGCGCAGCATGAAGCAGCAATGATGGATGGGGCTTCAAAATTCCAGAGAATTATTCATATTAACATCCCAGCGATTATGCCAACAATTGTTATCTTATTTATCTTGAACGTAGGATCAGTTATGGCGATTGGATTTGAGAAAGTATTTTTATTGCAAAATGATTTAAATATGTCGACTTCGGACGTCATTTCAACCTTTGTTTATCGAAGTGGGATTTTAGAAGCGCAGTATAGCTTTTCAGCGGCTGTAGGTTTATTCAACTCTATCATTAACTTTATCCTTCTCATTATGGTAAACCAAATAGCGAAAAAAGTAAGTGATACAAGCCTATGGTAAGGGAGTGGTGAAATTGAAAGAATCGAAAGGCGATCGAGCGTTTACAATCTTTAATTATATTTTCTTAGCAATTGTTGCGATTATCGTTCTTTACCCATTGCTTTTTGTATTAAGTGCTTCATTAAGTAATCCGCAGTATGTTATCTCGGGTGATATGTGGTTATGGCCGAGGGAATTTACTGTTGAAGCATACAAAAAGGTATTTCAAAATCCAGATATTATTAATGGCTTTATCAATACATTGAAGTACACATTTTTCGGAACGGTATTGAATATTGTGATGACAATTTGTGCTGCCTATCCTCTTTCACGTAGAGATTTGAAAGGTAAAGGTTTCATTATGGCATTTATGGTATTCACGATGTTTTTCAGCGGAGGGTTAATACCAACATACTTATTAATTCGTGACTTAGGCATGATTAATACATTTTGGGTCATGATTATTCCGAATGCTGTTGCTGTATGGAACATTATTATTATGCGGACATTCTTCCAATCGATTCCTCATGAATTAGAGGAATCCGCAACGATTGATGGAGCGGGAAACTTTCGAATTTTATGGAGTATTGTACTACCGCTATCATTCCCTGTTATGGCAGTAATGGTTTTATTCTATGCAGTAGGACATTGGAACTCGTATTTTCAAGCTTTAATTTATTTACAAGACCAAAGCAAGTTTCCACTCCAACTTATACTTAGACAAATCTTAATTCAAGGACAAGCCGATGATATGATTCAAGCAACTTCAGAAAGCTTTCTAGCTCAAAAACTTAGCGTTGAAGGGTTGAAGTATGCTGTTTTAATCATTGCCAATCTACCAATGCTAATGCTTTATCCGTTCTTACAAAGATATTTTGTAAAAGGTGTCATGATTGGTTCATTAAAAGGTTAAGAATAGGAGCGATTTAAATGGCGATGAAAAAGAAACGTGTATATGGTTTGATGGCAACTATGATGTTAGCAGCTAGTATTTTAGGAGCTTGTTCAGATAATAAAGAAAATAAAGCAAGTACAAGCGGCAACGCCGACAATGTGAATGCTACGGGGATGCCTATTGCTAAAGAAAAAATTGAAGTAGATGGATTTGCAGCTAAGTTTTTTGCTTCACAAGATTGGAATAGCCTAATGCTATGGAAAGAATACGAAAAAATGTCTAACATCCATATTAATTGGACAACCGTTCAAACCGAAGTATTAGCAGATAAAAAGAACTTACTTTTAGCAGCAGGGAACTATCCAGAAATCTTCTTTGCATCGGCATTCTCAAGAACTGATTTACTGAAGTATGGTCAGCAAGGCGTATTCATACCATTAAATGATTATATTGATAAATATGCGCCGAATTTCAAAAAGCTTTTAGAAGAATACCCGACTGTAAAGCAAGGTATTACGATGGCAGATGGAAATATCTATGGTTTTCCAACAATCTATGATCCAAAGTTTGAGTCACTTCGTGTAGGAGCACCATGGATCAACCAGCAATGGCTAGATAAACTAAGCTTAAAATCACCTGAAACGACAGAAGATTTATATAAAGTGCTTAAAGCATTTAAAGAAAACGATCCAAACGGTAACGGTCAACAGGACGAGCAAGGCTGGGGATCTGGTTATGGAATAAAGCAATTTATTGATTATTTAAGGGGTTCATTCGGCTTGAACAAACAAGGAACGATGAATCCGAATTTAGACTTTAAAGAAGGAACTGAAGAATTCCGCTTCGTTCCAACAACAGACGAATACAAACAATTACTTGAATTTTTAAATAAACTATATAATGAAGATTTAATCAATAAAGATGTATTTACAACAGAGCCTCAAAAATTCGCTGCTGAAGCGGGTAAAGGAACTTTCGGTATGCTAAGTGAAGTAGATCCGCAAGAATTGTTCAAATTAGATGGTTATGTAGGTGCGCTTGTATTAGAAGGCCCTAATGGAGATCGTCAATATACGGCTATGTCTAACGGTCTTGGTAATTTAGGAATGTTTGTTGTAACCGATAAAGCGAAAAATCCTGAAGCAATGGTACGTTGGATTGACCATTTATATGGTGATGAGGGAACAAAAATGTTCTTCATGGGCTTTAAAGGTGTAACTTACGAGGAAGATGCAGCAGGTAATGTAAAGTATGTAGATAACATTACCAACAACCCTGATGGTAAAAACTTAGATCAAGCAATAAGTGACTACCTAACATGGCCAGGCGGTTACTACCCTGGAATCGTTACACAAAAGTATTTCCAAGGGGCAGAAGCGAAAGAAAATTCAATTAACAATGCTAAGCAAGTAATGCCATATGCATTGAAAGGTGAAGACATTATTCCAGGCTTGAACTTCACATTAGAGGAAAATGAACAAGTGTCAGCTATTTTAACAGACATTCAAACATATGTGGATGAGATGACAGCAAGCTTTATTACAGGTAAGACAAGCTTCGACAAATGGGATGATTATAAGAAAACAATTGAGAAGATGGGCTTAGAGAAATATATGGAAGTAGCTCAAGTAGCATATGACCGTACAAAAAAATAAAGTGTAACTTCATACAGTTGGTGTCACCTCGATGAATGATAAAAGAACACGGGCTAAAACGCTCACTTCCTATGAAAACGCTTGTGTGACCAACAACCTATTGTCTCGAACTAATCGAACATTTACTGGCAGTTGTGCTTCAACGTACTCATTCTTTTTTATGCGGATGCCTTACTGCCAGTTAATGTGAGATAAGAATGAGACATGCGCGGCGACTTTAGTCGTGCATGGATTTCTATTGTAGGGAGGCAAAGTAAATGAAATTTGAAGGATGGAAAGGGAAATTATACTGGACAGTTGAGTTAATAACATTGTTGGCAGTGTTACAGTTAATGTGGATTGGCTTAACCTTACTTGGACTTGTTTTATTCGGAATTACTCCCGCAACTGTTGCGATGTTTACAACATTACGTAAAAGGTTGCAAGGGGAGGACGATTTAAAACTACTTGCCAAAACATATTGGAAGACATATAAAATAGAGTTTATTTCATCGAATAAAATAGGCATTATCATTTTAGGTATCGGCTACTTTTTAACAATTAATTTCCAAATAATTTCATCGTTTCATGGGGTGACAGGTTTACTATTGCTTACATTATTTGTGACGATTAGTAGTTTATTTTGCATTATGGTATTGAATATTTTTCAAATATACGCTCATTATGAGCTACCACCCATCCGTTACTTTGCTGTTTCGATATTATTTAGCGTAGCATATCCACTTCAAATGATTGGTTCTATTGTAGGGATTGCCATATTATATCGCATTTTTAGTTGGATTCCAGGATTATTGCCGTTTTTCGGCGTTAGTTTAACAGCTTTATTTTTATCTTGGATGTCATCGCATATTTTCAAAAAGAAAACGGAAGCTGAAGCACATATAAAAGCAGAACATTATCCCAATGAAGGGGTGATTTCATGAACAAAACATGGATCATTCATGCCAATATTGTCATGGAAGATGGCATTTTAACGAATGGTTTTTTACAAATGGTTGACGGGAAAATTGCAGTAATTGATGAAATGAATAATTGCCCTCCGTTAACATCTTCTGGCAATATTATTGATTGTCAGCAACAAGGCTATATTATCCCTGGGATGATTGATATACATGTACATGGTGCTTTAGGGCATGACTTTATGGATGGCGCCCCAGCTAATTATGCAAAAATCGCAAAATATTTAGCAAGCGAAGGTGTAACAGCCTTTTTAGCAACAACGACGACAAGCCCTATGTCAGAAATTGAAGCTGCTATCGAAGCACTTACGTTTTATAACAAAGAACAGCCTACTGCGGTAGCTGAAATGTTAGGAATTCACCTGGAAGGTCCATTTATTAATCGCTTAAAAAAGGGAGCGCAGCCAGAGGAATCCATCTTAAAACCAAATGCTAGGCAATTTAATGATTTATATGACAAGTCAAATCAATTAATTCGCCTGGTCACATTTGCACCAGAGGAAGATGTGAATTTTGAATTACTTCGGGCATTGAAAAGTAAAGATGTGATTGCATCTATTGGTCACTCCGATGCTAATTATGATACGACTATCGGTGCCATAAGAGCTGGTATTACACATGCAACCCATCTATTTAATGGAATGAGAGGCATTCATCATCGCGATCCAGGTGTTGTAGGGGCAGTGCTATTAGAAGATGATGTCTATGTTGAACTAATTCCAGACAATATACATTTTCATAAAGATTTGCTGTTGATGGTTCGTAAAATGAAAGGTTTGAATCGCATGCTTGTCATTACTGATGGTATGCGTGCAAAGGGAATGCCAGACGGTATTTATACATTAGGTGGCGAAGAAGTAGAAGTGTTTGATAATCGCTGTATTCAACGTAAAACAGGCTCCTTAGCAGGAAGTGTTTTGACTATGAATACAGCAAGAAAAAACATAGAAGAGTGGCTGACACTTTCACTAATCGAACAAGTTCGTCTTGTTTCTCTAAATCAAGCAATCCATTTAGGAGTTTCCAATCGTAAAGGCTCTCTTGCTGTAGGGAAAGATGCAGATGTTATTTGGCTTAATGCTGAGGGGGAAATAGAGAAAACCTTTTGCTTAGGGAATCTTGCCTTTGAAAAGAATTGATATATCGATAGGCATCCTTTTGATTAGATGATATATTGATAACAAAACCTAGGAGAAGGATGAGTAGAAGATGAAACCGTTAGATCAAGCTAGTGTAATCCCGCTATATCATCAATTGAAACAAAGATTATCTGCTAAGATTCAATCGGGTGAGTGGAAGCCAGAGGATAAAATTGATTCTGAAAATCAATTGATGGAGATGTTTCGTGTCAGTCGAAATACTGCAAAGAAAGCAATTGAAGAATTAGTACAAGAAGGAAAACTATACCGTATTCAAGGGAAAGGAACTTTTGTTGCGAAGCCAAGGTTTGAACAATCGCTTGGTGGTTTTTATAGTTTTAGTCGTGTGCTTCAAGAAAAAGGTCTAAACCCAAGAGATGAAGTGCTTGAGATTCAGGAAGTATTCCCTTCAACAAAGGTTCGGCACAGTCTTGAAATAGGTGAAGATGAACGAGTCATTGAAATGAAGCGCTTACGTTTTGCAGATAATGAACCAATTGTTTTAGAATCATCATTTTTACCAAAAAGTATCATCAAGGATAGTGAAATATTACATGAGGTTAGTTCCTCTTCCTTGTATAGCTTATTAGCACAACGTTTTGACATTATCGTTGTGAGGGCAAAAGAAGCTTTCGAGCCTGTTCTTATTAGTAGAGATGAGGCACATTTATTGAAAACGGAGGCAGGAAAACCTGCTTTATTACTAGAACGTACTGCATTTGATACTTCAGGAAAACCAGTCGAATTTTGCATTTCAATAGTAAGAGGCGATCGCTGCCGGTTTTATACAGAATTAAACTAAATTCATAGTTACTATCTATGAGTTTCAAAATATTAAAGAATAAAATGGCCAAGGTAAAGTAATCTTTGTGAATGTTGGCATTTTAAATGTGTGTGATTTCTGTTTCTCTGACTACTTACTGAGGGTCGAGTGCTTTTTCTGCTTACGTTGCTTCTGACACTTTGCTTTCGCACAGACGTGAAGAGTTCCGTTTATCGTTATAAAAATGGAGTATCATGCTAAGTGTAGTGTTTGATTGGCGTGCAAGACTGAGCGACTCCTTTGCAATCACAAAGATGATCCTGCAACAAACTTATAAAGGAGCAAAGGCTAAAAGTATCGTGTCCTGTGATAACGACTTCGTGACCTACATCCTTTTGGCTCAA
Source organism: Lysinibacillus sp. NPDC086135 (assembly GCF_044746345.1). Lineage (NCBI taxonomy): Bacteria > Bacillati > Bacillota > Bacilli > Caryophanales > Bacillaceae > Lysinibacillus > Lysinibacillus sp. NPDC086135. The sequence goes on along the minus strand of NZ_JBIVCA010000021.1, from coordinate 54,554 downwards.
ACTGCTAATCGGACACCTCTGGAAAGTGCTCAGTCAGAACGGAAATCCATCCATTTGTTTTGTCGGTGAGTTCCTACTGTATAGACATCTTTAACTCATTGACATAATTGCTTTTTAATAATGCTCCATCAGTTATCAGAATTTTTATACTATAAATTATACCAACAACCCATTGAGGGAGGAACTCGATTATGCCATTAGTGACGACGAATGAAATGTTAGAAGACGCTTATAGAAATAATTATGCAATTGGAGCTTTCGGAGCGCATAATTTGGAAATTATTAAAGCGGTTATTACAGGAGCAGAGAAGGTAGGTGTACCTGTTATTTTACAAACAACTTCAAGCACTTATAAATATGTAGAAATGCATTATATGATGGCGCTTGCTAAAACAGCCGCTGAACAAGCAAAAGTACCAGTAGCCCTACATTTGGATCACGGTGAGTCCTATAAAGTTGTAATGGAATGTTTACGAGCAGGCTATACGTCGGTGATGATTGATGGTTCTACGTTACCCTTTGAGGACAATATTAATCTTGTGAAAAGAGTTGTAGATGCTGCAAGTGCAATTAATGTGCCTGTCGAAGCAGAGCTTGGAACAATTGGTGGTGTAGAAGATGATGTAACGGTTGACGAGAAAATGGCCTTGTTCACTGATCCTAAATTAGCTGAACGCTTTGTGAAAGAAACAGGTATCCAATCGTTCGCGCCAGCTTTTGGCACAGCACACGGTAAGTATAAACAAGAACCACAGCTACAATTCGAACTACTGCAGGAAATTCATCGTGCTACAAATGTGCCATTAGTAATGCACGGTGCATCAGGTGTACCAGAAGAAAGCGTACGTAAATCTGTAAATTACGGTATTGCGAAAGTGAATTTTTCAACAGAGCTAAAAGATTTATTTGCCGAGCAATTAAGAGCCTTCTTTATAGAAAATCCGACAGAAAATGATCCAAGAAAGTATTTTCTTCCTGCACGAGAGGCATTAATTGAGTTAGTAGAGCAAAAGATTGTGATGCTACAAAAATGATTACGACGATAACTTTAAATGCAGCCATTGATCAAGTATATGAAATGAATTCTTTAATGCTTGGTAAGACAAATCGAGTATTGCAGAAACTGCAGCAAGGTGGAGGAAAAGGCATTAATGTCGCGCGTGTCATTCAAACGCTGGGTGGTGAAGTGTTCATTGGTGGTTTCGTTGGCGGACTAAATGGGGAAAAAATAAAGGCACTTTTAAAGGAAGAGAACATGCAAACAGGGTTTATTCAAATAGAGGGCGAAAGTCGAATTTGTCTAACCGTTTCAAATAAGCAAACGAAGGAAATGACCGAGCTTTTAGAAGACGGGCCAACGATTTACGAGCATGAATGGCAAGAAATGCTGAAATGGATTAAAACTCAAGCCGAGTGTTCTGAATATTTCGTGCTCTCAGGAAGTCTACCTAAGGGTATACCGATGGCTGCTTATGCAATGATTATTCGATTATTAAAACAAAAAGGTGTTCGGGTTGCTCTCGATACGAGCGGAGAAGCTTTGAAGCAAGGCGTTGAAGCAATACCTTTTATCATTAAACCTAATGAGGATGAAATTGTTCAATTAATCGGGAAACAGGTTGTAGCGCAAGACGACTTAATTCAAGCTGGTGAAAAAATACAGGATTTAGGAATAGAGCATGTATGTTTTTCGTTGGGCGAAAAAGGTGCTTTATTTGTTAATCGTTCAGGTGTTTACCAAGTTAATGCACCGAAAATTAATGTTATAAATACAGTTGGTAGCGGTGATGCGTTTTTAGGAGGCCTTGTCTATAAGCTTTCAGAAGATGTGGACTGTACGGAGGCATATAAATGGGCTGTTGCATGTGGCTCTGCAAATGCAGGCGAAAAAGAAATTGCGAAAGTACAAAAGGAGACTGTTCAAAGTCTCATAAAAGAGTTACAAATAACTAAAATTAAAGAGAGATAGGGGTTTTATTTATGCACACGTATAATGAGATTATGAAACAAGCTCAACAATTAGGTAAAACAAAAGAGATTGTTCAGTCGCTTACGTTCAATGAAGATGCTGTAGACATAGCTCTTTTCACAGGATGTGGGACATCATATTATTTAGCTATTGCAGCTGCACGTTATTACCAATCGGCTACAGGGGAAGTAGCAGTAGCAGTCCCAGCATCTGAGCTATTTTTACACACGGATACCCACATTTTATCAAATAAAAAGTATAATATTATCGGTATTTCACGCTCAGGAACAACTTCTGAAATTATTATGGCATTGGAGCATTTGAACGGAGCAGAGAATATACGTACAATGGCAGTTACGTGTAATGGTGATACACCAATGGCTGAAGTAGCAGATGAAGTGATTGCCTTAAACGATATTTCAGAGAAAAGTGTTGTCATGACGCAATCATTTTCTAATATGTTATATGCTCTTCAACTATACGCGGCCAAGATTAGTCAACGTGTTGATCTGATGAACCAATTAGAAAAAATTCCTGCACTTGTTAAAATAGCATTAGGCAATGGAGAGCAGTTAAAGCAAGTGACAGAGGATTTAACGAAAAAACGTTTTATTTTCTTAGGGTCAGGTGCTTATAACGGGTTAGCTAAAGAAGCGACATTAAAGCTAAAGGAAATGACACAAACAGAATGTGAAAGCTATTCGAATTTAGAATTCCGCCACGGTCCAATTTCTATTGTAGATAAAGAGACTGTCGTTATTTTATTTACACAAAAAGAAACGAAGGACTTCGATCAAGCATTAATAAAGGATATTCAAAAGCTTGGTGGTTTTGTTGGTGTAGTTGGTATAGCTTCAGCAGACTTGTCAGCAGATTTAATCATTAGACTTTCAGAAGAAATAGATGACTTGAATCGCCTTGTTGAAGTAGTTCCATATTTCCAATTGTTAGCGTATCAACGTGCAATATTCAAAGGCTATGATCCAGATAAACCACGTAATTTAACGCAAGTCGTAAGCCTTTAAAAAAATGAAACACTTCACTCGGTGAATAATAAAGAGGTAAAAGTTACTGTGTAATGAACACCCTGTTGTCCCGAATCAATCGGACACTACTGGTAGTTAATGCGGGATAAGAAAATTGGCGGTGAAAAAATGAGTTACATTTTAGCAGCAGACGTAGGTGGAACAAAATTAGCAGCGGCTTTGTTCGATATAAATCAGCGATTATTGAGCACAAAAGAAGTGGCTAGTGATAACACAAATCGAGAAACTTTATTTGCTTGTTTGATTGATAGCTTTGCAAAGCTATGTGCAGAAAAGGAAGTTACGTTTAATGAAATTTCAAAGGTATCTATTGGTGTGCCTGGTATCGTTGATATTGAACAAGGTATCGCGGTTTATCAAAATAATATACCTTGGGAGAACTTTCCGATTTGTACGCGTTTAACTGAAGTGTTCCCACATGCGCATATTAAAATGGACAATGATGTGTATATAGCAACATGGGGAGAATATCGAGCTAGAAAGTTCTCCAAAGAAACAATGGTCTATGTTACATTAAGCACCGGTATTTCTTGTTGTACGGTTGTCAATAGTGAATTTTTAAGGGGAACCGGATTAGCTGGTGAAATTGGCTTTAGTATTGTCGATAATGACGGAACTACACTAGAAGAGAGTGTTGCTGGCCCAGCAATTGAAACATTAGGGAGAAAGCTACTCGGTGATTCTGAGATAGTATTGAAGGATATGATGGAACTTTACTATAATGGGAATTCTATCGTCGATAAGATTTTGGAGCCATTAGTCCAATCGGTAGAGAAACAGTTACAGCAAATAATATTACTGCTTGATCCACATTGTATCGTTTTAGGAGGAGGCTTTTTTAATCATCATCCTAAAATCATTGACTATATTAAAGTAGCGATTCAGCAGCGTTTTGTAGGGACACCTTTTGCAGGGAAAGAACAAATCATTGAAAGCAGCATTCATAAAGGTGAAGCGGGTCTTTACGGAGCAGCGATAAAATAACAAAAGGCAGTAAATAAATGAACGTTTGTTTACTGCCTTTTTCTATTAATAATTTTAAAGGATACGAAGGTAAAATTTACGTAAGTTTCCCCTGGGAGGGAAGCGGATTTATCAAGTATGCCTCGGTATACTTGCATCCGGAATCGACTTTGTGCTTAGGCCTGCAGATGTTTTTTGTGCGAAACGCAGTGCTAACGTAGCGGCAGCAATAGGTGGCCCGACACGATATCGCTCATTTCGGTACTGTCCAGAACGTGACATTTTTATCGATGCAGGTAAGGTAGCCGTTATCGCATAGATGCGATGATTTTAGGCTAACATCCAATTTGAACACCTTTCCGATCCCGTGATATCCGCCGGATGCTTTAACCTTAGCGAATGCGTTGCTCTGTTTCTAAGTCAAAGAAATGAACGCGAGACATGTCAAATAGTAGATGCGCGACTTGACCTTGCGTAATTTTGGTATCGGAATTCACCCGCGCGATATAAGGCTGACCATTTAATTGGGCATGTAACATCAGCTCAGCACCTGTTAATTCTGATACTTCAATATTCGCGTCAACAGCTGTGAAGAACGGTTCGAGATTTACAGAAGATTTTTCATAAATATGCTCTGGTCGAATGCCAAGAAACAGTTCTTTTTGTAAATAACCTCGTTCTTTTAATAATTTACTTTTTTCTGCTGGAATAGTTAGTGTAATATCATCAATCTGAATCCCGTTTTCTTGGAATACTCCTTTAAAGAAGTTCATCGATGGTGAGCCGATAAAACCACCAACAAATTTGTTCTCTGGTGTTCCATATACTTCTTCAGGTGTCCCGATTTGTTGAACTATACCATCCTTCATTACAACGAGACGAGTGGCCATTGTCATCGCTTCTGTTTGATCGTGTGTTACATAAATAGTAGTCGTTTTTAATCGTTGGTGAAGCTTTGTAATTTCAGCGCGCATTTGTACGCGAAGCTTTGCATCTAAATTGGACAGAGGCTCGTCCATTAAGAAAATATTTGCATCGCGGACGATTGCTCGACCGAGTGCTACACGTTGACGCTGGCCACCTGATAGAGCTTTCGGCTTGCGATCTAAATACTTTTCTAAATCGAGAATTGCAGCTGCATTGTGAACACGCTCTTTTATTTCCTGCTTAGAAAACTTGCGAAGCTTTAAGCCAAATGCCATATTATCGTATACTGTCATATGTGGATATAGTGCGTAGTTTTGGAAAACCATCGCAATATCTCGATCCTTAGAAGGTACATTGTTCATTTTCTTGCCATCTATTAAAAAATCTCCAGACGAAATTTCCTCTAAGCCGGCAATCATTCGTAATGTTGTCGATTTCCCACAACCAGAAGGCCCGACAAGTGCAATAAACTCCCGATCTTGAATTGCTAAATTAAAGTCAGATACAGCTGTTACACCGCCATCATATGTTTTAATAATATTTTTAAGTATGATTTTTTCCATGTTTATAAGCCCCTTTGTTTGTTTTTTTTAGTATATAAAAAGTGTAGGGGGAAACTAAATATTTAAAATGCATAATTTTCAGTTATTATTTTTGTGCATTTTGTAATTTTGAGCGAAGAAAGCTAGCAATATAGACGAGTATAGCACCGTCTAGATTTTTTGTAGAAATATTTGTTGTTTCTTGAAATTTTGCTAAACGGTAATTAAGCGTATTACGATGAATATGTAGTTTCTTTGATGTCAAAGAAATATTTAACCCACATTCGTAAAATGTCTTGACTGTATCAAGCAACTCCATATCAGACTGCAAAGGTATTAAGATTTGTTCTTCTGTAAATTTCAATATGGAAGCAGGCATTTGTTGCGTTATTAAAACAGGGAATATCGTTTCAAATGAATAAAACTGTTCAGCATTTTTATAATGTAAACATTCCTCAAACCATTGAGCTTCCCGTTGGAACTTACTTGGGAATTGCATATTTATTTCATAAGTTTCGCCTTGATATAAATGAATTTGAACGAAAAAATCTGTTTCAATTGTGCGAATAAGTGCAATGAAATCTTCCTTTTTATTAATCGAATGATCCATCGCCTCAATTAATAGAAAGCGATTTGTGGCAACCTGAAGTACTACCGTATCTTGCTGGAAGAAATTTAAAGTAGCTTCTTTTAACTCTTCAGCAGGAGGATTATCATTTAAAAAGATGAGCTGAATAACGCGAGCTTTGCTAAATGATAGTTTAGATGGTATGTCACCGTTTAAATATAAAAATTCATACCAGATTTCTGATGGTTGAGATATTCTAGAAGTGATTTCGGTATAAAAAACAGTGAGCCATTGGTAGTCACGCTGTGAAATCTCTTGCTTTGAAACAGAAAACCATTCATTTGTTTGTCGATGGTAGAAATAAAAAAAGTCATACATTAATTCAGTTGGCTTTGTTCGATAATGACGGTAAGTAGAAAACAATGCTTTGAGATTTAAGTTCATTAGATAACTCCTTCCTTTGCTATTCAGGAACCAAATATGAATTGCTCCCTTACAAGCAGACAGTGGAAATAATTATGGGCTTAAGCCGTTAAGTCCTTTTGGGGGTAATGTTTTTGTTGACGTACGGTGAGCCATTTACGATAAGTAGCGTGAAAAATACTAGCCATTTCAAGTGTAACATTTTGTATTTCAATGAACATTAGGAAGTGTCAAAACTAATAGAAGGAGAGATAGTTATCTATATTTGGAAGAAAGATGGCTAACATCCTTGGAGGGTTATCCCATATAATGAAAATATAGAATATTTAGTTTTTGGATAGGTGCAAAATGGAGGCGTAAAATGCAAATCAAATCAAATGAACAATTGCTAAGATTATTAGATAATTTATTACGTGAACCGCAAGGGTTTTGGGATGGGTTTTATGATCAAACATTTAAAACGGTACCTTTTTTTGTTAATAAACCTGATGAAAATCTAGTAAGCTATGTTGAAAAAAAGGTGATTCGACCAAATAGAGTTTTAGAGTTAGGTTGTGGCGCAGGACGGAATGCTATTTACTTAGCAAAACAAGGCTGTTCAGTTGTTGGTGTCGACTTATCGGATCATGCATTGCAATGGGCGCAAAAAAGGATTGATGAAGCAGACGTAAATGTAGATTTCATTTGCGCTAATATTTTTGAACTGAATCTACAAGAAGAGAGCTTTGATTTTATTTATGATTCAGGTTGTTTTCATCATATAGCACCTCATCGTCGTGTGACGTATATTGAATTGATTCATACATTATTAAAGCCTAATGGTTACTTTGCTTTATGCTCATTTGAGGAACATGGTACATATGGTGGTTCAGCCATCTCGGATGAAGAAGTATATATAAAACGTAGCTTAGAAGGCGGATTAGGATATACCGAAAATCAACTGAAAGAAACATTTCAATCATTAGAAGAAATAGAAATACGGAAAATGAAAGCCCTATCTAATGAACATCAATATTTCGGTCTAGAAGGATTTTTAGTAGGTTTATTTAAAAGGAATAGGAGGAGGTAAGAGAGGCTAGCTCCTTTCAATTATTCCCGGGAAATAAATACGATAATTCTTAAAGAACGAGCTGATAGAAAGGACTTCAAAATGTATTTTTATTAGCCTTTTAGAGGTGCAATTCTTCGTTTTAAAGGGTTGCATTTTTCTGAATCAGACCATACCACAAGGAAGGGAAAATCCCTATACTGTGGACCTTTTGAGTTAGAAACAGTTATGCAAAAATAAAGCAAGGAGGTCAAGGAAGTGTTTAATGATTTTAAGCTTATAGGTAATCGTCCGGTTTATAGTCAATTAAAAGACTATTTAAAAGAAATGATTATGAAGGGACACTTGCTGGAGCATCAAAAGCTTCCATCTACCCGTGAACTTAGTAAATTATTATCGATCAGTAGAAATACGGTACTGAATGCATATGCAGATTTAGAGCAAGAGGGCATGATCTATGCAGTGAAAGGAAAAGGTAATTTTGTAGGGAAAGTCGAAACGTTGAAAGCTGCATCTGTCGAATTTAATTGGAAGGAGAGACTGAATAACGTTACCTTGTTGGCTGATGAGCTAGATTTAATGAAGCAAGATATTCATTGGGAAAAAGGAATGATTTCCTTCAATAGTGTTTCTCCCGATGAAAAGCTTTTTGATGTTGAAAATTTTAAAAGAGCTTTTCTGACTCGGATGTCCCTTGAAGGAGATATCGTTTTGAATTACGGGTATGCAAAGGGCTATAAACCTTTAATCGAGTACCTTCTTCACTATATGGAAATGAAGGGTGTAGATATTTCGAATAAGGATATTTTGATTACGAATGGCTTTACCGAGGGCTTAGATATTTTATTATCTTCCTTAGCGAAAAAATCTGGACGTGTTATTTGCGAAAACCCTACTCACCATGCGGCATTAAAGCTTTTTCGTTTACACGGATTTGACATACACGGAATCGACATGAAGGATGACGGTATCGATATTGAACAAGTTAAGAAAAGCTTATCGGAAAAGGAATTTGATTTTGCCTACTTAATCCCGTCCTATCATAATCCGACAGGTATTGTGACATCTTCTGAAAAAAGAGCTGAAATTATTAGGCTTTTTTCACAATATCAAATTCCAATTGTGGAGGATGGTTTTAATGAGGAATTACGTTATTCGGGCTCGCATTTAGCACCGCTAATGACTTTTATCGGTGAGGGCAACAATGTTATTTATATTAGTAGCTTTTCTAAAATTCTTTTTCCAGGCTTACGTGTCGGGTGGATATTAGCTGATAAGGAACTCATCCACTGTTTAGAAAGTATGAAAAGAGCACGTACTATTCATACATCGACACTAGATCAGGCTGTGCTTTATCAATATTTACAGGATGGTTATTTTGAAAAATATTTAAAAAAGGCTAAGTTTGTATATAAGAAAAAGTATGAATTAGCCCGTCAAGCTTGCCATCAATACATTCCTTTTAAAAGAATGACAGGAGATGGAGGACTTCATCTCTTTATTGAGTTAGAAGAAGGAATGGATGCTTGTACACTATTGAAGAAGTGCTATCAAAGGAGAGTTGTTTTTTATCCTGGTGACGTTTTTTACAGCAATGGTGAGGGCAGTAACACATTTCGATTAGGGTTTTCTCGGCTAAAAGAAGAGGATATTGTGCGTGGTATTAAGATTATTGGTGATACCTTAAAAAATGAAGTAGGGAGTTGAACATATGAAAATTGGCGTTATTATGGGGGGCGTTTCCTCGGAGAAGCAGGTCTCTATTATGACAGGGAAAGAAATGATCGCTCATATAGATACGAGTAAATACGAAGTGGTTGCTATTAAACTAAATGAAAATAACACATCAGAGCTTATTGAAAAGGTGAGAGATATTGATATTGCTTTATTAGCACTACATGGCAAATTTGGAGAGGATGGTACGATTCAAGGTGTACTAGAGGCTATGGGCGTTAAGTATACGGGGAGTGGAATACTTTCAAGCAGTATGTGTATGGATAAAAACGTTTCGAAAAAAATTCTACGTTATGAAGGCATTGAAACACCGGATTGGCTCCATCTTTCGAATATCGAGGAGCTTCAGTTCGATGAATTAGATAAGATGGGCTATCCGTTCGTAGTTAAACCTAATTCGGGTGGCTCCAGTGTAGGGGTGAAAATAGTTTATGATAAAAATTCTTTACTCACTTCCATTGAGGAAGTATTCAAATGGGATGCTGAAATCATTATTGAAAAATATATAGAAGGTGAAGAAATAACATGCTCCATTTTGGACGGGGAGCTATTACCGATTATTTCGATTCAACATACAGCGCAGTTCTTTGACTATAAGGCGAAATATGAGGATGCCGCTACGCTAGAGGAAATTGTAGAGCTTCCATCTGCCATACATGAACGAGTTACCGAGGCAGCAAAAGGTTGCTATAAAGCATTAAAATGTGATGTTTACGCCAGGATCGATATGATGATCAAGGATGGAATCCCTTATGTCATGGAGGTTAACACATTGCCAGGGATGACAAAGAACAGCTTACTCCCAAAAAGCGCATCGTCGGCAGGAATTACCTATACAAAACTTTTAGATAGGATTATTGAAATTTCCTTACAGGTTAGGGGATAAAGGGTTCATCAGGGGTAGAGGCTGGGCGACTCCGTGGGGATTAGTATAAATAGTCAATAGAAAAACACCTCTATGTTGATTTTTAAAGGGATAATCCTCATTTTCAACAAAAGGTGTTTTCTCAGTTTCTTAATTACGCCTTAGATAATTCAATAAATCCATGTCCAAAAACATCTCGTACATCATGAATAGCAATAAAAGCATCCGTGTCTATTTCTTTGACGATTTTCTTTAGCTTTACAACTTCCTGTTTACTAATAACAATATACAGAATCTCTTTTTGTTCCTTCGTGTAATAGCCATGGCCTGATAGAACTGTCACGCCTCGGTTCATAAAACCATTCACATGACTGGCAATCTCCTCTGGCTTTTTCGAAATAATCGTAACTGCCTTTTTCGGATTTACACCTTCAATAACAAACTCCATTACCTTTGTTCCGACATAAAGCATAATGACAGTAAGCATTAATGCTTCTGCTCCGATAATAAAGTAAGATGAAAAAGCAACTATTAAATCAAAAAACAATAAACCGTAACTAATACTCCAGCCTAAATATTTGTTCGTCATTCTAGCTAAGATTGTTGAACCTGCTGTTGTTCCACCAACTCTTATAATTAAGCCTATACCAACTCCAGCAAACACCCCGCCAAAAATAGCGTTCACAATAATTTCATTCGAAGAAATCGACCACGATTCTGTTAAATGTAAAAACAGTGAATGGAGGGATACTGCAATAATCGTATAAATAGTCGTTTGCCTACTTAAAAATTTATAGCCAACTACTAATAAAGCTGCGTTTAGCAAAAAGCTCACAATACTTGGCGACCATCCAAACAAATAATAGGCAATGATTGTTAAACCTGTTACGCCACCTTCACCTAAATCATTAGGTATAACAAATAAGTTTACAGCCAGTGCAAAAAGCAACGCCCCGATCGTAATCATTAAAAAATCCATCATGAACTTCTTCATATATACACCACCAAAACAAATTGATTTTTTCCTAAATACATACTATATCAAGCTCTAGACATTTTATATACTTTTTGGAATGTTCGTTTATGATAAATCTATACTTGTTAGTATGTCCTTTATTAGAGAAAAAGTCGAATTTAAAAAATAGTTCATGAAGCTGCTAATTAATTATGCCTTTAGCATAATAGCCCGCTGAAAGAAGTTAAATAGTTATGTGGAATCATGCTGAAATCAGCTTATAATATATATACTATATCCGAACTTAAAGTTTGAAGTTAGGGCTAGTTAAACGGGGGTGTGAAATAATATATCCTTTAATAATTGGGAGAAGGAATAAAAATAAAGAATAAAAATAAGGGGTGTTAGCAGCAGTTATGGATCAATCGTTAGCAATTCGTAATATGAAAATGAACTTGAGAATATTAAATATATTATTAATAGCTACTTTAGTAATCATAGCATCATGTATCTTATTACTCTTTGGTTTATTAGTTGTAGCTTTAACAGTCTCTGGAGAGAAAGTTAGTAAACTAGTTTTAGATTCCAACATTGACATTTCTTTTAAATTTAATGGAATAACTGTTTTTTAAAATGAGGAATTTTGTTTATGATAAAAGTGAAACAATCGTTTTAATTTTACACTCGATTTATCTTTACTTTGATTGTTATGACAATTTTTATTTTATTATGGAAATTTGTTAGATCAGTCATTGTTGGGGAGTCTTTACTCTTAGAAATAGTAAAAGAATAGAGCTAATAGCATGCAGTTTATTCATTTTAAGTTTTTTAAGTAACACGGTTCAAGCATACTTGGTTTCAACGGTAGTACATATGTTTTTAAACAATAATGAATTAGACAATATTGAATGGATTCAATCCGTTTCTTTTAAATTTTTTGATATGAATTGGCGCATACTACTATGTAGTTTTATAGTTTGGACAATTGGTAGGATATTTAGATATGGCTCTTTTTTACAAGAAGAGTATGATGCAACAGTATAGGAAGTGAAGGAATTGACGATTATCGTAAGATTGGATCGTGTATTAGCTGATAGAAAAATGCAATTAAGTGAGCTTGCAGAAGCAGTGGATATATCGATTGTCAATTTATCGAATTTAAAGACGGGAAAGGTAAAGGCAATACGTTTTTCCACGTTAAATGCGATTTGTAAAGTCTTGCATTGCCAACCAGGGGATATTTTAGAGTATGCTGAAGATGAGGATACCTTTGAGTAAGAAAAATTTCTAAGCCGTATAGGATTGAATACGTATACGTATACGTACATTTCTGGAACGAGTTGCATAGGATAACCTTATAATGTGTGAGGGGATTGAGAAAATGTACTACATTCCTTATTACGGAAACATGCCTATGTATAACTATGGAGATCAGCTAGTTTATTGGACACCTCATTATCAGACGGGGTACGCGAACAGAGCTGAACCTTCTCGTTTTTCCAATGGCGAAAGTATTGTATTAAAAGATTATGGGCCTCAGCCACTTGTCATCAATCTTAAAGATGCAGCTAAGCAAAACGATACGTATCGTACTACTCTGTGGACGGGAAAGAACTCACAAATTACTTTAATGAGTATTAATGTTGGTGATAATATCGGTTTGGAAGTACACCCAAATGTGGATCAAACTTTATATATTGAACAGGGTGAGGGTTTTGCTCAAATGGGCCCGAGTAAAAACAATTTAAATTATGAAAGAAAAGTCTATGAAAATTATGCTGTAGTAGTGCCTGCTGGAACATGGCATAACGTCACAAATACAGGAAATGTGCCACTAAAGCTTTATTCAATATACGCTCCTCCAAACCATCCATTTGGTACGGTACATGTTACGAAAGCAGACGCTATGGCTTCGGAGGCAGGCTACGGTCAAGGCAATGAATGAATCAATTGTAAGATATGAAACTTTTTCCTTGATCATACAAGCATAACTATAAAAGACAACTCCTACTTAGAGAAGTTGTCTTTTTTGTCGTCGTTTAAATGAAATATATATAGATAATAAGCCATTCAATGTTAAAAGGGTAACTAGTGCTATAACCAAAAATGCAATATCAGGGGCAAAATATCTAATAGTGTGCCAAGGTGTTCCTGTATTATAGCTTAATAATGGAATGGAGATAATGGCCAAAACTAAAAGTATAAGACCGAATATACCCAACACGCCTCTTTTGTTCACATTTTTAGCTTTAACTTTTATTAGAAGATAAATAAACAGCACAAAAAGTAAACATAAAATAGCGATTGTTATGACTTGAGATGTAGGTTTATATTTAGGTGCGTCAACGGGCTCTTTTCCATTTAAAATGTTGATAATCCCTTCTTTCAAGTAAAGAAGTGACTTTTCCTCTAATATATGACTTTTGTTAGTGAGAATTACCCCGCCCCAATCGGTTTCTGGTAGATAAAATACTTCTGAGCGTGCGTCAGGATTTGAACCAGAATGCCATATCATTTCTTCTTTGGATTCTGGATATGAGATTCGTACACCAAGGCCGTAATATCGATATTTACTAGTTTGAACAAACGGCGATATATAAAGATTCATCGCATTTTTACTTAAAAAATTGTTATGCTCATGGCGACTAAGTAGTTTAATGTACTGCACCATATCTGTTGCACTTGCCGTTATATATCCATAGGGTGTCCCTCCATTATCAAATGTGACTGCACTTTTGACAGGGTGACCAAGCCATGATTGATAGCCAGATAAGTATCCTTTTTCATAGGCTATGTTGCTATTAGCGGCTGCATTTTTCATCCCTAATGGAGAAAAAACTTGTTCCTCCATATATTTAGAAAATGGTTGTTTGGTAACCTCTTCGATGAGAGCTCCAAGAATAGAAAAGTTAGCATTACTATATTGATGTTTTTCCCCAGGAGCAGCAGTCAGCTTCACATTCGATAAACTTTCCACATTTTCCTTTATAGCACTTAAATCTTTAGATTCCTTGTCTGATATAGCTAAGCCAGAATAAGTGCTTATCCCACTTGTTTGCGTAAGTAAATGTTTAATTGTTATTTGAGAAGCGGCTTGTTTGTCTTTTAGGGTAAACCATGGCATATATTTTTGAACTGGATCATCTAATTGAATAATGCCTGCATCAACCAATCTCATGATGGCTAAGCCTGTTAGTGATTTACTAATTGAGCCGACAACAAATGGAGTTTCAGCAGTTACCTTTTCTTCGGATTCTCCTGTTACACCCCACGATTTAGAATAAAAGATATCATTTTTATGAACAATAGTAATAGATGCCCCTGGAATTCGCTGCTCTTCTAAAAAGTTTCCAACATACTTATCTATAGTACTCTTAACGTCTTGTTCTGCGGCATCTGTGGAGATTGGTGAGACTAGTTGAAATAGATAAAGTGGAATTACTAATAAACAAACTAATATAGCTTTATATATTGGTTTTCTTTTCATTGTTATTTCACCTATTTCCTCCGAAAATTTTTATTGCAAGTAAAGCTATTAAAGAGGAAGTGGAAATACTGATTGAGATTAGCAAGAAGTTCCACCAAGCAACATCAGAAATCTGATAAACAATATTATAATCGAATGTTGCAATAGTCTTTTGCGGATTAAAGGAATCTGTCAAAAACATCGATAGTATTAGCTGACAAGCAAGATAGGTAAAAATAAAAGTACAAAACCCAATAACTAATGATATTCCAGGTCGACTTTTCCGCATTTGTTTTATTTCCGAATGAAGATCTATACCTTTAATCTCTAAAAAATCTTTAATAAATGTCGTAGTATCTCCCAGATCATTTATACTATCAATTCCATTATCACGAGATTCTTGAATATGCTCTAAAAGCTGTTGCTTTATATTCTTTCTTTCTTTTGAGCTGATACGATACTGTTTTAACTCTTTTAGAACTTCGGTTAAATATTGTTTTTCTGCTAAACTCAATTCCATACTCATTCAAAAAGTTCTCCTTCCAGACCGCTTTGAAGTAGGGATTTTATGTCTTGTTGCAACTCCAACCATTCATTGATTTTTTTTTGAAGATAAACTTCTCCTTTTTTATTGATTTCATAATAAACTCTAACTTTCCCGTTGTCTGTCATTTCACGGTAAGTATCAACCCATTCTTGATCTTTTAGCTTAGTCAAGATGGGATAAATGCTTCCTACTCCCTTCAATTTCAAATTGTGTTTTTCTAACTCTTTCATAATTTCATAGCCATAACTTTTTTTCTTAGACAATATAGACAATACACACATTTCTAAATGACCTTTTATTAAACTTGTTCTATCCATAGGATAAATTTAACAAAAATATATACTTCTTTCAAGTATATATTTTTGTTGTGAATACTTTCGAGAGGTAATGATGAAATATTCGATCACATATACTGCATGATGACCTACACATTAAATCTTATAGAAGAAATGTAAAATTTATGCCAATACCTTTTGCACATCCTAACAGCACTTGTTAAAGTAGGGTTAGTAGAATCTAGGGTTCAGTAGAGGTATATAATATTGCTTTCTAAGTGAGCATTCCCGGGAAAGCGCCTAGTGGAACGGAATTTCAACTCTACGTATGGTGATGAGCTCATTATTATTCATTGGAGGATAATATAAATGGAATATAAACTATTAGGAAATGAAATTGAAGATTTAGTGGAACTGTTAACTCAAAACAAGTGGATTTATCATACCGATCAACATTTAAAAGAGGAATCCGTTCGAAAAGCATATACAGAAGGATACTATCACAGCGATCGCGAAACGCATTGGATAGTTGATAATGAAAAAAAGGTCGGGATTATTATCATTCATGACATAAGTGATACGATCCCGTTATTCGATATCCGTTTAGATACGCGTTATAGAGGAAAAGGATACGGTGTAAAAACCCTCCTTTGGTTACAAGATTACCTGTTTGGAGAAAAAGATAAGATTCGTATCGAAGGTTATACGAGAGTTGATAATATGGGAATGAGGAAATGTTTTGCGAAAGCTGGTTTTGTAAAAGAGGGTTATTTAAGAAATGCTTGGGAAAATGCAGATGGTACTGTGACAGATAGTATCGTTTATGGTGCAATCAAAGATGATTGGATTTTAGGTAGAACAACGCCTATTAAAATCGATGACATACCATATTAAAACTAAGGTAGAAAAGGACGTTGAGGAATGTCTACAGAAAATGATCTGTTAAAAGCTTTTAAAAAATCCTGGCCCATTCAATCTAGCTCAAAATGGAGTTTAGATAATCCTGCAAAAGGCCAATGCGGAGTCACTTCATTAGTTGTTAATGATATCCTTGGGGGCGAAATTTATAAAACGTGGCTTGATGAAGGCTGGTATTTTTATAATATTCTCGATGAGGACAGAAAGGATTTTACACAAGAACAATTTCCGTACAACCTCGAATATCAGGATATTCGTTCACGTAGGGAAGAGGCTTTTCAAGATACGAACGCAATATAGCTATCTAAAATCACAGGTTCATGAGTATTTAGGAAAAAGCTAGGGTCAACTGTAGCTACTTTTTGTATGTTGATTTAAGCGTAAGATACTGATATTCATTTTGTTAGGAGCGACGAAACCTTCTGTGAGATGTATCTTGGATGAAAAGTAATCAAACACAGTCCATTATAATTTAGGCTAGACCTTGTTACTATTTAATCGTAGTTATAATTCTCTTTTGGTTCAGCTTGTCTACCCATATAATGATGAGGAGCTGTTGATTTTTCACGGAGAGTGGCGACTCCTGCGGGATGAGCTTGCGCTGAAAGCCCCTACTCGGAGTGAAAATCAGCCTTTGTTTATTGATACGCATTATTTTATATTTATCCTTGGGTCTACAAGCTTAAGCAGAGTGTTAACATCTCTGCTTTTTTTAATATTTAAACAAACATGTTGACGTAAATGAAACCATCGTGTTATTATTATCTCGAATTCAAGATAAATAAATTCAAGATAAATGAATTCGAACCTTTTAATCCATGTAGAAAGTAAAGCTTTACTTTTCATCAAAAGGAGGTAATCATAATGGGTTTTTTAAATAAATTATTTGCTTCAAAAAAAGAGGAGGAAAAAACAATGGCAGAATTAAATATCGGGATTATTATCGGATCAACACGTGAAGGTCGTGTAAGTCCACAAGTAGCACAATGGGTAAAAGAAATCGCAGATCAACGAGGAGATGCAAACTATACAATTATTGATATCGCAGATTACAAATTACCTTTACTAGGTGAACCAGGGCAAGACGCTTCAGGCGCTCAAGCTTGGTCAGAAATTGTTGCAAAACAAGATGGATTTGTATTTATCGTACAAGAGTATAATCACTCTATTACAGGTGCTTTAAAAAATGCACTAGATTATTTACGTGTAGAATGGAATAACAAAGCTGCAGGTATTGTATCGTATGGTTCTGTAGGTGGTGCACGTGCAGCTGAACATTTACGTGGTATTATGGGTGAGCTTTTAATTGCAGATGTCCGTGTACATCCAGCATTGTCACTATTCACAGACTTTGAAAATGGTACTGATTTTAAACCAAAAGAAGTACAAACAGATTCAGTTAACCAAATGTTAGATCAAATAATTCCTTGGTCAAAAGCTTTATATACAATTCGTTAATCATGTTTAACTTATTACACCCACTGAAATAGAGGAACTCAGCCTAAGAACGCCACATCCTGTGGCAACGACTGAGTGACCAACTTTGTGCTGTTGCTGACGCTTCGCTTTCGCACAAAAAACATCTGTTGGCCTAAAGCCTCCGGTGGATGTCACGGAATCGGAAAGGAGTTCTTTATGCAAGCAAAAAGCCGATTCCGGACGCAATTATGCCGAGGCATAATTGATAGATTGAGGTAGAACGTTATTGGATAAAGTATAGGTGAGCAATACATTTATCATGAAAGGGACTGTTAACATGAAAAAACATACTGCGGGTATTCACCATATCACAGCGATTGTAGGGCATCCACAAGAAAATATTGATTTTTATGCTGGTGTATTAGGTCTACGTTTAGTTAAACAAACAGTAAATTTCGATGACCCAGGCACATACCATCTTTACTTCGGGAACAAAGGTGGTAAACCGGGGACAATTATTACATTCTTCCCTTGGGCAGATGCTTATCAAGGCCGCATTGGTGATGGCCAAGTTGGTGTAACTACTTATGTTGTACCGGAGGGAGCACTACCTTTTTGGATTAATCGTCTTGCGAAATTCGCTATTCCATTCCAAAAAGCTGAACGCTTTGGTGAACAAGTAATACAATTTGATGATCCACACGGACTTCATATTGAATTGGTGGCACGTGCGGAAGGTGAATTAAATGAATGGACATTTGGTGAAGTAACTCCAAAGGTTGCGATTAAAGGATTTGGCGGTGCAACACTGTATTCGAGTCACCCTGAAGAAACAGCAAAAGTCTTAACTGAAGTCATGGGTCTTGAGAAAGTAGCAACGGAAGGTGAGTATACTCGTTTCAAATCCAGTGCAGATATTGGCAATACAGTAGATTTAAAAGTAGTTCCTGGTATGCGCGGTCAAATGGGAGTTGGAACAGTTCATCATATTGCTTGGAGAGCCCAGGATAATGCAGATCATCTAGAATGGCAAGAGTATGTAATGAATCATGGACAACATGTAACTGAAGTGAAAGATCGAAATTATTTTAATGCGATTTATTTCCGTGAACCTGGTGAGATTTTATTTGAAATTGCGACAGATCCGCCTGGATTCGCTCATGATGAAACACCTGAAACAATGGGTAGTCAATTAATGTTACCAGCTCAATACGAACAGCATCGTGAACAATTAGAAAGAACATTAATTCCGATTGAAGTGCGTGTGCTTGATTAAGGAGGATGAGTCGTTTGATTTCGATTGATCCTACAAAAAATACTGAGCGTGAAAACTATAAATTATTAATTGGCAGTATTATTCCGAGACCAATTGCCTTTGTCACGACGAAATCAGAGCAAGGAGTCATCAATGGCGCACCTTTTAGTTTCTTTAACATTATATCATCAAATCCACCGATGATTTCTCTAGCCATTCAAAAACCACAAGGGCGCTTAAAAGATACCGCTCGACATATTCATCATCAGCAACAATTTGTTGTGCATATTGTAGATGAGGATAATGTTAAGCAGGTGAATGAAACGGCGGCTTCATTACCTGTAAGTGAAAGTGAAATTGATAGAGTTCAATTTACATTAACCGATAGTGAGCTAATATCTGTACCAGGTATTCAAGAGGCGAAGGTTCGGATGGAATGTCGTTTAGTACAGACGATTCCTTTGATGAATGGCGACGAACAGACGGGTGATTTGTTCATTGGTCAGGTTGTTCAATTTCATATAGATGAGACTATTTATAATGAAGGGCGTATTGACCCAAGGAAATTAAAAGCAGTTAGCAGACTAGCTGGCTCGAATTATGCAAAAATTGGAGAAATATTTGCTTTAGAACGTCCTCAATAAAAAAATGCGAAAATGTTGATATAACAGCATTTTCGCATTTTTATGTTATGCTAAAATTCTTTCTATATTCACTAAATCTTCTTTAGTTAATAAGATATCGGTTGCTTTCACATTGGTAGCTACTTGGCTTTTATGTTTTCCACCTGGGATAACTGCATCAATACCGTCTTGAGCTAATAACCAAGCTAGTGCTAGATTTGGTAAGGTCGTTTGCTGTTCCTCTGCAATTCCTTTTAACTCATCTATTTTTATTAATGTTTGTTCAAATAATTCACCTTGGAATAAAGGATCTGAAATTCGCCAGTCTCCAGTGCCTAACTTAAAGTCTTTTGTATACTTACCACCAAGTAGGCCATATGCAAGTGGACCGTATGGAATAAAGGAAATATCATTTTTTACACAGTATGGCAATAATTTTTGTTCTGCAGATCGGTTTAACATATTGTACGGAGATTGTAACACTGAAATATCATTGTGCACATTAGCGTCTATAAGCTGATCTAATGTTACGTTTGAAATGCCTATTGCTCCGATTTTTCCTTCTTCTTTTAAGCGTGATAATTCCCCAATCGACTCCACAAGAGGGGTCTCGTTGTCTGGGAAATGTAAATAGTAGAGGTCTACATAGTCCATTTGTAGCCGGTTCAGGCTATTTTCAAGTGCACTTCGTAAATATTGCGGATGATTATTTGTTTTTACTGAGCCATCCTCAAACCAATGTCTGCCTCCCTTTGTCGCTAAAACAAAATCTGCCCTAGGATATTTTTTTAATACTTCGCCAACAAGCTCTTCTGAACGCCCTTTTCCATAGATATCTGCTGTATCAAATAAAGTTATCCCTAGGTCAAGTGCAGCTGTGACTAGCTCCGTCCCGTCTTGTTCATTTAAGTTTTCATATAAGTTATGGCCACCTACAGCATTCGTCCCCAGACCAATTTCGGAAATCTTAATATTTGTTTTTTTTAATGTATGAAATTTCATATTCCTACCTCCTCTGTTTTCTGTAATCAGATTAGAGTAAAAAAAATATTTTACCAACATACTTAGTTATAGTTTCATATATAGAAACAAAAGCATTTTAATTGCAAATAGAAGATCGAATTAATTATGCCTCGACATAATTGCAAATTCGGAATCCGTGACATCCGCTGAAAAGTAACTTAAACATGCATTTATCTCACCACCTATAGGGGTGGGAGACCTTTGTAGCTGCCGTTACACTTTCGCTACGCAAAATAGTTGCTGAAGGGAGTTGAAATTTCCCTTTATGCTAACAGGTAATGGATTTCTTCCGTTAATTGCTGGCTTGCCGCTTCTAATTTTTTTGCAAATGACCGAATGGCCGTTTTCCTCATTTGATTCGTCGAACCGTGCAAAGCAATTGCACCGAAGACTTCTTCATTCACATAAATCGGAACTGCAATACAAATTTTACCTACATTCGTTTCTTCATTATCAACAGCATATCCCTGTGCTTTAATGACCTGTAAGTGAGGAATTAATAGGCCATAATCATAGAAGGTTTTTGTTGTAAATGTATTTAGTTCAATACTATTTAATATTTCACGTTGTTTTTTAGCTGACAGATGAGCTAATACTACTTTTCCGAGTGCGCTTGAATGCATAGGTGTCCGAGTATCGATTGCTTGATAAGTAGGATGTTCAAAAGGCTCCCTAATCACATTTTTTATCACCATCTCATAATCTTCCAAAATACCAATGTAAGTAGTTATTTCTTCTTGGCGGGCTAATTGATATGGCGCCACGAGAGACGTCCATTGGATATCTTTGTGCCAATATAAGTGCTCATCCCTAAAGATATGCGGATTTAATTGATAGTATTTATTATATTTAATGACATAATTCATTTTTTCGAGCGTATAAAGCATGCGAAAAACGGATGTCTTATTCATTGATAATTCTTCCATAATTTCAGTTAATGTAAGAGAATGCTTTTGACGTAATACATCCAAAATCAAAAGACCCTTTTTTAATGTCGATACTTCATAGGAATCCATTTTGCCCTCTCCTAACTTCTAAATTTCTAGCTTGTACAATACCATCTTTACTATTGATTTACTAGTTTGGATAGTTTCTTATAGAAATAAGTCTCTACAGGGGATTATGATAGGCGGTGGAATTTCAATTCTTTTTTGTCTCTCCTATCTGTAGAGATGCTTTCTATTTGCTTATGATTTTCTTTATTGACATCATATTTACAACATCTAATGTATAGTGAAAAAATGGCAAATGAAGTCATTGAGAGAAGGAAATAACCGAGCTTTTTATAAAGTTATGGATCAAGGAGTCGCCCAGTCTCCACTCCAATCAACCATTTACATAGTAGACGTTTTAACAAAAGTCATCCATAACTTTTGGTGATGAACCAAAGTTATTACAAGAAGAAAAAGTAAAGCAGCCGCCGTTATGATTCTAGTGAAATGGGAATTTAAAGATTGTTAAAAGTTTCATATAAAAGAACTTCTATTAACTCATTTTCAAGTAAAAAGATAAATTGTTATAATAATCTAATTGTTGACTCAATTCGAAAATGCGGATAATATACTGTTTATTGATAAAAATACATAAAAATGAAATTTATTTTCTTTTTTGAAAGTGGAGTGGTTATTATGGCGAATTTTTTACGAAAGAAATCAATCGAGCAAGCCAATAAAATAACTGAAGTCGAACGTTTTAAACTAAAGCGTGAACTAGGGTCGTTGCAATTATTGCTGTACGTACTAGGGGCTACAATAGGAGCTGGCATTTTTGTGTTGCCAGGAACTACAGCTGCTCTACATGCGGGTCCAGGTGTTGTTGTTTCATTCTTAATAGGTGGTCTTGTAACAATAGCAGTTGGATTAGCCTATGTTGAATTCGCAGCGATGGCTCCTGTTGCCGGGAGTGCTTACACCTATTCTTATATTGCGTTAGGTGAAATGATTGCTTGGATAATCGGTTGGGATTTATTATTGGAATTTATCGTTATTTCTAGTACAGTCGCAGTTGGCTGGAGTGGCTACGTCAATTCGTTTTTACAATCTGTGGGAATTCACTTGCCAGAAGTTTTAACAAAGGATATTGCTCATGGTGGGATTGTGAATCTACCTGCTGTGGCTGGTTGGCTTATTGTAGCTTGGATTTCAATGAGTGGAATTAAAAATGTGGGTCGATCAAATATGTTATTTACAGCTGCAAAGGTTGGCGCGATTATCTTATTCCTTGCTATTGGGGCTTTTCACGTTAACCCTATAAACTGGACACCGTTTACACCGTTTGGCTGGTCAGGTGTAATGGCGGGAGCGGCACTAGTGTTCTTTGCCTTTACCGGATTTGATGGTGTAACAACAGTTCTTGAGGAAGTAAAAAATCCTCAAAAAACAATACCAAAAGCTTTAATCGGTGGTCTAAGTATACTAACGCTTATTTATGCAATTGTTGCACTAGTATTAACAGGTATTGTACCATCCCCTGAGTTGGATGTTCCAAATCCTACTGTATATGCACTAGAATCTGTTGGGATTCAATGGGGAGGTGCTATCATTGCAGTATCAGTTATTTTTGGCTTGCTTGCTACGATGATTGCAAATACAACAAGTGCGACACGCGTGCTGTTTGCAATGAGCCGAGATGGACTTCTACCAGAACGTATTGCACAAACGAATAAAAAAACAGGAGTACCTGTATTGTCAACTTTAATTGTTGTTGTAACAGGCATTCTCTTATCAGGATTTTTATCGATCGGAGAATTAGCGGAATTTGCTAACATCGGCGGTTTAACTGCTTTCGCTTTAACAACAGTTAGTGTTGTTGTTCTTCGCTATACACGACCAGATCAACCACGTGTATTTAAAGTACCTGCGCTATGGCTTGTAGCAACTGTAGGTGTTGGAGGATGTATTGTATTAATTTTTAGTCTGCCGCCATTTACTATAGTGCGCTTTTTGATTTGGTTAGCGATAGGTTTAGTTATTTATATAGCCTATGGATACAAGCATGCTAAAATAAGCTCTAAAAATGAAGATCTATAAATGAGATGAAAAAAAGTGCGAGAAATCAATTTTAGAAACGTTGATTTCTCGCACTTTTCTAATTATGAAACTTTACTTTAAAATATACTTATGTCCCGGGCCTCGTTTTTATCACAAAATTTAATACAAATCTAGACGCACACCCTTGTTAGTTTCAACATATAATAAGTTTACATTTCCTTACAAGCCCAGGCATCAATTTCAACCTTTAGGGAAGGGGCTGCAAGCGCAACTACATACATTAATGTCATACACGGAAGGTGATCACCAAGAAAGTCGTTCATTATTTTCTTTCTTTGATCTACATTAATTTCTCCAACCAAATAAAGGGTTATCTTCGTTAAATCTTGAATTTCCATATTCGCACTTTCAAGATTCTTTCTGATATTTTCTAATGCCAATTTCATTTGAGTTAATGGCTCTTCAGGTATAGTCCCATCTTCTTCCACGCCTATTTGTCCAGATAGTGTTAACCATCTCTGTGGTCCTGTTACTTCTATTTGATGTACATAAGGAGCAACCGGTTGATGAATGTCCTTCGGGTTTCTAGCAATTTTCACATAATCAATCCTTTCTATATAATTTCAGTTTATAATTTCTGTAAGAATATCATCCTAAGACTAAAGATAAAAAATTTAATTTTAGTACTATCATAAAAGAACTTACATTGGCTATGATGGTGTTCAAAGGGTTATAATAGACTAATAAAATTAAGGCTTATAACGCTGATACAGCTTTCAAAAATATTGTTATTAATTTGATAAGGCATACTATTCTTTTCGCTCCTTGGATGCATTAATTTCTTATGAGACTTATAAAGCGCAAGTATTTAAGTCTTATTCTAAGTGTTAATGGAAATAATAATCCAATGAAGGGGGCATTTACATAAGAATGATACGTAATATTCTACATCAATTTATTAATTGTTTTTGTTCATTTGATGGCGAAATCCAGGCAGTAAAGGCCGCGAAGCCGTTTTGTAGAAGGAGTGAATACATGAGTAATTTCTTTCGAAGCCATGGATTTAAACGTTTTTTAATCCTAGCTGGGATCGCTATTGCATTATATATGATGCGGAGTATGATCAATCTAATTCTTCTTACGTTCATTATTACTTACTTGATGAATCAACTTACCACGAAGACAACAAAAGAGGTTAGAAAGTACGTACGGATGAACGAGAAGGCTGTAACAGTTACCCTCTATCTTTTGCTTGTTGCAGGTATTGTTGCAATTATCTACAAGTATTTGCCTGTCGTAACCCAACAAATTACACAGCTCTTTGATCTTATTGCTAGCTTT
This sequence comes from Lysinibacillus sp. NPDC086135, assembly GCF_044746345.1. Classification (NCBI taxonomy): domain Bacteria; kingdom Bacillati; phylum Bacillota; class Bacilli; order Caryophanales; family Bacillaceae; genus Lysinibacillus; species Lysinibacillus sp. NPDC086135. The sequence continues at coordinate 29,657 of NZ_JBIVCA010000021.1, read as the reverse complement.
AGTCTTAACCCAAATGATAACGAGATTGCACGGTATTTAGCTCCAACCTTTGACAAGATTGAACTGGGTAAATATTTAGAGCAAGGTGTAGACCTCACGCTGAAAAACCTTACGAATATTGGTAAAATCATTTTGCATATATTCATTGCACTAATTTTGAGCTTGTTTATTTTACTTGAAAAGAAACGTATTACGGAATTTACAGCGAAATTTAAAGATAGCAAAATGAGCCATCTCTACGATGAATTACATTATTTCTCAAGGATATTCATTCGTTCTTTCGGTAAAGTTATTGAGGCACAGTTCATTATTGCTGCTGTCAACTGTGTTTTATCTGTTATTGCTTTATACATTATGGGCTTCCCGCATTTAATTGCGCTGGGGATCATGCTCTTTATACTGGGGTTAGTGCCAGTTGCAGGGGTTATCATGTCCTTGATTCCTCTAGCTATAATCGCATACAGTATCGGTGGTCCTATGTACATTGTCTATATCTTAGTTATTGTTATGGTACTACATGCTATGGAGGCATACTTCTTAAATCCAAAGCTAATGTCTGCTAAGACAAATCTTCCAATTTTCTATACATTCATGGTCATTCTCTTCTCTGAGCATTTTCTTGGTGTATGGGGATTAATTATTGGTATTCCATTATTCATGTTCCTTCTCGATATTCTCGGAGTTACGTCATCAGAAGATGAACTGCAACAGGCAAGGGAAATACAAGAAGACAAATAAAGTGAATAAAGTTTCATTCAAAAAGGAATCAAATGTGTATGATTCCTTTTTTTCTTGGCTTGGAAATTTTGAAGTCCATGGTTTGGCAGTATAGAGGATGGCCTAAACAGTTAACCCCCTTTCGATTATTGCATTGAGAGGGGGTTAACTTTATTTATAGTGCCTTTAAGGAACTTGCTTCTGAGAACATAGTATGTGTTTTTCTCTTTATAAATATAAAAATTAGTAATGCGGTAATGCCCTCTGCGGCGGGGAATGTCCACCAAATAGCTTGTGGGCCAAGTAATTTAGGCAATAGTACGAGAGCAGGGATAAATAATATAATACTGCGAAGTAACATTATGGTTGTTGCAAGACGTATTCTTTCAATTGATTGGAAGAATTCCGCAAAGACCATGTTCACGCCAAGGAATACATACCCAATTGCAAAGTGTACAAAGCCTTGCGCGGCCATATTACGAATTTCAAACGTACTATCACCGAATAATGCTATTAGCTGAGAAGGGAATAATGTAGCAATTATGACAGTAGTTAAACCTAGAATAAATGCAGTGGCTATACCGATTTTCAATAACGCTGTTAATCTCTCAATTAATCTCGCACCGTAGTGATAACTAACGAGGGGCTGTAGGGCCATACCGATACCAAGGAATACTGTTAATAGTACGGTATGAATATAGTTAATCATCGCGTAGGCGGTCACTCCATCTGAGCCCAAATAGTGTAAAAATGTCACATTATATAAAATAACCATAATAGCGACGGAGGCTTCAACAATAAAGCTTGGTAACCCAATAGCGAATATTTTCTTTAAATCAGATAGGTTGAAAAACTTACGCACAAACTTTAATTCGGATTGCTTTCGGAAGAAATGTAGGCAAAGCACCGACATACCGATTATTGTGGAAAGTGCTGTAGCCAGGGCACAGCCAGTTACGCCGTAGTGGAGTACGAAAATAAAAATGTAGTTTAAAATAATGTTTAACACAGATGTAGTAATTAAACCCATCATTGCAAGCTTTGGATTGCCATCATTTCGAATAAAAATGCTTAGTAAGTTTTCAATTGTGTAGAACACACCGAAAATCAAAATAACATGTAAGTACTCTTGTACATAAGGAAATGTAGCATCACTTGCGCCGAATATATAGGAGATTTCCTTTAAATTTAATAAAAGTATTAGAATCAGTGCCATAACGACAACGATCATGGTTGTAAATGCTAATGTAAAGAGCTGGTTCGCTCTTTTTTTATTGCCCTCACCGAGAGAAATTGAAAATAGTGTTGCCCCACCCATACCAATCCAAAGGGAAATAGATAGTAAAATCGAAAAAATAGGTACGGCGATATTTACGCCTGCTAAAGCGGTTGGTCCAACGCCGTGACTAACGAAAATACCATCCACTAAAATATTCACTGACATCAGTAACATACCAATCATGGCCGGGAATAAATATGATAAAAACAAGGGCCTAAGAGGCCTTGTTTCAATTGGGTTAAGGGTAGTCATCAGCATGTACCTCCTTTACCATCACCTTTTCACCTTTAGTATCTAGCTCACCGTTAAAGACGAAGCCAAACTTTTTATATAACTGAATAGCTACTGTATTGTTGTCATAAACACTTAAATATATATTTTGACAGCTGTATTTAGCTACTAAATATTGAATAAGTTGCTGTAAAAAGTATTTTCCCAAACCTTGGTGCTGGTAGAGCTCATCAATGAAATAGCGATCTAACCAAACACGTTGTGAATTGTCCTTATGTGGGAACACGCCATACATAGCGAAGCCAACTGCATTATCTTCCTTATACAATCCTATAGGGATAAAGCGTTTATCTGCTTTTGCCTCCGCTAAGCATTGTTGTGTACTTTCAATAAAATCTTGCTGATTATCAGCAATGCGTAGTGCTAATACTTCCTCTTTGTTTAAAGCTGTAATGTCACGAATTTCCGTGAACATAATTCCAAAACCTTTCTATTTTTAATTTCTTTCAGCAGATGTCACGGAAATCGGAAAGGGCTCTTTATGCAAGCACAAACCGATTCCGGACGAAATTATGTAGTGGCATAATTGATTGTGAATAGCTACAATTTAATGTATATAGTAACTATATAGTCAAGGAGGGAAACTTAAAAATGTTTAATAAAAATGTAAAATATTTTACAACTGGTGAGTTCGCTAAAATTTGTAAGGTTAATAAACAAACGTTAATCTACTACGATCAAATCGGTTTATTATCACCAATTATGAAGGATAGTAAAGACTATCGTTATTATTCCATTGCACAATATGAATTTTTTAGTGTGATTGAGCTATTAAAGGCGGTTGGTATGTCTTTAAAAGATATTCAAAAATATATGGCAGAAAAATCACCCGAAAATTTCTTAGATTTAATGTATCAGCAAAAGGAAATTGTAGCGAAAAAACGTCGAGAGCTGGAGATGATTGAAAGCATTATTGATGTAAAAATTGATTTAACAGAGGAAGCCTTACACCTTGATTTTGATAGTATTACGATTGAGCATCTGCCGGTGGCCACATTGTATTTAAGTAAAAATATCGAGGATTCGACGGAAGAACAATTTACGAAGGCTGTATCAGACTTTATAGATGAGTTAGATCGTTCTCAATTAGACACGGGTTATCCCATTGGAGGGATTACAAGAAGAGAGCAAGTATTAGCTGGAAACTATGACAATTATAGTTTCTTGTATATAGAGCAACCACACCCGCGAGAAGGTCATCCTTATTTTGAAGCGATTGAAGGGGATTTTATTGTAGGATATCATGTAGGAAATTCCACTACACTTGGTGAATCTTACGAGCGATTATTTAAGGTCATGAGGGAAAAAGGCTTTGAACTAGGGGAATACGTATATGAGGAATACATTTATGACGCCGTTATTAAAAATCGGGAAGAGGATTATGTAACGAAAATTATGATAGAAATTAAAAAAGGTTGTTGATAAGTATAGAAGTAAAAAAAATACTTCCAACGTTATTTGAATGGTTGAGCGGCAGTAAAGTAGAAAGGCTTATAGTGATACGAGCGGTATGGCAAATGATGCAGCAAGAAATTGAAAGCAATTGCTTGCTTTTTGGAAGGGAAATGAAATACTACGAAAAAATAAACAGCCGTTTAGCCAAGCTCTTGCAGGCTATAGTTGGTGAATAAAAGGGGAGAGAAGAATGAACTATTTCACTATATTTGCATCTAAGAACAACATTGACGATATTGAAGTGAAAATTTCAGATGTTTTTGCAAAAGGCTTTGCTATCGAAAAAAATGACAATGAGTATGTAATAACATCAAAGGCGCTGTTTAAAAAATATAAATTAATAATTAGAGTGACGTCTGAAGATACGAATCCAGATTACTTCGCTAATAATATTCCTGGGATGATGGGGTATTACGACAATTTTCCTTTTGAAGATGACAATTTAAAAGAATTAGTTTTGACTCAAATAGCTGTTTTAAATACAGTGATTGCAATCGAATCGGAAAAAGAGATAAATGAAGAACAGATGCAGTTATTTACGAACCTATTATCAAGCATAGGCGGAATTGGCTTTTTAGCGAATGGCACTTTACTAGACGATGAAGGGAACGTTATTGTTTATCCTGACGGGCAATCAGGACCATCTGACTTTAGACCCCACGCTTGTACTCGAAAGGTAAGGGGACAAGAGATGTCATCAGAAGAAGGTGAACAAAGAAAAAATAAAACGCTAGCATATTTAAAAGAAGAAGCTATTCCATATACAGCTTCCCTTCCTCAACTCCCAACACTAGAGGCTTGTCAGTTTAAAACTCGAGAAGACATTGCTAGAAGAGCTGTAGCCCTGTTAATTGTCATTCAATTTGCCTGTGATGTGGCGCAAGGTGGAAATGTAGAAGAATCGCGAGACTTTTTCATCAATATGTTACGCACTTATAAAGTGGAAGACTATTTAACTAGCAACGAAAGAGACTTTTTACAAGCTTCTGAACCAGATGTGCAAGAAGCCATTAATATTTCATGGCAATACGAGGCTTATTGGACACTTATTTGGGCACTTGGATTTGTTGAGAAGCTCGATTTTCCTGATGAAGTATGTGATTGCGAGTATGCCATTCAAGTCGTTTCTAACTGTGAAACGTTTGAACAATTTTTCCTTCAAACTGTCATGCGTAGTCAGGAAGAGATATTGGATGAAGCCGACAAGATTTACAGATACCATTGGGCTTGTGTAGATAGTCGGATAAAAGACCAAGCGGCTCCTGCCGGGATGAATGAAAGCATCGTCATGGAAAGGAGAAGAGGCTTGTTCTGGATGATAGGGCATCGAAGTGAAGAATGGGCTAACATGTCGATGGATACTTAAATATAAAAGAAAAATAGCAAACTAGCAGAAAAACTAGTTTGCTATTTTTATATGCTTATTTTATATAATGAGGTTTACTTACTTTATCAATCAGCAGAAGGCCATCATATTGATCTCGTGGAACAAGACTTTCCTGAATCATTCCCCAGCTATACGATAAACGTGGCTCAAACATCCATGAGTTTCCACGCTCACTTTGACGGTTTCGTAAGTCGATAAATGTGTACGGTTTATTTGAAGATGAAGCAATATCCTCGATGGATCCTTTCACTGGCGGTAAAACGGCCATAGGCTCACCCATATTGTTTGCTGTTTCCCCACCAGCCATATAAAGACCAAGCACATAACTATATTTTTTGTAAATATCCGGTAGGCGTTCACCCATCAATTTTACTGGATAAGGAGAACCCATTACTTCGGATTGTGCTTTACGAATATGGTCATTATGCGCCCAGACGATAAATTTTTCAGTTGGATAAATCTCCTCTGCTAACCAAAGAAGGTTTTCCATCATTGATTGGTCGCGCCATTCCATTGTCTTTAAAAAAGAATCATATTTATTTTGCTCAAGTTCAATATTTGCTTGAATGGATAGTTCTACATATTCGTCTGCTAAACGGATACGGTCAGCTAAAGTACGTTCCATAAGCTTTACAATATGAGACTCTCCCGGATAAGCCGCTTTTAACTCGTTTTCTTTTAGCTGTACTTGTGATTTTACTTGTTTATACACTTCGATAATGCTTGGTTTCGCCTTTTGATAGCCTTTTAAATCCGTACCGAAACTCCAGTCAACAAGTTTCTCCTCTACTTCACTTAACTGTTTAGCAAGCATACTATTTTGTAGCCAGTTACCGTTTGTGAATGCACCTTGCTGTTGAATATCAAAGCCCGCTAATTTTAAAGGTTTATCGGTATTCTGTGTTTTTTTAGCATACTCAAATAACGGTAGTGTTTCTTTTGACCACCATACACCAAAAATAGCATCCTTCATCGTTTGTTGCGCTGTTTGTTTATCGATTTGTCCTTGAGCATTCATGGCATTCCCCATACCGCTTTCAAAGGCTAGGACATTGTAGCCCATTTCTTGGTGTAAAAATTGAATTAAACGTGTTTTTGCTAAGCTAAATTCTGCTGCGCCATGTGAACTTTCCCCTAAAAAAACAATGCGCTTATCATGCAATAAAGGCTTCAGCATCTCTAAATCTTCAAATTTAGTGGATGGGATGTTTTGTTGACCAACTGCTTCAGGTTGAATGGATGTTAAGCTGTAAGCATGGTCGTTTGTCCATTTTTTCCAATCTTGAAGAGTTTCACTGGATGTGCGAGCTTGCTTCACTTCTAACTTGTTATCTAAAGCTACACGTTCTTCTACCACCGGAACTGCTGCGGATGCATTTGAAACTCCGTTGAACGCTACAAAGCTTGTTAACGCAATACTTAATGATAATAAAACCTTACGTTTCTTACCTTTTGTCACTTTCTATCAGTCCTTCGCTTTATAGTAAGACCAATTATAGGTAGAAAAGGTTAAAGTAAAGGGGGTCTTTGTTTAAATTTTGTTTAAATTTGGTGGAATGCCATTATTTTGGATTATTTGAGCGGATGCAGATAAAAAAACATCTCCATAGCGTAAGTACACTATAGAGATGTTAGCTATTTTATTTATAGTGATATGTGCTAGCTCTTGGGTTATTCCGCTGTATTTGATTGAACCATGCACGATTCTTTTCCTCTTGTTTTAAAGTATTAACGATGGTTGATGAGCAGCTAACACAGATTTTTGCCTGAGTAATTTGTCCGCAGCGTTCACAGGGTGCGCCTAAATTAGGAAAAATCGATTTTTTTAATTTCCCTGCTTTTACCCATTTATAGAGTAGCTCAGATGAAACCCCGGTTAATGCAACTACCTCATCATTCGTTAAATAGCGATTATTTTTTCTTAGTAAAAAATGATGTAGTTCTGAAAAAATATCTTCTTCTCTTACATCAATCCTTTTGGTAAATAGCTGCATGATTATTACTCTCCTCGTTTTACTTTAATTGATGACTTCTTCTATAGTTTTATTTGCGTTGTTCGGTTGCTCATCATATTTATAGTTTTCCCAGCGATTACGTGCTAGTTTTCGATATTTATTGGAAATATTTCGATCTGCTATTAATCGAGAGAATCCTTTTTTCGCCTCGGCAATATCTCCAAGTCGGAGGCTTAATTCGGCATGTAAATATTGAATTCTCTCTCCGCCCTCTTGATTGGATGCAAAAGATTTGCTGTAAAAATCTCTAGCAGCAAAAAGGTAGCGCATTTCCGATTCCTCATCATTTTTTAAGCGATAAAGCCAGGCTATTTTTAAAGCGAAATTGGCCATAAGAAGTGACTCTTCCATTGATGCTCTTGATACAAGATAAGCTAATTTAAAGCTTACAATGGCATCATCAATCGTACGTTCCTTACAGATATCCATTGGTCTTTGTAGCTCTTTTATGTACAGCTCATCAATAAGAAGCATGAAAGGCCCATATGTTCTTGTCATAGACTTGTGGAAAGCATAGCCACAATGTGGACAAACGGCAACTTCATACAATAACGGGTTTAAACCTTCGTAAACTGGCATGAAGTCTGTTTGCTCTTCGATAATTTTATAACGATTAGGGCGTACTTTATATGTGGTAAAATGCTTTTTGCAAAACTTGCAATCCACACTACTTTCATAGTAGTAAATGTTAAATGCCATAAGAATCAACTCCTTTACATTCAGATGATTAATATTTCTTTTGTTCTATTTATATGATGGATAGTATCGTTCAATATATTTAATTTAATTACCTCTATATTAACAATTCTATGCTCTTTGGTATACTCCTTTAGAATTATTGAAATAAAAATGTTCATTACTTTCTTAGTTATTTGAAATTTCGATATGTACCCGTAATAGTGTTTATCGGTGTAGTTGGAGTAAGTTATACGGTTGGCTTAGCTTGTCATAAAACGTACAAATGTTTCATTAACTATTAATTTTTTTATTATCAAGCTGCTGTATAGATAATAAGACCTATATATAATTTTGATATAAAGATATTTCTTCATGTAAAATGACAAGTATATTGATTAGGGAAATATAGGATTATTGTTAAGCAACGAAGAGGAGTCACCCAGGCACTCGCCTGTAGTGGAAAATGACATTTATATCAGGTGATCGGAGTGGGGGTGGGCGACTTCTTGGAGATCATCGTCACAGGTATTACCCCGAAGTGGGCCATGTTATGGTGAGTTTCCCTAATCGATATATCTAATAAAATTATGTAAATCGGTAAGGAGAGAACGATGGATTATAAAATTGTATTCTTTGACGTAGATGGAACGCTTGTAAATTATGAAGATGGTCGTATTGAAGAAAGTACAATGATCGCTATTGAGCAATTAAAAAACAATGGAATTCATATTGTTGCAGCTACAGGAAGACCTTTATCAATGTGCCAAGGTTTAAGAAGCATAGGTATAGATACGTTTATTACCGCTAATGGTGCCCATGTTAAGCATCAAGATCAAGTAATACATAAAATTCCTATTGCAAAGGAAATTGTCCACGCAGTTAAGGCTTTTGCTGAAAACAATAAACAAAGTCTTTCGTTTTTTACAGAACAATTATCGATGAATAACGTCCAAGAACAAGAGACATTAAAAGCCATGCAAGAAACATTATCTTTGCAAGAGTTTCCCGTTATTAATGAAGATATTTTAACGCAAGAGGTTTACTTAATGTGTTTATATGGCAACGAGGATATTGAGAAAAGGTATACTTTAAAATTCCCGCATTTATTATTTAAGAGGTGGCACCCTTACATTACAAATGTTTTGCAACATGATGTTTCCAAATCTATTGCTGTGCAAGCTGTACTAGATTATTTCGACTTGAGTCCAGAGGAAGCACTTGCTTTTGGTGATGGAGATAATGATATCGACATGCTGGAGCAGGTTGGCTTTGGTATTGCAATGGGCAACGGTAGTGAAGCATTGAAAAGTGTCGCTAATTATGTAACGAAAAAATCAACAGAGGACGGTATTCATTATGCTCTACGTAAGCTGCAAATAATTTAATTATTTGAAAGTAAAATATGAATCAACCAGTCACTAAGCAGTCACTAAGAAAAAACTATAGTTATGAAGCGCATTTTTTTACGATCCAACATGGATGAATGTTTTCATGGAGAAAATGTATTTAATCCATAATACTCATAATGTTGTCTCCTTTGAGTTATTATAAAGCTAACTATTAAAAATTATTACGCTTTAGATGGGGTGGATTTATGGCGCATCACGTACAATCTCTTATTGAACATTTTGGATATTTTGGCATTATTCTTATCCTAGTTGGGGGAATTGTCGGTCTGCCACTTCCTGATGAAATATTTTTGACATATGTAGGGTATAGCGTATATCGTGAAACTCTTGCACATATTCCAGCTTTAATCAGCGCTATGATAGGCGCAGCCGGGGGAATTACCCTGAGTTACTATATAGGCTATAAATTCGGGCTACCTTTATTACGAAAATACGGTTCGAAAGTCCATATTACAGAACAGAAAATTGATTTTACTAAAAAATTATTTGAAAAAATTGGACCAATATTATTATTAATAGGGTATTTTATCCCTGGTGTACGTCATCTTACTGCATATATTGCAGCTATTAATAATTATCCTTATAAAAAATTTGCTTTCTTTGCTTATATGGGAGCAGCTTTATGGACATTTACTTTTATCACTTTAGGGAAGATACTTGGAGAGAAATGGCATTATGTTGAGTTATATTTATCCCGCTACAGTATTTATGCTATAGTATTGTTCATCATCATTATGTTCATCATTTATTTTGTTTTCAAAAGAAAGAATTCATCTAAATAAATTTAACTTCTTTCAGCGGGTGTCCAACATCCACTGGCCTAAGCACAGAGCCGATTCCGGACGTAATTATGCCGAGGCATAATTGATAAAAGGTCTGATTCAATATTTAGTTATCTATGGTGAAATATTTATAATCAAACCATTAAAAGGTATTACATTTTAATAATGTAGTACCTTTTTTATTGCAGTTATATATAAATATCTATGGTATTATAAGTAATATTATAATCAAAATATTAGTATGGGAGGATATATATGGGGTGTGTTCAGGTGTCTTCAAAAACATATAGGGATAATACAGGCAGGAGCATAAACTTTCCTACTCTTCTAGTTGAGTATAATGGAAAGACAATGTTTTTTGAGCAATTACACAGATATCAAATAAAGAATCATAGTAAAAGCAGAAGTTGGCATAAGAAGTTAGTACAAGCTGTTGGACTATTGCTTGATTATATGGAAGCTAATCAGGATTATTATACTTCCCCAAAAGAATTCTTTGATACATTTACGGAGTCTGTTTATTCAGGAACAATAAATGAAGAAGGGTTAGACCCATCGGGACTTTATTGGTTACCAAAAAGAGTTAAAACAGCGAATATGCTTTTATCTGCCTTAAATGGTTTTTCAGATTGGTTATATGAAGAATATGGAGCTGTTCAATTAAATCCTTGGAGAAAAGCCACAAGATATGAAGAACGACTTAACTGGATGGCACAGATAAACAAAAGTCACAACTCATTTCTAGGGCATTTAAATGATGTTCATAAAATCGCTGAAACTGCAAAATTAGCTCGTAATACTGTTAGAAGAAGAAGTCCATACTCACCAAAAGGAGATACAAAAGCCTTCCCCGAATATAAAACAAATGACCTCCTATGGGAAGGGTTTAAAAATACAAGAAAGAACTATGAATTAGACCTTGTTGACCGTTATAACTGGCGTGATATTGCCATTACTATCCTGATGCACGGCGGTGGACTTAGACATAGTGAAGTATTTCATCTATGGGTACAGGACGTCTTCCCTGATCCTGAAGACTCTAATCTTGCTGTGGTACGAATCTATCATCCAAGCGAAGGAAGACCTCCACAGGATTTCAAGAATCCTACTACTGGTAAATATATTACAGACAGAGAAAGCTATCTGCTATTAAAATATGGTTTACTCCCACGCAACATGTATTCTGGTCAGGACAAACGATTTGCAGGGTGGAAAGAGCCAAGGCTTGATAATGATAAAGATAAATATATGCAGATTTACTGGTTTTCAAAGGAATGGGGATACATTTTTATGTATGTATGGAAAATGTATATGGCAAAAAGGTTAAGAGATGGCATTAAGGATACTCACCCATTTGCCTTTGTCTCGCATTCTCCTAAAACACTAGGAGAAATGATGCCACTTAGGACTCAGAGGGAGTCTCACGAAAAAGCAGTTGAAAAGATTGATTTGACAGTCGGAAAAAAAGATGGAACTACTCCACACGGACATAGACACGCATATGGTCAAAGACTTAAAAATGCCAAAATACCTGAACGCATCATACAAATTGCTATGCACCATAAATCTATAGATTCTCAGAAAGTATACACAGAGCCAACAGTTGCAGATGTTACAACTTCACTAAATAATGCCACTGCTTCTTTGGATAATGGTTGTGTACTTCCAATGCAGACTGAAATTGATGAATGGATGAATGAAGAAACTAAACAGCAGAACAGATACAGATATAGGAGAAAATAAATGGGAAGAATAAGCTATGAGAATGATTTTAAGTATAAAATGATTGAAGAACTTTGCAACGGTAAATCAGCAAAGGATATTCAGCGAGAATATGGTGTTAAAAATTCTACTGTTATTATATGGCTCCGAGATTTCATTAAAAACGGAGCTTTTGGTGATAATACATTATCGCCAAAAGAAAATCTGATGCTTGAACAGTTAAAGGAAAAAGCTATAAAAAGAGAAATTGAATTAAGGCAACAAGGAACGTCTACTAGTGAAGATTTCGAATGGCTTTTAGAATATGATTCTAATTTACAGCAATGGAATGAATATGCCACGGAATGGATAAAAACAGTTGTAAGAAGCAAATCCGTAACACTTTCAGCTCTATCAAGCAGCTTCTTTAAAAAATATGTTATTCCCTATAACATCACTAGGTCTGTACAGGAGTTCATTTCAAAAGAATATGACACCCCAGATTTTTACGAGATTATTTTTGCAGAAAGAAAATCACGATCCTACGCTTTAGCAGAAGCAAAAAAGATTGTTGAATTTGTTGACTAGATTATTGAGGAAAAGTTTTCAGTTGAAGATGATTTAGGAAACAAACTTATTCCAGCAGAATTTAAAAATCCTCTAACAAAATACTTACCAGACTATGTAAAATCATCGCAACGTAATGAATCTGATAAGAATGTTCTGCCTTATAGGTACATAAAAGACCTTCGTAATATACTCTGCCCTCCAAATGCAACCTGTTTTAAAGACTTGAAATTTGCACAAAGTGTAGGTGATTCAAATACAGGCGGTGATTGGTTCATTGTTGATGAGTCTGTTATTGATAAAAATGACCCAGACTGTGTTTACAAATTCAGAAAAACTTCCAAGTATGAACAGAGAAAAAAGGGACTTTCTGAAGAAGTATATGAGATGTGGTTTCCGGGGACTACTGTGTCGCTTTTGACAAAGCTCCTTCTACCTTTAAGAACTTATCAGGTGCGTATGCTTGACAGTGGAGAAATGGATACTTATAAGTATGTGCAGTCTATTCGAAATGTGGCTGGAGAGTGGATCAAGAATGATTCACATTTAAGTCAGGGTACAGAAAAAAATCCTTTCGAAAGAGGTGTTCTTCGTAAATTCAAAGACAAAACAACGCAGCTTGAAATGTCAGGATTTTTTATCAACACGAATAAAACAGCAGACATCAACAAAGAGGAATCCGATAAAGGTTATGACATTCCTTGGCAGTACGAAGAAGCACAATACTGGCTTGCAAAGCTTAGGGATTGGCAGATGAAGTACAATTCTATTTCTCAACCTGCAAAATGGGCAGAAATGACAAGAAATCACATAGGACATATAAAAGATGTGAGGATTTTAAAACAAATGGGGGAAAACACATTTCTTTTCAGAGATCCTACTTCAATTGGACAGGAACACTTACCAATAGCAGCACACGGATTGGAATATTTTGGTATAAGACACTTAAACAGCTTGAGTTTCAACTTAAAGAAAATAGATTATTAGAAGAAGAAAGAACATTAAAATTTGTGCGTCCAGACCGTGAACCAACCACTTATTATCCCCTGCATTCGCTCAGAGTATCACTTATAACTGCCTATGCTCTTGAAGGTGGCGTTCCAATGCCTATTCTTTCAAAGGCTATTGCAGGTCATGCAAGACTCATTATGACGCTTTACTATACAAAAGCAGGTATTTCATACGTTACAGATACAATGAATCAGGCTGAAAAGAGCATTCTTGAAAATGATAAACAAGCAGTTGATAGATTTATTAGAGATGCAAAGTATAAACAGTTAGAAACAAGTGTAGCTGCTAATGATCCAATAGCATATCAGGCAGTAATCAACGCTCAAAAATCAGGTGCAAGTTTTATTATAAGTGATAAAGGAATTTGTCCTAAAGGCTGTTTTGGATGTGATTCAGGTGGTACATATGTTAACGATGATACGGATAAAGTCACTTATGGTGTTGTTCCGGGTTTTCCAGAGCAAAACTGTGTCAGATGTAGATGGTTCGTAACTAGTCCTGCTTTTCTTCCTGGCTTAGTGCATCATTTTAATACCATAGGCTACAATATGAGCGAAACAGGAAAACGAGTGAATAAACATCAGCGTGATATAGAACTTTTAGAAAATGAAAAATATGAATGTGAACTTAATGGAACCCTATTTACAAAACATCAAGAATTGCTTAAATATGAGCAATTCTATGCACAGGAGATACAGAAGAACGATAAGCTAGCAAACGATTATAATGCCACTCTTCGTCTTATTGATAAGTGTATGAAGTTAATCAAAGAAAAATCATCTGAGAATGGATTTCAGCTTGTTACCGTCGGTTCTATATCGGATGTTGGGATTTCTATTAATAACGTTGAAAATGAACTTGAACAGCTTCAAATCATCTGTAATGGGGCGGAACTGTTTCCTGAAACAGATGCAAGCAAGGTAGTTTTGCAAAGATCTCAAATCATAGATTTAACATTAAAAAATAACAATAAAATGCCCGTTATGTTCTCATTAACAGAAGAAGAACAGCTCATTGCAGGAAATCAATTTATGAGGCTTTTGATTAATCGTGCAGGTAGTTTAAAAGATGCTATTCCTTATGCAATCGGGCGGAAGAAACTTGAAGAAATCGGGTTTGAGAATGAGTTTGTTGATGAACTTAAATCTGTGACTTTAAACAGTAATTTATTACCAATATAGATAGTTCTACTATTGATTAAGAATAATCTAAGCATTGGAGGATATATGATGGAAATGCAACCAGATGAACTGTTCTCAAAGCTTTACGAGAACGCTTCTACAAGGAAAAAGAAAACATTAGAACTCATACATAACGCCTGTAAAAAACAGTCCGAGTTTGACATAAAAGATTTTTCTATTGGCACTATAGCTAGACTGATAGCAGATGATGGCGGTCCAAGTGAACAGGCACTTAGAAACAAAAATGCCGAGGATTACAGAGTTTTGATAAGCCAGTGGGCTGAATACTATAAAACTACCACTAAAAAGCCTAAAAAAGAAAAGAGAACAACCGTAAACGATGATATCTTAGCAAGTATCTCCGAACCAACAACAAAGGCATTGGTTGGTATGCTTATGGCAGAGAATAAAAAGCTCAAAAGAGAAAACTCTTTGCTTAAAGAACAAACAACCTTTACGATTGATATGCGTCCTATAAACGATCTAAGCAAAAATAAGGATGTCGTTATAGTCGAGCCTTCTTATAATCTGACAGATACCGAAATAGATGCTCTTAGAAATGCCATATCAAACGAATTTATGAGCCATCAGGGATGGACTACCGATAATTATGGCAGAGTTAAAGAAGACGGGATTCAGATATATAAGGCTGGATATGTAACTGCCATACAAAAAATTCTTAATGGAATATAAAAGTAGCTTTAAAATAAAGTTTGAACAAAAACACCTCGTAAATCCTTACACTAAGATTAATAAGAAGCATCATTTTGAAAAAAGATTAATCAAAATGGATGCTTCTTTAGCATTTTTTAGTTTGCCTATTATAAAAAAGTTTGATCATTTTCTACAGCGGTACTTCATAATCGCGCCCGATTGTTGAAGATCGTTTTTCTTATTGAACTAACGCTCTATTCGTTAAGTGTAACTCTTCACAATTACTTGATATTATATAGGTGAATAGAAAGATAAATTAAAATTAGTTTAGTAGTTGTAAAAGTAGGTTATTTATATTATTCTCTTATAATTTTTCGAAAAGGAGAGTTTATGAAAAAGATTATTGTTTTTGTATTAACGATATTTATATTATTCTCAGGATTCGCAACACAAAGTTATGCGTTGTCAGATTCGAAATCTGCGGCAATACAAGCGTTGCTAGATGATGCCTCTCGTATATCAGGTGTGCCGGGAATGTCAATCTCAATACTTGCTGATGATGAAGTGTTCTACTTTTCTTCAGGGTATGCAGACCGTGAAAAGGGGTTGTCTGCAAGTGAAAATACACTCTATGAGTTAGCTTCGGTCAGTAAAGCTTTTACCGGTATGGGTATTATGCTGTTGGAAGAACAAGGGCTGCTCTCAATGACTGACCCTGTCCAAAAATATTTACCTTGGTTTACGTTAAAGTATCAAGGGAAACCTGTTGATATGCAAAGCCTTACACTAAATAACTTTCTTCACCATACCAGTGGTCTAACAAATATTAGGCATACTCAAAATATTCCACAAGGCAATACACCGGATATGTTGCAAAAGACTGTGGAAATGCTCGTAGATGCTGAATTGGCGTTCCCTCCCGGTGAACAGTATAACTATGGAACCGTTAATTATGACGTATTGGGTTTGGTTATTGAGATTGTGTCGCGACAAAGCTATGAAGACTTTATGAGGGAACAGGTATTTCAGCCGTTAGGTCTTCACCAGACGTATGCTTATAAAGAAGATGCTCAAGCCACTGGACAGTTGGCACAGGGCTACCGTACTTCCTTTTTTATGACAACTCCATTTAAAGCTCCGGATTATGCGGGGAATAAACCCGCAGGCTACATCATTTCTAATACAAAAGATATGGCGCGTTGGATGGGTATACAGATGGGTATTGTGCAGGACATACCCGAAATATTTCACACGGTTATCGAAAAATCACATAGGGGTGATATGTCTGTTTCGGCTGTCAACGATATGCATTATGCGGCAGGCTGGTCGGTAAACGCCGACCAAACGATTATAGAACACACTGGGGGCAATCCAAATTTCAGAACCGAAGTAGCCATACTGCTAAATGAACGAACAGCCGTCTGCTTGCTGAGCAACGGTGCAAATACCAATATAAACCTGGTACTAAAAGTTAAAGATATATTAGACGGCAATCTAACTCAGTCATATGAAATAAGCGGCACACAGCTTTTGGATATCACTTTGTCGTCTATCACAATTATTCTTTGCCTATTGGCCGTTTTGTTATTTCTCTTAGGATTACGCAGAAGGAAAACGAATGAGCGGCAGCCAATGACAAAAAAGAGAATAATCGTAACAATTATTTTCCTGATCGCTACGATTGCCCTGGGTATACTGTGCTGTGCTTTAGATTGGTCAACGATACTTATTTGGCGAACATATAGTGTTCTTACAGCTTTGATTTCGTCAGCATTATTAACAGCAAGCATTACATGGTTTGTATACACTCACCGATAAAATACATTGCTCCCAAGATAAGCAAAATGTTAAGTAATTAAATTTCAATTTATCGGTATGCTTAATTTGAAAAACATAAGACACTTCGGTGTCTTTTTTAATATCATCGACAATTTTCCCAGCCAAACCTAATTACTATTACTTCCACTAACTTGTTCGTTCGGAATAAGGATTTTTAAACAACTATATTATTTTTTAAATGACTTTATTGTAAATTAAACAACAATATTATTTTTGCACAAGCGTCGTTAGGTAACATTTCTTAAAAAGACTGTTATTCAACAATCTGGCCCGATTGTGGAATAAGAAAATTATCTATCTTTATTAAAAGACCACAATAAAAAATACATCCATTATCTCAATAAAGATTTAATGGATGTATTTTTATATACAAATAAAAGTTTGATTATAAAGTTTTATTATATATAATCAAACTCAAATCCTCTAAATATAAGGTCTAGTTTTATTTTATTATACTATTTACCCTATATTAAGCGTACTTGAATCAGACCTTTTGCTATATTACGGTAATATTGCAAATGAACGGACAGGGAATCCAGATGCTTTTTCAGGCTTTGGCACGATATTGAATATAGCAGCGCCTTTTGGAGGTAGCTTATCTAAATTTTTCATAAGCTCAATTTGGTAAGTATCTTGCTCTAGCACAAAATATTCGCCGTCTAATTTTCCATTTCTACGGAAATCTGCTGCTGAATCCGTGTCAAAAGTTTCGTGGCCAATAGCACTTACTTGTCGTTCGTTGAATAAAAATTGTAACGCTTCTAATCCCCAGCCAGGAATATGATTATTGCCATCAGCGTCTTTGTTGCTGAAAGATTCTTTATCTGGCCAACGTTTACTCCAATCGGTACGGAACGCAACAAAGGTACCTGCTTCAATTTCCCCATTTTCAGCTTCAAAGTCAAGAATATCTTGAACACTTAACGTGTAGTCGTTATTTACGTCGGCTTCCTTCGATTTATCAATAACGATTAGTGGTAGTACTAGTTCTTTTAGCTCCAATTCATCTAGATAGCGTGTATCTCGCACAAAATGGATAGGTGGGTCGATATGTGTTCCGTATTGCCCTGGGAAAGTGAATTGCTGTGCAAAGAAACCATCATCATGTGAAAATAATGTTTCAAATTTAGCATCATCAAACATAAAGAAATGTGGAGAATTTGGACCAAATGTATGCGTTAAGTCTACCCATTTTTTTGATTTCAATAGTTGAATTGCTTGTAAAAGTTCGTTTGCCATACTATTTCCCTGCTTTCTTTTAATTTTTTTGAATGCAACAATAAAAAAAGAGTCCTCCTTGAAGAAGAGGACTCTCGTGCAAAGCAACTGAAGTAAGTCTTCTCATCTTTCAAGGCAGAATTTTGCCAATTGGAATTAGCACCATACCTATAGGCTGGTTGCTGAGACTTCATAGGGCCAATCCCTCCGTCTCTCTTGATAAGAAAATGCGATATAAGAATTTTCAGAAATAATGTTTACAAACACTTTAGCATATTTTTTTATAGTTTACAAGTTTGATGGGGATACAAGGTTAAAATTCATAATGATGCTAAAGGTAAAAGAAAGAGGCCCTCTTCAAAGGGCCAACTCTTCACCAACCTAAAATTAGTGTTAGCTTACAACAGCTACTTTCAGTAAATGTTATACGAAATCCATCTGGTGTATAGGTAGTTTCGAATTTTACAGTAATGCCTGTTGAGGAAATTAACTTTTCAACTTCGGTTTTATTTGATTGTTGTGCTGCGTTCATAAGATCATGTGCAAATTGCTCGGATTCATCAATTTTATCCGTAAGTAACTGTGCTTGCTGCATAATAACCTTGATCCGATTCGCGGAAGTCTTTAATTTATTTGTATTGACGATTGGAAATGGACTTCTATTCATTGGGGTTGTCGGCATTGCTAGATGGCTGGAAGGGTGTTGAATTGTTGGTTGATTTGCCATTACCCATGCCGGATAATAATTAGGATAGACAAAATACGGATAAGGATTGTAATACAACTAAATTCCTCCTATCCTATAGCTGATACAGTATCTTATGTGCAATATAGACTTTCGGTGTTAACAGCTGATGCTTTGAAAATCATGAGCAAAATGGGCTCGAGTGGAATGAAAAAGAGTATATATCAGGTTCTTTTGGGACTCAGTTCTCGGCATTAGAATTTTTTAAGGCCTATTTTGACGATAATTTCCTTAAAATGGGATAAAAACAAGAAGGAAGCCTTATGTATGGTTAAGGCTTCCTTTCATTAATGTTATTCTAGAGAAATCTATTGTTTATTTCTATCGAAGTGTAACGATAGGAAGGTAGTAACTGCGGCAATCATCACCATACCGAATCCATATATAGGAGTATGAGCTAATGATTGGTGGCTAACAATAATTCCTCCAATGTATGATCCTAGAAAAATACCAATGTTAAAGGCCGAAATATTTAATGCTGAAGCCATTGAAATAGCTGATGGTGTATATTTTTCTGAAAGCTGAACGGCATAAAGCTGTAATCCTGGTACATTCATAAACATAAATAGCCCCATCATAAAGACCATTATTAATCCTATGATTGATGATTCTAAAAAGAAGTTGATGCCGAGTAGTGCTAATGCTAATCCTATAAAGATAATAAAGATAGAGCGTAAAGGGTTACTATTCGCAAAATGACCACCTAATGTATTTCCGATGGCAACAAAAATACCGTATACAACTAAGATCACGACAATTGCCTTTGGTGAGTAGCCCATATACTGCTCTAAAATAGGAGAAACATAGGTGTATACGACGAATGCGCCACCATACCCAATTGCAGTAATAAAGAGGATTAATAACATTCGAATATTCCCTAATACTTTACCAATATCTCGAATGGATATTGGATTACCTTTCGATAAGTGACTTGGCACAAGCAAGGCATTACTAATTAATCCAATAATACCTATGATAACTATGAAAATAAACGACATCCGCCAATCAGTTACTTGTCCAATAAAAGTTCCTAGTGGGACACCAGTCACAGTTGCTAATGTTAGTCCTGTAAACATAAAAGCTATTGCACTTGCTCGTTTATTTGGTGCCACAACATCTGCAGCTATCACAGAGGCAATGGACATAAACACACCATGTGCCAATGCCGAAATAACACGCCCAGTTAGTAGTAATGAGAATGAGGGTGCTAAGGCTGCAAGTAAATTACCGATAATAAACAGCACCATAACGAGCAGTAACACTTTTTTGCGACTAAGGCGCGATGTTAATGCTGTTAAAAGCGGTGCACCAATAGTTACACCTAGTGCATATATGGATACGGTTAAACCTGCAGTACTTAATGTTATAGTAAAATCTTTTGTAATTAATGGTAGCAGTCCGATGCTTATAAATTCTGTAGAGCCGATACCAAATGCACTGATTGCAAGTGCGAGTAATGTGAATTTAGCATTTGGCGCTTTTGTATCATTCATTCTATTAATATCTCCTTTGATTTTTTGTATAGTGTATAGTAATATTCATGCATGCTAGAAAGTTACGTAGGGTACTTTTAGTTACTTTTGAATATAACAGGGGGTTTACAATGAAAAAAGTTTATAATATTGGTGTCGAAGCCACTCTTGAAGTAATTGGGGGTAAATGGAAACCTATTATTCTTTGTCATCTTAACCACCATGGTCAGATTCGTACGAATGAATTTCGCCGATTGATTCCAGGCATTTCTCAAAAAATGCTAACAAGCCAATTACGTGAATTAGAGCAGTCTGGATTAATTAATCGTAAGGTTTTCAATCAAGTACCGCCAAAAGTTGAATATTCGTTAACACCTTATGGTCAAGAGATGGACCCTGTGCTGAACATTCTTTGCACTTGGGGTGAAAAACATATCGAAATGCTACAAGATAAAGGTGAAGATGTACTGTTAATGCAACGTGACGAAGATATCGCAATAAAGCATACATCTTAAATAGATAGGAAAGAGACTGTCTAAAAAGTTTTCTATACTAAGAAAATAAGACAGTCTCTTTCACGTTTACATAGCTATCGTTTACATGACAAAATCAAAATTAACTGGGTTTGGTCCAACACGTTGATCTAGATTCATGGCGTTAATGATCGCCATCTCTTCATTAGTTAGTGTGAAATCAAAAATATTAGCGTTTTGAATCATACGTTCTTTGCGCACAGATTTTGGAATTGTGACGATACCATTTTGAATATCCCAGCGCAAAATAACTTGAGGATTTGATTTCCCGTATTTTTCTGCTATTTTTGAAATAGTTTCATTAGCAAGAAGTCCACCTTGCATTAATGGGGCCCAAGCTTCCAGTTGTATATTGTGCTCTTCACAGAATGAACGTAGCTCAGTTTGTTGTAATCGTGGATGAAGTTCCACTTGGTTAATAACGGGTTTGATACGAGCTGTTTTCAGAAGATCTTGTAAGTGTGATACATGGAAATTACATACCCCAATAGCTTTTATTTTCCCTTGCCCGTATAAATCTTCGAGTGCTCTCCAAGCTTCTGCAAATTTATTTTTACCTGGCCAATGAATAAGATAAAGGTCTAAATAATCTAGCCCTAATTTTTCTAAGCTATCCTCGTAAGCTGCAATTGTCTCTTCATAGCTCAGGCCATCGTTCCAGACTTTAGATGTAATAAATAAATCTTCACGTTGTAAACCAGTAGATGCTAGCGCCTGTCTAATACCTTCACCAACCCCGGCTTCATTGCCATAAATAGCGGCAGTATCGATACTACGGTAACCGACCTCGATAGCATTTTTCACCATTTCTGCTGTAGCTTCATTTTCTACTTTAAATACGCCTAAACCCATTCCTGGCATTTGTAAGCCATTATTTAATGTGATTGTATCTTGTAAATGATTTATCATTTTTTTGTCCTCCGATTTTTGTTAATGCTTTGGTTGCTTTCTTATTATGCTTTCATGCCAGAGCAAAAAAAAGTACGCACTTTTTGGTTTCATAGAAACGTGGAGGTAACTTTTGTGGAATATCAATGGTTCGCTGTAAGAAATTTTTTTATTAGTTCAAGTGGTTCAGCCTCTACGTTCGTTACAAATAATGGTATATTAGCGAATATACAGTTTGTGGAAGGGGATTCAATGCTTGAAATAGAATAAGTAATTGATACTTTTAAAAAGGAGAGAGTGGGATGAATCGTTTAAATTTACTTACATTGGGTGTAAAAGATATGGTTGAGTCTCTTAAATTTTATCGAGAGGGTCTGGGGTTTGAAGTGATGGTTTATGGTGAGGAAACAAACCCGGATGTTATTTTCTTTAATAATGGGGGGACAAAAATCTCACTATTTCCGATGGATCGTTTAGTAAAAGATATTAACGAAGCAAATCCACCTACGATAGGAGATGGCTTTAACGGAATTACACTCGCTTATAATGGAAAATCTAAAGATGAGGTAGATCAAGTATTTGATATAGCTAAAAAGGCAGGAGCTAAAATCGTCAAGGAGCCAGAAACTGTATTCTGGGGTGGCTATAGTGGCTATTTCCAAGATCCCAATGGCTACTATTGGGAAGTTGCCTATGGAGACATGTGGCAGTTTGATGATAATGATATGTTGATTATTACTAATAATTAAAGATATAGACGTATTTGGGGAATCCAAATACGTTTTTTAATATTAGCTTGTTTTATCCAAGGCATAATTGATTATCGCGCAACTTTTTAGTTTTATCATCTAACTTTTAAAATTTATCACTCAACTTTTCAATTTTATCGACATACCTAACCCTAGATAGGATGTTCGAGCATTTATAAAATGAATCTCTCACTTTACATACAACGATTGAGTACAAATCTATGAAGTCGTATAATACAGAATAACATTTATTTCTAAAATCTAGCTTAGATTGGGAGGACTACCATTGTATCGCATATTGTACATAGAAGACGAAAAAGAGATTGGTCAATGGGTTACAAAGGATTTAACAGAAAGAGGATATGAGGTTACATGGCTTGAATCTGGTGAAGAGGTCGATCAGCACATTGCCTCTAAGGATATTGCTATATTGGATGTAATGCTACCAGGCTTAGATGGCTTTTCGATTGGCAAAAGAATTAAGCGAGAAAATAAAGAAATCCCGATTTTAATGCTGTCAGCACGAACTGCTGTAGAGGATAAAATAGAGGGACTTAACTTCGCAGATGATTATTTGACAAAGCCATTTCACCCAGATGAACTTATAGCTCGTGTTGAGGTTTTACTAAGAAGATATCAAAAGAATGATGATGTGCTAGATCTTCAGCATCTAAAAGTCTATACGAAAGATATGCGGATTATCAATAAGCAGACCGATGAAGAAATTCAATTAACAGGTAAGCAGTTCTATTTATTACAATATTTTATTCGCCACTTAAATCAAATTTTAACGAAGGAACAGCTTTATGAAGGTGTTTGGGGAGAAAGCTACATAGAAGGCGATAAAACATTAATGGTACATATTCGATACTTAAGAGAAAAAATAGAAATTAATCCAGCCAAACCGACGATTATCGAAACCATTCGAGGTATTGGATATAGGGTGAAGCTATGAAATTTTTTCGATCATTATTAGCTAAGTATATGTTAATTATTTTTTTAGCCATCTCTATTGTTCAATTATCATACTTTGCTATTGCCGCTTTTATGTTTGGAATAGGAAAAACTGATTTTTCAAGTGAAGTTCTCAGAGAAAGCGAAGTAGAGGAAAAATGGCTTGTAGAAGCTAAGAATATAAAAAATGTCACAGAGGAAACCATTGCTCAACATTTTAAAAATTGGGAGGATCAGTACCCTAAGTCATCCATGTTCTGGGTAAGTGAGGACGGTACATTACTTACAACATTGAATGCGACAGAGCAACTACCATTAAAATGGACGCCAGCATTTACGACAAAATTTATAAAAGATCATTATGGGGAAGATCCGTTTACAGTTATAGCTTTTTTAGGACAGGACGAATCAAATGGGTTTATCGTCGTTGAGATTCCTAGAGAGGTTTTTAATCCACCTCTTAGAAATGTTTATGAACAGTATGGGAACCTTTTGATTGTTGGCGTTATTGTGATTATTTTATTTTTCATTGCTATATCTTTTTTATTCTTCAGAGGGATTCGAAAACGACTATTGCGCCTTCAGGAAGCGATGGAAATTCGTGATGTAGACGGCTTACCTATTGCAACAAAGGTCAAGAAGAAGGACGAAATTGGTCAGCTTGAACAAAGTTTTAATCGCATGGTATGTGAGCTTAGGGAAAGTAAGAATCGTGAACAGAAGGAAGAACAGCTAAGACGTGAATTGATTGCTAATTTATCACATGATTTACGAACACCATTAACGAAAATACGGGCACAATCATATTCAGTTAGTAAAGAGGTAATATCAGAGGATGGAAAGCAAGCGATTAAGGCAATGGAAACATCGATTGTTAATATCGACGCTTTAATAGAAAATTTAATGTCTTATACATTGCTGACGGCTAGTAAATATAAATTTGAGGCGAAAGAAATCAACGTTATACGTTTTGTGCGTGAGCAAATGACTACATGGTATCCAGTGTTTGAAAAGGAAGGTTTTGAAATCAATATTGAGCTACAGCCATTTGAGAAAAATGAATGGCAAATTGACCCGATTTGGCTTGGACGTATATTTGATAATTTATTTCAAAATATATTACGTCATGCGAGCAGCGGGAAATATATTGGCGTCCAAACCGAATCAACGGAGCGCTATGATGCATTTATTATAAAGGATCACGGAAATGGAATGAAAAATGAATCCAATGCGAAAGGTGCCGGTATCGGCTTATCGATTGTTGATATTATGGTGAAGGGCATGGATTTAGATTGGGATATCGAGTCTAGCGAATCCGGCACAAAGATTAAAATTAAACGCTACAAATAGAATGATTCGTGAAGCATGTTGCTTCATTTTTTGTACTTAGAGTGATTGTCCAAATAGTATTCCAGCAAATTTTGTGGCGTGCTATTTTTTGATTCATAATCGACACAGAATCCGTGGGAAAGCAGAACGGAGTAGTACTTTAAAGTAAGGGATTGGAATTGCTTTCATAAGATATCTTCTTTTTTGTTAAAACGTACGTTATGTAAATAAGTTGATTGGAGTGAAGACTGGGCGACTCCTCGGGGATCAGCGATAGAAGAACGAAGGCTAAGAGCATCACATCCTGTGATAACGCCTTCGTGACCAACCTCGTGTTGGCCCAAGCGGCTCATCGGGCGCCCCCAGGAAGCTCTGCTCTGCGCGAAAGCGAAGCGTCAGCGGCAAATGTTTTCTGTAGCGAAAGCAAAGCGTCAGCTACAAATGTTTTTTCTGTGCGAAAGCGAAGCGGCAGCAACAAAGCGGCCAGCCGGAACGGAAATCAACCTCACGTTATGGTAAATAGCCTTTTTTTAAACAAAATTTAAACTTGGGCCTTACCTGTTTTTAACCTTCATTTCTTATGATAAGTACAGAGGTGAGGACAATGGAATATATCGTACAAACAGAAAACTTATCAAAAAGCTTTGCTAAAGAGCAAGCTGTATCAAATATAAATTTAAAAATACGTAAAGGTGAAATATATGGATTTTTAGGACCTAATGGAGCGGGAAAAACTACGACGATTCGTATGCTTCTTGGTCTAATGAAGCCATCTTCTGGGACAATCAAAATCTTCCAAAAAGATTTAAAGAAAGAACGAATTAATATTTTAGCAAAGGTTGGTTCATTAGTAGAGAACCCTTCCTATTATCCACATTTAACGGCCTATGAAAATTTAGAAGCATTAAGAAAAATTTTAGGTGTACCGAAGTCACGCATCAATGAAGTATTAGAAATTGTTCGTTTGAAGGATGCTGCAAATAAAAAAGTAAAAGGCTTTTCTCTTGGGATGAAGCAACGTTTAGGTATTGCTGCATCATTGTTACATAATCCTGAAATACTTATTTTAGATGAACCAACGAATGGACTTGATCCATCTGGTATTATCGAAATTCGTAATTTGATTAAACGACTTCCTAAAGAATATGGAATGACAATTATTATTTCGAGCCATCTATTATCTGAAATAGATCAAATGGCAACGCAAGTGGGCATTGTGACAAAGGGGAAAATGATTTTCCAAGATTCAATTGAAGCAATGCGTAGATTTGCTCAGCCAAAGGTAGTAATTAAAGTGAGCGATAGTGAAAAGGGCTGGCGTTCACTAGTTGCCAATGGTATTAAAGCAGAACATAAGGATGACCTCATTTTATTCGATGAATGCTCAGATGAAAAAGTAGCACATATTGTACAAATCCTTGTACAAGAAGGTATTTCGGTTTATCGAGTAGAGGAAGAGAAACGATCTTTAGAGGAGATTTTCCTTCAAATGACAACAGGAGAGCAAGCGCTATGATAGGAAAACTATTAACTTCTGACTTTTTGAAAATTAAACGCAAAGGATTATGGTTTTTAACAGCTTTAGGACCAATCGGTGTTGTTGCCCTACAAATGGTGAATTACGGTATAAGGAAGGACTATTTGTTAGAGCAAAGCGAGGACGATTGGGGCTACTACTTATTAAATGTTCATGCATTTACCCCACTTGCTATCGTTTTAGGGATTGCTATTTTAACTTCATTTATAGCGAGCATTGAAAATGAAACCAATGCGTGGAAGCAACTAATTGCACTGCCTGTGTCTAAATTAACAGTGTATTTATCAAAATTCACTGTTCTAGCAATTTTATTGTTTATGTCTTCTACGATTTTAATGCTATTGTCAATGGCTTATGGCGTGTTTTTAGATTTAGGTGACAGCATACCATATGCGGAAATTGCTAAATTTGCTTACTATCCATATTTTGCTTCATTGCCAATATTGGCACTTCAACTTTGGATTGCAAGTGTTTGTCATAATCAGGGGATCCCAATTACAGTAGGCATTTTCGGCGTGATTTTTGCGTATTCCTCCTTTGTATTACCTGATTGGATGATTTGGAAATGGCCATCTTTAATGAATCAATGGGATGAGCCCGTTATTAATGTCATGCTTGGAGTAGGCATTGGTATTTTACTGTATATTATCGGAATGATAGATTTTGCTAGAAGGGATGTAAAGTAATGGGGTCTATACTGAGCGCTGAATGGTTTAAATTACGCAAATCCAACATGGTGCCATTAATTTTTGCGGGGCCTATAATCGGACTTTTTATCGGATTAACATCAAATTTTAATGATATGTCAAATTCTGGGGTTAACGAATGGTATAGCTCATTAATTTCTATGAATTTATTGTATGCATTATTATTTCTACCTTTAATTTCAGGAGTATTTGCGAGTCTTATTTGTAGATATGAACATCAATCTGGTGGCTGGAAACAACTTTTAGCACTACCTGTGACAAGAGGGAAAGTGTTTGTTGCAAAGTATGTATTAATTATGCTTCTTGTGATGGCGATGCAAATACTATATTTATGTTCTATATATGTAGTTGGTATTATGAAAGGCTACTCAGATCCTTTCCCAATGGAAATTGTGTGGAAAAGTATTCTTGGCGGATGGCTAGCGACAATGCCATTAGTAGCGTTACAGCTATGGACGTCCATCATGTTTAAAAGTTTTGCTGCTCCATTTGCAGTAAACGTAACTTTTACTTTACCGTCTATATTAGCAGTCAATTCTGCACGTTTTGGACCTTACTATCCATGGGGACAGCCGTTCTTGATGATGAATGTAGGTGGCAATACAGGTGATGTATTCTTCGTGCCTTGGGATCAATTATTAACAGTTGTGGGAGGAGGATTCGTACTGTTTTTCCTTGGAGGATATTTATATTTCCAACGAAAAGCTGTATAAAGTGAAATGGGGATTTACTTCATCCACACTGATTATTAGTCTTCACCATTCAGGTAACTTTTAAGGAGATATTTATAAATGGTATTTGTTAAAAAGAGTTTTTTATTAATTTCAGCATTATTTCTTTTGGTATCTCTAGCGGGCTGTGGAAAGGGAGAAGCCATTAAGGATGCTGCAAAATATACATCAGCGATTGAAGATATCGATATTCCAAATGACGTGAAAGTAATAGGTTTTGGAGAAGCAACACATGGAAATGTTGAATTCCAAACATTAAAGAAGGCTGTATTTCAGGCTCTTATTAAAAATAAAAATGTTCACGTTTTTGTATTAGAAGGTGACTTTGGTGGTGCTCAGCAAATTAATCAATTTATTTTAAATGGTACTGGCACAGCTGAGGAAGCCGTAAAAGCGTTGGATTATGGTATTTATAAAACGGAGCAAATGATCGAGTTTGTTCAGTGGATGCATGATTATAACATGACAGCCGATGAGAAGGATAAAATTTATTTTTACGGAAACGATATGCAACGCTATGATGATAGTCAAAAAGGGTTATTAAACTATTACGAAGTGGTTAATAGTGAAGGTGCTAAGAAATATAAGGCACAGTTAAAAGATATGACGAATAAAACAATGAGAGATTTATCAACTAGTCAGCTAGAGGAGCTCGACAAAAATATTGATGCAATCATAAAAGATTTACAATCTAATAAAGATTCTTATGAAAAGCAATCATCGAAAGAAGCTTATTTATTTGCTGCTCAATATGCACAAATCATCAAGCAACGCACGCAATTATTTTTAAATGACAGCAATTATATGAGTCTTCGTGATGAGTATTTAGCGAAAAACTTACAATGGATCGTTGATTTTGAAGCGGCTCAAGGTCATGATAAAGTACTAATGTCTGCTCATAATGGGCATATAGAGAAAACTTCAGCGAATACGGCAGGATACAAATCTATGGGTCAACATTTAGACGAAGTGTATAAAGATGCGTACTTTGCTATTGGAACTGACTTTGTAAACAATACGTTTCAGGCACAAAATGGGTCTGGCGAAAGAAAAGATTATACAATTGAGCATCATAATGCATTAATAGATGCTTTCAGCGAAGTGAAGGAAAATATATTCTACGTAGACTTTAAAAAAGCTAATGAATCTCAGGATTTAGCTGACATCTTAGCAAAAAAACAAAGAATGGGTAATATCGGAGATGACTTTAGCTTTTGGTACAAGTTCACACAGATGCTTTATACAATTAAAATGACACCAACTGAGGCATATGATGGCATTATAATTGTTCAAGAGGCAACGCCAACAAAGGTTATTGAATAACGTGCGAAAAAAATGCTATTACCTATCTGAAGGCAATAGCATTTTTTATAATCATGGAGCTTAAATTTCTTTACCAGGAGCCAATAAACATTCATATAAGATGCATACCTCTGTTTCATTACACCATCTAAATAAGTATTGAATACCTCGATTTTGTTAATGATAAAAAAAGAGGAGGTGTGGAAACGATGGCACAAGAAATTCTTTGTGAAGTCAATAACTGTACATTTTGGAACTCTGGAAACAGATGTGGTGCAGAAAAAATCTATGTTGTAAGTCAAAAGGGACAACAGGCATCTAATAGTGAAGAAACAGATTGTAAGACATTTAATCCTGAAACGCATTAAATCTAAAGAGGCTGGGACAAAACCCCTCCCTAAACTAAAAAGCCGGTGAAATTTTACGATCAGTAAAATTTCACCGGCTTTGAATTTTTGTCATAAAAAATAAGGACCACTTCTGATAAAATTAAGTCACCATAACAAAATTATACTGAAAGAAGGGT
>NZ_JBIVCA010000020.1:0-99332 GCF_044746345.1 Lysinibacillus sp. NPDC086135 | reverse complement strand
TCTGGAGACAACATAAAAGATAGAGAAATCCGACTTTGAATGAATTCAAAGTCGGATTTCTCATGAATTGAAGCTAGTTATGTCCCAGCCTCTTTTCCCATATCTTTATAAATAGACATCAATTTTTTCCTTGTTAAATAAAAGGGCATGAGCGTTTTTTACTTTTTCCTCTACATAATCTAATGAATACTGTCCATAGGAATCGGTTAAATCGCCAATTGCACGCGATAAATTATCAATAACAGGAATTATCGTTTCTGAGTGAGTAAGTTTTTCACCTTTATTCATTTTATCAGTAATTTCATGAGCAAGATGTTGAATCTTTCTTAGTCGCAATTTTTCAGATTGCATGGAATCCTCCTTATTGAGCCATTTTATGATGCTTAAATATATGTCAAACAGTATGATTTCATGAATGGTTCTGGCAGGCGTTCAAATTGCTCAGGTCCGTTCTTGGAAGTGATTAGGTATGACTCAAAAGTGATCGGGTAATCCTCAAAAACTGCTCAAGCCCAACAACCGACTGCTCAGGCGGAGTCCCAAAAATGTCTCATATTATTTTTTAGGTAATGTAATAATAAACGTTGTCCCATTAGAAGGTTCGCTCTGTACTGAGATAGAGCCATTATGAGCTTGAACGAGTTTATAAACAATCGCCATGCCCAGTCCAGTACCTTCAGAAGAAGATTCTGTAGTAGTACCACGATAATATTGTTGGAATATATTTTCCATCATGTGTTGAGACATACCTACGCCATTATCCACAATGTGGATTTCTACATGCTCTGTCCTATTAAAAATCTGTGTATAAATATCTGTATTAGGTGGATTGTGGATAACGGCATTCATCAGAATGTTTTGTAAAATGCGTTGCATGAATTTCGTATCAAAGTCAATGTTTATAACAGATGTATCAGTTTTAAAATGCAATATATAGTCATTGGACGGTGGATTGTTGCTTATATTAGCAACAATTCTTTTAGAGAAATCCACAATATCCTGCTTGGTTTTATGCAAGGGTAACTGACCATCTGTATGATTAAACTGAATGACGAGACTTAAATCTTGAATAAGTTCCTCCATATGCTTGCCTTTATCCGCAATCTCTTGAATAAAGGAACGAGCTTCCTCCTTGGACCAATCGTATTGATCGTTTAATAGTAAGGTAGAGTAGCCTGTAATATACGTTAATGGCGTTTTTAAATCATGTGATATACCGGCAATCCATTCTTGTTTTGCCTGTTCAACCTTGTTACGTTCTGTTTTAGCAGCTTTTAATTTTCCAGATAAAGATTGTAGATGTTGAAGTATCTCTTGATATAACATATAACGCATACGGAGCTTTTTTTTGCGTGTATAGATTTTTGATAGTCCAACAGGTTTTGTATAGTTTTCTTGTGATAGCTGATGGATCCAAGACATTATAAAACCAAGAGGGCCCCCGAAATACCAACCAAATACAGCAATACAAACAATAGTGCTAAATCCGAAAATCCATGCGACTAGTAGACTCTGATAAGCTTCACTAACAGATTTTTTTAGGAGTGGGAGAATACCTTCAAGCCCGATCACAATACAAATTCCACTCAATAGCATCCACAGAATAATCCCCAGTGCAAGGTGTAACGTAAATCGAGTGTTTATTCGCATAGTGAATCCTCTTTCGGTGGAATGAATTTATAGCCAATGCCCCTTAAATTCACAATTATTTTAGGTTTGCGCGTATCATCCCCAAGTTTTTTCCTTAGTTTTGAAATATGAATCGTGACGGTTTTCTCCTCACCATATACATCATTTCCCCACACGAATTCGTAAAGCTGTGAAGTTGTAAAAATACGATTTGGATTTTTACAAAAGAAGTGAAGCAACTCTAGCTCTTTAGCTGTACATTCGACGGGCTGATTGTTAACGGTTAATGTAGCAGATTCAGGATTAAGAGCAAAATAACCGAAATCAAATTTTGTAGTCTGCTGATGTTGAGAACTTTCATACATTTTTTGACGTCGAAGGATGACCTTTATTCGAGCGACGACCTCTAAAGGATTAAAAGGCTTTGTAATATAATCATCTCCGCCGATACCTAATCCCGTTAATTTATCAAAATCGGTAGAGCGAGCACTGACAAAAATAATGGGTGTATTTGTATGCTTGCGTATTTCTGTGCAAAGTTCAAAACCACTTATATCTGGTAGCATGATATCGAGCAAAATAATATCGTAATGATTGTCTTTGACAAGCTGTAGTGTACTTTTGCCTGTTGAAGCAGTATCAATATGGATAAAGTTTTCTTTCCGTAACGTAATTTCTAATAATTTTAATATACCAATCTCATCATCTACGATTAAGATTTTTTCAGCAGTTTCCATTTTTATCCCTCGTTTCAAACTCATCATATCAGCTTCTGATCCTTTTATCCTTACTCTCTTGAAAAAATTACTGTCATTTTCCATCGAATTTACTTTGATTTTACTTTCGTTTATTAAGCTGAATGTAATAAATTCAAAACGATAAGGAGTACATAACATGGAAACTGTTATTCAACTATATCAATTAAGTAAGAGCTTTAAAGGAGTCGAAACCGTCTCAAATGTCAATATGAACGTTAAGAAAGGGGAGATTTATGGGTTTCTAGGTCCGAATGGGGCTGGAAAAACAACGATTATGAAGATGATTTTAAACTTAGTAAAACCAACTTCAGGTGATATTAAAATATTGAATCAATCCATTTCTACTACTTCCTATCAATACTTGAGCAAAATAGGCAGTATTATCGAGTACCCGGAATTTTACGACAGGCTAACAGCGAAGGAGAATTTAGAGCTTCACTGTGAGTATATTGGAGTTTATGAAAAAGGAGCTACCGAAGAGGCATTAGAAATAGTAGGTCTTAATGGTGTTGAACATAAAAAAATACATGAATTTTCTCTAGGGATGAAGCAAAGATTAGGCATCGCACGTGCCATTGTTGCTAAACCGGAAATTCTTATTTTGGATGAGCCGATTAATGGTCTTGATCCAATCGGTATTAAAGATATTCGAGAGCTCTTGCTATATCTAAAGGAGAAGCTAGGAATCACCATTTTAATATCAAGTCATATCGTATCAGAAATTGAATCAATCGCAGATACAATTGGCATCCTTCATCATGGAAAATTATTAAAGGAAGTAAAAATGGACGATATTCGAAAAGAGAACATGGAATATCTGGAGATTAAAATAGACGATGTGGAAAAAGCGATTCATGTGCTAGAGAACAAGTTAGGAATTCGAAAATATGAAATTGTCAATCAGCATTGTATTCGAATTTTTGAACATGGCATTTCTCAATCTCAAATTAATAAAGAGCTTATATTCAATAACATTGCTGTCATTGGCATTGAAAAACAGCAACAGCATTTAGAAGAGTATTTCTTAAACCTTATTAATGGAGGGAATCAAATTGCTTAAACTTTTAAGACTTGAATGGAAAAAGAATAGTATGTCTAGCTATTTTAAAGGCTTAACCATTTGTATTATTGGAATTTTTGCGGCAGTTGCACTTATGGCAGTTGGTTCTGCAGATGAAAAGATGTTTCAAGATTATACAGATTTTATGTCTTTGACAACTATATTAATTCGCATTGTTTTTATCATTTTTTCGAGTGTGATTTTATCTCGTTTAGTCATTGACGAATACAAAAATAAGACGGTTCAATTATTATTTACGTATCCGTTAAAAAGGAAAAAAATTATTTTTGCTAAGCTGTCTTTAGTTTGCGGATTTTGTTTCTTTAGCATTATCATTGCGACCTTAATGATGAATATCGCTGTTTATTTTTTAAATCCAATGATGAACTTCTTTGAATCTCCCGTTGAGATACAGGAGATGGTAGCTACTATACCTTCTACCTTGATCATTGCTTTTATGATGGCTGGGGTAAGTCTAATTCCTTTGTACTTTGGTATGCGGAAAAAATCAACAGCTGCGACAATTACATCCGCTGTTTTAATTGGATTTTTGATTAATGCAACGGTTTCAAATGGGGATACATCTACAAGTTTATCTCAATTTATCATTGTCCCAACAATAATGTGTCTATTAGGGCTTATTATCGGCTATCTGTCCTATTATAAAGTCGACAAAGTAGATTTAACCTAAAAATGAGAAATGAGTATGTAATGTGAAAAAAGCAATCATAGCATTGATATTCGTTATGGCGATAGGAGGAATATTCTTCACGCTGAAAATAAATGGAGAAAAGAGCATAACTGAAGAACAGTCCTTTGATGTTGAGCAAATTAAAGAACTAGAACTAAACATAGAGTCCTGGGATATAGCATTAGAAAATACAGAATCTGATAAACTAACAATTGAATTTGACAGTAAGCAACAACAAAAGCAGCAAAGTAATCCTGTTGAAATTAAGAAAGACGGAAATAAAGTAAAGGTTCTTCAACAAGACACTGAAAAAGGGGCTATGAAAAATTTTAGCTTTGGAAAAAAAGCTACTATTCATATTTCGATCCCTGAAAATGCAGTGAAGAAGATTGCATTAAAAAATAGCTATGGTGATATTAAAATTAACAACATTGAAACACAAGAACTTACAATCTCTACGAGTTCTGGCGCTAAAATCATTAAAGGACTATCGGCTGATAAAGGTACAATTACATCAAAAGATGGTGAATTAAGTATCGTAGACAGTTCTTTAAATGAATTAACGATAGCTGCTACAAATGGTGATAGCTACATTACTAGAGTTAACAGTCCGAAAACGAAAATTACTTCGACTAGCGGTGAAGTCTTAATGAAAGAAATTAGCGAAGGAAGAGCACTATTTGTAGAAACGGCTTCTGGAGATATTACGATCTCATATAAAGAGGCACCGAAATCATTAGAGCTTATAGCGAACAGTGATTCATCTGACATAAGCGTGAATTTAGAAGGTTACCAGAAAGAAGAACATACGGATCAATTAAAGAAAGGTAAGATTGGTGATGCGTCAAACAAATTGGAACTAATTAGAAATGGAGGTATAATTACTGTAAAATAAAAACTTACAATCTGTGAGGTAAATGCATCATGTTAAGACGAGAACTTGTTTCAAAAGTGATGTGCTCGATTGGTATGAAAAACTTCGAGCAACTTTTACCGATATGGAGTTAAAGTTTGAGGGTGGAGAGTCAAGTAATGAAGCGATGGAGCGTATCGTTAACGCAGTTGAGGAAACTTTCAAAAGTGAGTCCGAACATACAATTATCGTTAGTCATGGAAATACAATTACCTTACTGTTGAAAAATTACCATAATGATGTAGACTTTCAATTTTGGACTCAATTAAGAAATCCAGATGTTTTTAGGCTAAGTGTTAAGAATCATGAAATGACTTTAGAACGTATATGGGAATGACGAAAATTTCCTTCCTATTTAATAAAAGTTGGATGTCATTAGTTAAAACGTATTCCGTGTGTAAAGTTGATTTTCCGTTCCGACTGGGCCCAGTCGGAACGGAAATCAACCCTACATTAGGTGATGTGTTAAATTTTGAGTTGTAAAGTTAATTATAAAATTTTATGTAAATGTATTTTTTGGTAAAAGGAAGGGAGGGAGAAAGATGGATAGGTTATTGCAAGAGATCGTTACTTGGATCAAAAAGGAAGATAGATCAATTGTTATTGGTATTTCAGGACATGGTGCAGCAGGAAAAACAACATTTGCTAATAAACTTATCAACTGTTTAAACCAAAGTGAAGTGAATTATATTAATACAGACCCGTATATTGTTAGTTCGGATATACGCAAGCATACAATTATCAACTATACTTTTCGAAACGAACAGCATCATTTTAAAATGACCGCTTGCCATCCAGCTGCACATCATTTACCTTCTTTGGAAAGGGATGTTCAGATGGTTAGAGAAGGTCTGGATTTATTGACAATTGATACGCACTATATGAAAAGTGCGTTAATTTCTTCAAAAACTAAAATAACCATTGTTGAGGGAATGAGTGTAGCATTTATTAATCCGAGATTATTTGATTTAAAAATTTATTTTTATACAGATGGTGAGACGGAATTGAAGAGAAGGTCGAGTCGTGATGTAATTGAGAGGGGAACTGATATCAATTATTTAAAGCACTCCCATGAAGAACGTCGAATCCAATATGAATTGTTTATGCATTCGTATAGTCAGCATTTTGATATCATTTTTAAAACTTTTGATGAAACAGTATGTCTAGAAAAAAATACTTTTAAATTTTAACTATAGTAAAAGCCTTCAACTCATTTAATATTGAAATTTCATCTTGTTCAATAGATTCTATATAGGACAGGAGTGCTTTCATGTTCCTCAATAATTCCGATCTGAGATAGGGTTGGTAAATGTATCGTTTTCAAAAGGCTCATACAGCTTTACTATGCTTACTTTAGAAGAAACTTGTTTTTTACTTTTTGAGTTTTTTTAATAATCTATCATGTAATTTTGTAAATAGCAGTAAAGTCAAAATTGTTCCAAGGAAGGCCGAAAGCATGTCCCATTGTGCATCCCAGCGATCGCCCTGCATACCTAAAAAATCTTTGGCTCCTTTACTACCTTTTGAAATTCTTGTACTGAGCCATTCAATAATTTCATAGAGAGCAGCAATAGCAAGCATAATGCTTATTGTTATGCCTGTTAACCAAGCACCTTTTACTAGTGGTGTTTTTCGTATTAATATTTCTCTTATGACAATGGCCATCAAACCTTTTAAGAAATGCCCAAATCGATCGTAGTCATTGCGTTTTAAGTGAAACTCCTCTTTAATCCAGTTGAAAAGTGGAACCTCCGAATAAGTATAGTGCCCACCAATAAATGTTAAAATAGACAAAAGGGCAATGATAAAATAAGAAAACGTTGTAAAGCGAAACTTGTTATAAATGGCGATTACAATAATAATGGCAACGACAGCAGGACTTACTTCTGCAACCCAGTCCAAATAGGATGCTGGTTTTATGACAGACCACACGAAAATGATAAGTACTATTAACAACAAGATTACATGTGTTTTCCGATGTTTATCTTTTTCCAAAACGAACACTCCTTTTGTCTAAAGTATAGGGATATAGTAAATAGCTTATACACCTTTACATAAGACAGGAGTAAAAAAGCGCCTAGTCATATTGCACTGACGCTTTGTAAAAAAATTGTTATACCATTTTTAATAACGCCTCTACGCCAGACATTCCTTCAGTAATACCAAGTTGATGCGCTTCATATGTCACGGATTCTAATGGAGCCGTCAATAGCTCATCAATTGTTTTCACACCAACTGCTCGACCAGCAATAATCTTGCGGTCTGCTAAACGATCATTTAATAGTCCAACATCTAAAGCTCCACACATAATGTAGCCCGTATCATTTGAAATTGTCAGCAGTGTTGTTTTAGGTAGTTGAACAATTATCGCAGTAAAAAAATTGCCTTTAATCATAATAGGCTCAATTGTTACCATCCGAAATCACTCCTTTTCTCTATATACATATGGCAATAGATAAAAAGGTGTTCGACATTTTCACTAAAAAATTATTTGTTATCTAAAACGAACGACGCAAATGTATTATCCTCGATCATAACTTTTAAAAACCTTATAAATGATGTCACAACTGATTAAGTGAATTCGTTATAAGGTAAAAAAGGAGGAGTTATGATGAAGAATATTGTCATTGTAGGCGGAGGTTATGCAGGAATAAATTTATTAGAGGGATTAAAAAAGGAATTTCAAGGTCAAATTGGGAAATCAGTAAGAGTTATTTTAATTGA
This sequence comes from Lysinibacillus sp. NPDC086135, assembly GCF_044746345.1. Taxonomy (NCBI): domain Bacteria; kingdom Bacillati; phylum Bacillota; class Bacilli; order Caryophanales; family Bacillaceae; genus Lysinibacillus; species Lysinibacillus sp. NPDC086135. The sequence continues at coordinate 91,557 of NZ_JBIVCA010000020.1, read as the reverse complement.
TAAAAATAGTTATCATTTTAAAAAAGTATTACTTGTTCGGGCTGCGATAAGGGATATAAATTTGAAAACACCTTTTAGCGAATACTGTCAGAACGGAATCGAATTTATTCAAGGGGAAGCATTAGCTCTTCAGAAGCAAAATCAACAAATTACTATTAAGATGGAAAACGAGAAAACTATAAATTTATATTATGATTACTTGGTGCTGGCATTTGGAAGTGTAATTAGAGAGGTATCTAAAGGTTTTGGTGGAATAGCTTTAAAAGATAAGCAGAGCTCCATAGAAATAAAAGAACAACTATTGTCACTGATGGAATCATTTAAAGCCCTTGAGAAATCACAACAAAACCAAAGTTTATTTAAGGTAGCTGTTGTAGGTGGAGGAATCGCAGGTATTGAAACAGCTGCTGAAATTGCTGTGTGGTCTAAAGAAAAGTTGGTAGAAGCAGGTGTTAACCCAAGTTTAGTGGAAGTTTTACTTTTTGATTCAAAGGATCGACTTTTACCAGAAGCACCTGTGAAAGTAAGTGAAAAACTCGTCAGTCATCTTAAAAATATTGGGGTAGTCATCAAAAATAAAATAAGGGTTTCTCATTGTAAAGATGGTCAGTTATCTACTAATGATGGCCAAAAATATTCTGTAGGAACTTGTATCTTTAATCCTGGGGTAGAAGCAAATCCAATTATTTCTAGATTAGGTTTACCCATCTCAGAAGAACATCGAATTATTGTTAATCATTCCTATCAGGTTAAAGATGAGGAACACATTTATTCCATTGGTGATTGCGCATTAGTAGTAGATTATAAAAATAATCATCCAGATGGTATGACATGTAAGGAAGCTATTCCACAAGCGGCAAGGCTAAGTAAAATATTGAAGGCATCAATAAACCAAACACCAGTGAACATATTACACGAATCATATCCCGTAAAATTCTTTTGTATTAGTTTAGGACCAAATAACGGGTTTATGTGGACACAAAAATGGGGGCTTGATTTTACGATAACTGGAAAAATAGGTGCAAGAATAAGAAACTATACTTGGGAATTAGCAAGTCTTCAAAAATAAACAGCATATGAGGTGAGCAATGGATAATGAGTTAATAAGTCAGCTGTATAAAGAGTATAAATCACTGCTTTTTTCAATTGCCTATCGCATGACAGGTAGTGCATCAGATGCCGAGGATGTCGTACAGGATGTATTTGCACAGATAGGGAAAAACGGAGTAAATCATATGGACAATATAAAAGCTCTTTTATGCAAAATGGTGACGAATCGTTGCTTGGATTTGTTAAAGTCTTCAAGGAAAAAGAGAGAATTATATACGGGAACATGGCTGCCTGAACCTCTAGGATTACATGAGGATGATCCTTTGCTTACTATATTAAATGATACGAGTATTTCACTAGCAATTATGATTTTGTTTGATGAACTAAATCCAATTGAGCGGGCTATTTTTATTCTGAGAGAAGTTCTTGAGTATGAGTATCCAACAATTGCTGCAATCGTTGATAAAAGTGAGATAAATTGCAGGAAAATTTTAAGCAGAATAAAAAAGAAATTACCTGAGCTAGTTAGAAAAAATAGTATTGTTACAGACAAATTGGGAATAAAAAATACAGTGACTGTTTTCATGTCTGCTTTTCAACAAGGAAAGGTCAGTGAACTTGTTCATATTTTAAAAGAAGATGTTGTTTATTATGCAGATGGTGGAGGAAAGGCTACAGCTGCATTACATCCTATTTACGGTCGTGAAAAAGTTTTCCGTTTATTATCTGCTCTTTTCTGTAAGTTTGAAAATAATGAAGATAATTATACATTAGAATTGATGAACATTAATGGGACAACGGGCTTAGCATTAATATTCGAAAATAAAATTCAGGCAGTAATTGGCTTCGAAGTTGGACATGGACAAATCGAAGCAATTTATTATATGGTAAATCCTGAAAAGTTAAGATATGTTGCTGAAAATTGATTTATGCGTAAAAAGTTAAAAAGAATCAACTCGTTTTATATGAGTTGATTCTTCTTTTAAATTATTTTGTATAAGAAAGCATAGCAGTTTGCTTGAAATTTTTTAATGCAACCGTTGCCTCGTTTTTAGTTTTATACTCGAACATACGGTAAGTATTTTGTTCAAAAACTGTAATAATCCACATAATGAAAGATCCCCTTTGTTTGGTTTTTTTGTACTATAACAGATGGTGAATAAATTGATTTTATCTGTCATTGTTATATATCAGTTATGTCTTTTATTTTACATCAATTAGTGAAAAAAGAAAGTACTTTGTGAGTGTTTTCACATTTCGTTCAAAATATGACTGGGAATTTAATTTTTTTTGAAATAGGTAAGAGGAGAAAACAGCCAAACCTTCGCAAGTATAATTCAATGTAATTCGTAAATAGTAAGTTGACGGAGTTATGTGAATTTGAACTTGGGAGGTGATGCTTATGACACGTAAATATGTATTGGTTTTATCCCTTTGTTTTTTAATCATATCGGTATTTTTTACAGGGCTGACAACTTATGCGGATAAAGGTCGACCTTATTATGAGGAGACAGGGGAAGTTGTCTGGGATATTAACACAAAAGACAAAATTATTGCTCTTACCTTTGACGATGGACCTCATCCTAAATATACGGCAGCTATTTTAGATTTATTGGCAAAGTATGATGCAAAGGCTACGTTTTTTATTATTGGTAAAAATGCAGAAAAATATCCAGACCTTGTTTTACGATCTTATTCTGAAGGGCATGAGCTGGCCAATCATACGTATTCACATCCGTTTAAAGCTTCCGTAGCTGAATTACAGGCACAACTACGTAAGACAAAGGAAATAATTTATGGTATTACTGGATTTGCACCAGTTTTGTTTCGTCCTGTAGGCGGATACTATAATGATCAAATGATCAATTCCGCTGTTAAGGATGGATATAAAGTAGTTATGTGGTCTTGGCATCAGGATACTCAAGATTGGAAACAGCCAGGGGTTAACAAAATTGTCCGAAAAGTGATGAAGGGGTCAAAGCCTGGAGATGTTATTTTGTTTCATGATGGAGGCGGCGATCGTACGCAGACCATTAAGGCACTGGAAGAAATCTTACCAGAACTAAAAAAACAAGGTTATACATTTGTCACAATATCCGAGTTGATTAAAAGTAAACAGCAACAAGAGCAAGTGCAATAAGGAAAAACAAGCCATCTCAGCAGCATGAAATGGCTTGTTTTTTTTCCCTATGACAGTAAGACTGTCATTGCGCAGCGGATAGTATAATTAGTCATTTCAAAATTACCAAAATAATAGTGGTGCTAGTGCAATTCCGGCAACCGCTCCAAGTGCGATTCCAACGCCGAAACCTGCTCCGGCTCCTCCCCAACCCCAATAACCTAAACCATAACCGCCAAATCGTCTATCAGGTTGAATCCACACTTGTCTTCTATCCACCCTAGTTATTTCTCCGTAATGTACTCTGCCACCTCGTTCTTCAATTCTTACACGTTTACCATGATATTGACAACAAAGATTATAAGTATTAGCTGGATTCACAAACTATCCCTCCTTTCGACTTCCTTACAAGCTAATATATGCGGTTGCAATCATTATCACTAGCCGATTGTCTACTTCGAACATAAGCTATAGTAAGGAGGGAATGTATGTCAGTAATACCAACAGATAAGTGGCTCAATGAATTAAAAGCTAGTCAAAGGCTTAATGATAGTAAAAATCTTGAGGACTTACAACGCTCTATCCTTTGCGATCGTTTGGTAGAGATTTTTATTGGTGGATCTCCAGATGAAATACAATTTGAACTACAGCAACAGGGGCTTTTTAAATCACATGAAAAAATAGACATTACCAAGTTGAAAAAGCAAAACGTTTGGGAAGTAGTACAGAAGGAATTTATATATTTAAAAGAGAGATGGAGCGGACCAACTATACCAATCTATATCTTTCCAATCACACAAGAGCAAACGATTACTAATAAAAACGGTGTTGCCTATCCAAATGCTTTGTTTTTATATATTGGAGAGCTTGAAAAGCAGGAGCTTAAAGCGTTATTTGCGCATGAGTATAATCACGTTTGTCGTCTGCAATATTTAGATAAATCTCTAGATGAGGTGACGTTGTTAGATTCTTTAATTTTAGAGGGATTAGCAGAATGTGCAGTGGAGGAGATTTACGGTGATAGATGGTTAGCGCCATGGTTGAGGTCCTACTCATTAGATAACATGCTAGAAATTTGGAAGGGGCATTTTTTACCTCAAATCAATATACAAGGGTTAAACAATCATGCTGAATTTTTATATGGCGGAAAGGTTCCTCAATGGATAGGGTATTGCATTGGTTATGAAATAGTAAGGTCATATATTAGAAATCATTCAGCCAATAAACTGCATGTAAAAAGTTCAAAGGAAATACTTGCTGGATCTGATTTTCCATTATAAGACGATATCTATATAAAAATAGCCAGTTGCCGATTCACCACTCGACAACTGGTCTTTATTTTCATTTATAGGATTATCACCATAACGGGTGGTTGATTTCCGTTCCGGCTGGGCGCTTTGTTGCTGCCGCTTCGCTTTCGCACAGAAAAACATTTGTTGCTGCCGCTTCGCTTTCGCACAGAAAAACATTTGTTGCTGCCGCTTCGCTTTCGCACAGAGCAAAGCTTCCTGGGGGCGTCCGATGAGCCGCTTCGCTGCAGGGTATCGGGCCAATAGGATGTTGGTCACGAAGGAGTTATCACAGGACGTGATGCTTTTAGCCTTCGTTCCTCTATATCGCTAATCCCCAAGGAGTCGCCCAGCCTCCACTCCAATCACAAAGCATACGTTTTAAAAATATCATCTCCAACAATCGATGATGAGCTAGATAGCAATAATTCCTATTGCTACAGCAATGAATAGTAAAGTAATGCTCAATCCCCACATCCAGAAGAAAGAGTATTTTAAGTGTTTCCCCATTTCTAAGCCTGATAAGCCTAAAGCTAACCAAACAGCAGGGGCAAGTGGCGATACAAATGTACCTACAATATTACCAATAATCATTGCATAGGCAGTTGAAAGAGAATCAATATCGAAAGATAAGCCAATCTGTTCAACTACAGGGAATAAAGCGAAGTAATATGCATCCGTACTTAATAATAAATCAAATGGTACCCCTAAAACCCCGATAATGATATGTAAATAAGATGATAGGGCTGATGGTAGAATGTGTACGGCGTTGTTGGCAATTGCAGTTAACATCCCAGTACCATTAAGGATGCCTAAAAATAATCCAGCGGCAATAATGATAGACGCCATCGTTAAGGCATTCGGTGCATGTGCTTGTACACGTTCCATCTGTTCTTTAGGAGAACGATAGTTGATTGGTAAGGCGATGGCCACGCCAATTAAAAAGGCTAGTCCTGCTGGTAAAATACCTGCAACTAAAATTCCGATAACAAGAACCGTAACAATAGCATTAATCCACAATAGTTTTGGTCGTTGTAAGCTTGTGTCTACTTCTGATGAAACAACACCTTGTGTAATAGCATGATCATCATTTGTGAAGTCAAGGGTACCGTATTGTTTTAGAATACGGCGCTTTTCTCTAAAACCAAGGAACACCGCTAAAGTTATCATTAACACGACACCAATGATTTGAATAGTGATTAAAGGATACCAAAGTTCAGTGACATCCGTCTTTAAAACGGAAGCAACACGACCTAATGGACCACCCCAAGGAATCATATTTATAACTGCTGCAGCTCCCCCAACTAATAACAGCAATAGATATGGATTCATGCGTAAACGTAAATATAAAGGCAATAATGCTGGGATTGTAATTAAAAATGTTGAAGCACCAGAACCATCTAGTTGCGCCACTACAGCAATTATTACTGTTATTACTGCAACAACAATAATGTTTCCTTTTGAAAGCGCAATCATTTTATTGATCAATGGTTCGAATAATCCTACATCCTGCATAATACCAAAGAAAATAATCGCAAAGATAAACATAACAGCTACGTTCATCACAGAGCTTAATCCAGAACTAAAGAATTCTCCTAATTCATCAAAATTAAAGCCAGCTATAAATGCTGCCACGATAGGTGGTATTACCATTGCTACAAGTGGTGATACACGACCACTAATAAGCAGAGCAACAATAATAATAATTGTTAAAAATCCGATTATACTTAAACTCAAAAATATTTCCTCCCTTTGTGATCAATCATTCAGATTATTTAAAAAATATCATAGTGCCAAAGAGAGGAAAACAATATAGTCATATGTTAAATAAAGAATATAATATTAGTTTTGTTCATAAGTTCCACGATATACATATTTTCGTTCAGGTCTTCCGACGGTGCCGTAAATCAATTTTGTCTGTAAAAACTGTTCCCCAACTAAGTATTCTAAATAACGGCGGGCTGTTGAACGACTTGAACCGATGAGTTCGCTTAATTGTGAGGCTGTAAGCTCCTGGGTTTTGAGATCTTCGAAAATGCTTTTAACAATTTGTAATGTGTGCAAATCTATACCTTTTACAAACGTTTCTTCATCTATTATTTTAGTGCTAGATTCCCTATAAAATAATGAATCAAGATCCTTTTGAGTGACATTTTTGCTATTTTGAAATAAATGATGTTCCTGTAAATATTTTTGAAATGCTCTTTGAAGTCGTTGCTCTTCAAAGGGTTTTATTAAGTAATCTGAAATGCCTAAGTCCAATATATCCTTTATTAAACTTATTTCAGTTGCTGCAGAGATTACGATGATTTTTATAGATGGATAAAGATGGCGTATATGGCTTACTAATGAGCTACCTTCAACATCAGGAATATACAAATCTGTTAATACAATTTCAGGTAAACTAGAGGTCGTCTTTAGCTTTTCAATCGTTTCTTTTCCCGTACGTAAATTTTCAGTAACGATAAATCCTTTTATATTATGAACATAATCTGCGTGAATTTTTGCTACCCTAAAGTCATCCTCAATAATCCATACACTTTTTGATATTGTCATTCTCAACGTCTCCTTTAGGAACTATTATTAAAAAACATGCTCCTGATAAATCACCTGAATCCAATAAAATGTCTCCATTTATCTCCTGAAGGGCTTTCTTGCTTATAGCTAGTCCATGTCCGCGATCTAACCCTTCTTTTGTGGATACACCTTTTGTAAAAATTTTATCGTAAATATTATTATCAATACCCGGGCCATTATCTTGAATCTCAAATAAGTAATGGTTTTTATAATTGTTGATAGATAGTTGAATCACTTTATTTGAGGATTCCCAGCTTTTTAAAGTTTCAATAGCATTTTGAAGTACATTACCAAGAGCTGTTAAAATGGCATTTTCTTGCTGTTTGGATATTTCGATTGAGGGAGAAATTTCATTAAGCTCGAGTTTGATGCCTAGTTCTGCCGCTTCTGCAATTTTCCCCTGTATTAATGCAAGTAGAAGAGGGGTTGTTACATTGCTATTTAAAAAAGCCTGATTTTTAAGTTGTATGTTTCGTTCTTCTTTAATAAATTCAATAGCTTCGTTGTAATGCTTATGAACAAGCAAACCTAAAATGATATGGAGCTTATTAGCAAATTCATGAGTATATGCCCGTTGAACATTTGCATACTGCTTCATCTGTTTTAATTCATCAATGATTTTTTGAATATCTACTTTCTTTCTAAAGGTGTATAGGGAACCAATTTTCCTTTTCTTTTCAACTAAAGGCGTTTTATTTAAAATGATAATATGCTCATCAAGTGGTAGCTCTAAATTATGAATGTTTTTCTCTGCAACAATTTTAGGCGTAAAAATATGTTCAATTTTTGCACCCATCCAATCTGATAGAGACTTATTATGAGCGGAATCTAGCATTTCGTAAGCACTTCTATTAATAGTCGTAATTTGATTAAAGTGATCGACAGCTATTATACCCTCGGCTGTTGTTTCTAAAATGACCTTGTTTTGTTGATATAATTTAGCGATTTGAATAGGTTCCATATTAAACAATAATTTTTTAATATAAATGGAAATGGCTATTGCACCTAATATGCCTATTAAAAGAATAATTAAGGTGTATTTAATCCATTTGTGAATATAGCTTTCGATGATTGTGTCGATATTTTCTGTTAAAAAACCGACAGAAACAACACCAATAATTTTATTGTCTATTATGATGGGAGCTTTACCACGAATAGATTCGCCTAATGATCCCATGGTTTTAGAAATATAAGCTTGTCTATCTAGCAATGCGGCATCATTGTCTCCACCAACCATTTTCTCTCCAATTTTATCTTTTAAAGGATGTGAATAACGAATTCCTTGAGAATTTCCAACGACAATATATGCTGCGTCAGTTTCTTTTCTTAAAGGCTCGACAATTGGTTGGATAATTTCACTTGGATTTTCTTTATCAAATGCTGCAGTGATTTCTTCCATAGATGCGAGAGTTTTAGCAATATTTAATGCTTCCGCTCCCATCTGTTTTTCTGTCGTATCCCGGATATGCTCTTGCAATAGATACATGAACATGCCACATATTAAAAGGATTAGGATACTTATTAAAAAAATCATTCTAACCGTAAGAGATCGGAACCAATTTCTCATATTTCACCTCTATGTAGTTTGATACTCGTAACTGCTACCTTTACGGAAAAATAAAAATATCTCGAAAATAGCGCATTTGTCTGATGATTAGTCTATCATAAATATCCAATAAATAGAGGAGGCCCTCAAGCTAGATTTATTTGAAGATAGTGGGAAAACCATCACAAAAAGATGTGGATTACATTTGTTAATACGTATGCTTTGAATATAAGTTGATTGGAGTGGAGGCTGGGCGACTCCTTGGGGATTAGCGATATAGAGGAACGAAGGCTAAAAGCATCACGTCCTGTGATAACGCCTTCGTGACCAACATCCTGCTGCTGCCGCTACGTTGCACTCACGCTTTCGCGCAAAAGACATCTGTTGGCCCGAGACCCTGGAGCGAGCAACGCGAGTGAAGCGGCTCATCGGACGCCCCCAGTTGGAACGGAAATCAACCCCTCTGTATAGTGATGAACCTTTATTTTTGGTATTTGATACATGCCTTTAATAACATTAACACAAATTTTCCGCTACAATATTAGGAAGGATTGATTGTAATGTCGAATGAACTTAAAAATGTATTACCACCAGTTATTGATTTGTCAACGAAGGTGTTAATCGTCGGCTCAATGCCAGGAAAGCAATCATTAGAGAAACAACAATATTATGGTAACCCACGCAATCACTTTTGGCCGATTATTGGGGAAATATTAGAGATGGATGTACCTCAGGAGTATGGACAAAGATTAAAATGGCTAAAGGACCATCATATTGGTCTCTGGGATACAATAGAATCGTGTGAGCGTAAAGGGAGCTTAGATGCGGCTATTCGTAATGAAAAACCGAATGATTTTAAAACGCTTTTCGAACACTATCCTAATGTTGAGTTAGTGCTTTTTAATGGCGCAAAGTCATTCGAAGTTTTTAAAAAGCATATTGGCCTTGAAGTTTTAGATGGTCGAGCATATCAAAAAATGCCTTCGACTAGTCCAATACCAGGTAAAAATATTAAATCCTTTGAAGAGAAGCTTGAGGATTGGCGAGTGATGCACTCTTATTTGCCTAGATAATTACATGACAAAAAATTCCTGCTGATTAGTGTTATTTGACGGAGAGGATTATAATAGGGCATTACTGCCGAAATTAGTAAGATTCTGCGGGGCAATAATACCATACCTTGTAAACACGAATACGGTTTAGAACGACTGAATACAAAGCTAATGGGCAATTTGCTCAACGGTTATTAGCCCTTTTACATATATTGAATTATGTAAAGGGAGGGGTTTATCATGTACAATCCATATGAAGAAATTGTGCCACTGCCAGAACCCGGTTTCGAACCATCATTTGGACTTCCTGGTTTTAGACCACCACCATCGTTTGGCCCGCCTAGTTTTGGTCCGTCACCGCCGTTTGGCCCACCTAGTTTTGGTCCATCACCGCCGTTTGGACCGCCTGGTTTCGGCCCGCCACCATCATTTGGACCACCTAGTTTCGGCCCGCCAGCAGCAGGTCAAATGCCTCTTGGTCCACCGCCTAGCTTTGTGCCATCACTGCCACCTTTTGGGGTAGGTACAAGTGGTATTCAATCTTGCTTATTTAGAAATACGTATATATGGATGTTTAATGGAACAGGCTTTTGGTTCTTCCTAACTGCTGTAGGAAGAGAGTTTATTGCAGGGTTCCGTTGGAGTAACAGAAGTGGTTGGAGCTTCCAAACTATTGCAAGAAGAAATATTCGCTCGTATGAATGTTCGAGATGGTAATTAGGCGTATTAAGTAGCAATGTATATGAAATAAAGGTGTCATTAATAGGGAATTTTTATTGGTTTATAGTGTTGAAAAAATGGCCAAGGAAATGTTCCTGAATTAGCATGTATCTTCTAGCATGTTATTCAGAAAGCGAGTAGCTTAAAACGTAAATCACCTAAAATGTCTGCATTGACCATTTTATTTTTCAACAATAATAAACCTCCTAAAGCATGTGTTTCTCTGCTTAGGGGGTTTATTCGTAATTCCGCTTAAATTTTCTCTACGTCATCCACAAGCTGCGTATACTCTGCAAACCTATTTTGCCATTCGTCCATTGGAAATTCGTCATGTGCAGTTCCGTTTAATAAATCTGAGAGCATGTCTAGGCATATATGCCAGCCGGCTAAATCTTTAGGTGTATGCTCAGTTAGCTCGCTAATCGATTCAAGTAATATTAATATGGAGCCGCTGCTAGTAGGGGAGAGCTCAAACCTTACTGTATCTTTGCCCCACGCAAACTCGAGTACATTCTTCACGGTATAGTCAGTAATTGCTATTTCCTTATAAGCGTTTGTTCCATCATTCATATTAAAATGGATTGTGCCGTTCTTTCGAAGATCAATGATTTCTAAATTATTCATCCATTTTTGAAGCTTTTCATTCTCCGTTAATACTGCCCAAACAGCATCAACTGAATGTGACAGTGGTCGCTTAAATTTTACGACATAGTTATTTTGTTGTTGTTGAATAGTAGCAAGCATGGATACCCTCCTTGTTTCTTTTATTTCATCATAAACTGTTTGAAATAGTCTTGTCATGTTTTCTTCTATTTCATTCTTGTTATTTCTAAGTAGTAGAATTCCGATTAATATTAGTTAAGAAAGGAGGAATTACCATGCCATATCAACAAGCTTTAGACATTTATATTGCAGCGACAAATTCCCATGATTTTAATAACGTAAAGGCAATTTTGCATCCACAAGCGGTGTATTGGTTTTCGGATAAAACATGCATAACTTTAGAAGAAATAGGAGCTTATTTCAATAATGCATGGGATTTGATAAATGAAGAAGTTTATTCGGCCGCCGATGTTCAGTGGCTTACGGTTGATGAACAATCGGCTACCTGTATTTATACATACCATTATGAAGGCTATCATAACGGGAAATTTGTATCAGGTAGTGGAAGAGCAACGAATATTTTTACGGTCTTAAACAATGAATGGAAGTTAATTCATGAACATTTAAGCAGTTAAATTATTTTTATTGCTACTTGAATAAGTAGTAATGAAATGATGATTATTAATAGGATTTTAGCTATTTTTATCGGAATTTTTGGTAGAATTAAAAGTCCGAGCTGAGAGCCGATAATGGAGCCAACTGCCATCGCCATTGCATATTGCCATTGAATAAAGCCAGTTTGGTAAAATACGATAAATGCCCCTGTGCAGCTCCCGAAAATAAGTACGCGTGTGAGCTGTACAGCCTTTATGTAGGAGTAATGGTAGCGTAAAAAATGCAGTATGCTGAAGGTTGAAGAGCCAGGTCCAAAGCCGCCATCATAAACCGCTATTAAAAATGGCTGCCATAATTTATTGCTGTGTTTAGTGTCAATTTCTTCGGAGCTAACAGCCCATTTTTTATTTTTCAGCGTTATAAATAAGGCGAAGATAAGTAGCATACAGGCAATAATATTCATTGTTTTTTCTGAGATAGATACGGTTAGGAGTGCTCCACAAACCCCTCCAGCAATAGCTACAGCAACATATTTCATAATAGATACTAGACGAAGCTCTTTATGATAAAGAAGATAAAAGATGCTCGACAACGCTGCAACGCCCGATGAAAATTTATTCGTAGCAATGCCTGTTTGAATAGGTATACCAACAAGCATCATCGCAGGGATCGTAATTAGCCCAGCCCCCCCAGCAAGTGTACCGATAAAAGCAGCAATAATTCCAATACCGACGAGCGTCAGTGAAAGCTTTGTATAAAAAAGACTCATTACAATGGCAAACATCACAATCAAAATAAAAGGTTTTTTCATAAACGTCTCCTTTAGCGTTATTAGTTAAAGGGTACTGATAAATAATTTATAAATCTAATATATTATTTTTTGTTTTATATAAATGTGATTTATACAAAATACAATTGATTTTTTTTCACTATAAATACTTCTTTAAATACAGTCCCCTTAAAGCGCCAATCTCTCCTAATTGGCCCTTGCTTAGCCCCTATGAAATCGAGTTATAAATAGTTTGGGTCAATCGCTGACGCAGGTCATGATATTTTTCGTGAAGCACCTAAGGATGCTAACAAAATAAGAACAGGGTTGAGAATCATAATTCGTTAGCAGTGCAAACATTGGTATGACAAATTCAGAGGTGGATGAAACTGATAAAAACAGAACAAGAGCTAAAAAGCTTAATTGCCGCAGATAAATGGATGATGAACATTTTAAAAACTGTAGAAAAGTTACAATTACCTGATTCATGGGTATGTGCAGGATTTATTCGATCCAAGGTGTGGGATTATTTGCATGAAAAAGAATATAGAACACCATTAGCCGATATTGATGTGATATATTTTGATAAAGTAAATCTTTCCGAGAACTATGAAAAGCAGCATGAACAAGAATTGACGAAGTATTTACCGAATGAGCCTTGGTCTGTGAAAAATCAAGCAAGGATGCATGTAGTAAATAATAGTACACCTTATCAGTCATCTATAGATGGCATGGCACATTTTCCAGAAATCCCGACAGCTATTGGTGTGAGACTTACTAATGGAATACTTGAGATAGCTGCACCACATGGTATCAAACACTTAGTTTCCGGAACTGTCGCTCCTACACCATATTTTCAAAAAGACTCTCCGATGCATGAAGTTTATAAAAGCAGAATCCATAACAAACAGTGGAAATCAATTTGGCCGAAACTACAGATTTTCTACTAAAATGAAGCGAAGGAGCTAAGGGAATTTGTATCACGATAAACATCAAATAATCTCGCATTATGAAAAAGCTATCGTGTTTGTCGAAAGTTTAGCAAGCATAACAGAAGAACAATGGCGCACGTCTATAGTTCCTGGAAAATGGACGGTGGCAGAGGTAATTGGACATCTTACTCCATGGGATGAATTCGTGGTAAAACAACGTCTACCGTTTCTTTTTACAGAAGAAAGCTTACCAAAAGGACCGACTGTAGAAGAGATGAATACTAGTGCAGCAAAAGATAGTCGTGCACAAAGTAAAGAAGAAACGATAGCCAATTTTATTAAACAGAGACAGCAGCTAATTGACGCGCTTTATCAAATAGTTGATGAGCAATGGCGACAGCCTTTTACAATAGGTGATTCAGAATTAACACTTTCCGGTTATTTTGCAAGTTTAGTAGATCATGATTTGCATCATTTTTCACAAGTTCGAAAGTTCTTAAGAATGTAGAGGGTATAAAGTGGATATCAAGTATTTAATCGATTATTATGCACATGCATCTGTAAGTTTTACGGATGTTTTTACAAATAAAATGGAGCCGGGCCAAATAGATATTGGTCGAACAACAGCCCCTGGGAAGTGTGGATTGGTTGTGCCGCTTGCAGGTAGCGCTATATTTAGCTTTAACGGTGTCCCTTATGGAATGGAGCCGGGAATGGTCGTACATGCAGGACCACAAATGCCAATCGAAATTAAAGCTTCAGATGATAAAGGATGGGAGTATGCGGTTGTTCATTACCATATCCCTTCTGAAGAAATACCTCAATGTCCATTATCAACTCAGCATTTTTTAATTAATACAGGCTATCATACAAAAATTATTGACTATGTACAGCAGTTAATAGAATGCCAAGCAATGCCAGGTAATATGTCAATATTCAAAGCAAAGACTCTATTTATGAATCTTTTGGAAGCTATTCTTATATCGGCAAAAGTGAAGATACTCGATACAGCAAGTGACCAGATGGAGCAAGCTTTACAGTATATACATGAGAATTATGCTACTCAACTTTCTGTTTCGAAAATTGCTGAAGAATTTGGCGTGGAGCGTCGTAGATTTGCTTATCTGTTTGAACAGCACACAGGGATGACGCCTAGCGTCTACTTAACGGAATATCGTATCCGACGGTCGAAGGAATTACTGAAATATGACGATTCTCCAGTAGCAGAGATAGCAGAATGTGTAGGTTATGTAGATTGCTTTTATTTCAGTCGAGTATTTAAAAAATGTACTGGAATGTCCCCGACAACATATCGAAAAACAATGCTGGGGGAAGCTAAATACGTATAAAAAGTTGTTTCTTAAAAAAGAAGCGGCTTTTTTTGTGGTCGAAAATCGGCAAAAGTCCATGTGCTTCGCGAATTCGTCCATTCACAACTGGTTTTCTCTTTGTTAGGATAGTATCCGTAAATGATAATGAATATCAATTAAAAGGATCAATGCTATTGACTTATAAATGAAAATGATTATCATTATCAATATAATTATGTTCGTTAGGAGAGAAAATCTATGAATAAATATTTTAAAATGTGTGCACCTGCTCTATTAGCTCTATCCTTGGCTGCATGTGGAACGGATAAAGCAGAAGAATCTAAATCTACAAATAATGCAGCAGAAACTAGTGCATCAGAAACACAAGATCAAGCGAAAACACAAACGATTACATACTTAGGTGAAAAATACGAAATTGCCGCAGATGTCAAAAACATAGTAGCTGCAAGCTTAGAGTCTATGGAAGATGCGGCAATGCTCGGTATCAAGCCTGTTGGCGTGCTTGATATCGCTGGAAAAATTCCAGCATATCTTGCTTCTGAATTAGAAGGTGCTGAGCTTGTTGGAGATAAAATGACACCGAATAGTGAAGCCATTCTTAAACTTGATCCAGATGTTATTTTAGGTTCCACAAAATACCCTAAGGAAATGGCTGAAAAGCTCAATAAAATTCAAACGATGATTCCATATTCACATGTCTCTACAAATTGGAAAGAGAACTTAACATTACTTGCACAGCTTTCAGGTAAAGAAGACGAGGCTAAAAAAATTATTGCTGATTATGAAGCGAAGGTTGCTGATTCTCAAATGAAATCTAAAGAGCAATTAGCGGACAAGCAAGTTCTAGTTATTCGAGTACGTGGTGGCATCATGTATATCTATCCTGCGGGAGTTTATTTAAACCCTGTTCTATATGAAGATTTAGGGGCTCCAATACCAGAGGTTTTAAAAACTGCAAAGGCACAGGCTGAACTATCTCTTGAAACATTAGCAGAGGTTAATCCAGATGCTATTTTCCTTCAATTTGAGGAATCAGAAAATGCTGACGCACCAAAAGCATTAGAAGAGCTACAAAAGAATCCAATCTTTGCAAGCTTAAAGGCATCACAAAATAATCAAGTTTTCTTAAATGCCATTGAACCTTTAGCGCAAGGTGGTACTGCATGGTCTAAAGTTAAATTCTTAGATATCGCAGCTGAAAAATTACTTAAATAGTATAAAGAGGCTGGTAGTAGATTTGGTGGCATCACCAGGCTATTACCAGCCTTTTATAAGATAGAGTTCAACTTCTTTTATCGGATGTCCAAACATCCGCTGAAAAGAGGAACTTAGGCTAAGAACTTCACATCCTGTGAAAACGCCTGAGTGACCAACATCGTGTTGGGCCAAAGCCTTCGGACGCATTGTTTATCTGTAGCGAAAGCACAGCGACAGCTACAATGATGCCGAGGAATAATTGATATAGAAAAAGGTGTGGAAGTTGAAAAAAACAAACATTGTGGCATTTTCAATATTAGCAGCTGCTCCAATCCTAATTGCAATTGTGGCATTAGTATCCGTTATGTACGGCACAAAAGACATTAGTGCAATTACGGTGTGGCAGGCGATTACTGCATTTGATCCTTCGAATGTTGACCACCAAATTATACGAACAGGACGTATTCCTAGAATTGCCGCGGTATTACTAGTTGGGTCATTTTTAGCGGTGGCTGGGGCAGTAATGCAAGGTATTACACGAAATTATTTAGCATCCCCTTCGCTAATGGGAGTTAATGATGGTTCTGCATTTATGATTACGTTAGCAATAGTATTTTTCCCAGGGCTTCCTAATTACCAAATGATATTACTTTCAATGTTCGGTTCAGCATTAGGAGCAGGGATTGTATTTGGTTTTGGCTCTTTAATTCGAAATGGTTTATCACCAGTAAGGCTCGCTATTATTGGAACGGTCATTGGTACGTTTTTGAGCAGTATTGCTACAGCCATTGCGATGTATTTCCAAGTATCACAAACGGTAAGTGTTTGGTATAACACAAAGGTACATATGGTGGATATGGATATGCTCATGCTAGCTATTCCATTTGGGCTAGTCGGTTTAGTTCTTGCATTAGTATCAGCTAAGTCCATTACGATAACTTCATTAGGAGAAGATATAGCTATTGGACTCGGGCAAAAAACAAAAGCCGTGAAAATTATTAGTATGCTAGCCGTTGTCTGTTTAACAGGTACAGCTGTTGCACTTGTAGGAAAGATTGCCTTTGTAGGATTAGTCATTCCTCATATTACACGTTTCCTTGTTGGAGTGGATTACCGTTTTATCATTCCGTGTGCAGCTGCAGTAGGAGCATTTTTCTTAGCGCTTTGTGATGTACTCAGTCGCTTTGTTAATTACCCATTCGAAACGCCAATCGGTGTATTAACGGCATTTGTTGGTGTTCCGTTCTTCTTATATTTAGTACGTAAACACGGAGGTGAAAAACGTGCGTAAAAAAACCTCGAGTGTATTCGTTATGACTGTTTCGATACTCATATTATTTATTTTTGGTGCCAGCTATCTACATCTTACAAACGGTGTCTTTGATATGTCAGTGATGGATATCTTAAAAACATTGCTACGCATTGAACCAAATTCAAAATTTGATCTTGTCATTTTTGAATTTCGTTTACCACGTATTGTCATTGCAGCACTAGTAGGTGTTGGTTTAGGGATGGCAGGGGTTGTGCTACAAGGTATTACGCGTAATGGCCTAGCAGACCCTGGGATTTTAGGGATCAATGCTGGTGCTGGTGCAGCGGTAGTTATCTTTATGTTTTTCTTTCAATTACATCTCACATCTGCAGATATGAGTAGCTGGCTGTCCATTTTGATGATGCCGATCTTTGGATTCGTTGGTGGTGCGATGGCTGCTGTGTTAATTTACACGTTTGCCCTGAAAAATGGTCATTTAGATATGCAACGGCTAATTTTAACAGGGATTGCGATTAATAGTGGATTCGGGGCATTGTCACTGTTTTTATCATTGAAAATGAATGCTCAGGATTATGAAGCTGCTGCAGTTTGGATGGCTGGTTCTATTTATAATGCCAACTGGATTTTTGTTGTGACTATGCTACCATGGCTTATTTTAATAGGCTTTTATGTTTATCGGAAATCATATTTGCTCGATTATTTTCAATTAGAAGAGGACAGTATTACTAGCTTAGGGATAGCGGTAGAAAAAGAGAAGATGAAGCTGTTATTGGCAAGCGTCGGCTTAGTCAGTGCCTGCGTATCGGTGTCAGGTAGTATCGGTTTTATTGGTTTAATGGCACCACATATTGCTAAACAGCTTGTTGGGATACAACATCGTTATGTCATGCCAGTAAGTGCATTAATAGGTGCGGGATTGCTTATTTTTGCTGACTTTATAGGGAAAACAGTGTTTGCGCCTTCTGAACTGGCAGTTGGTATTGTTGTTTCGATTATCGGGATTCCATATTTCTTATATTTACTAGTGAAATCGAAGGCATAGGGGGAAATAGTATGCAAACTGCATTTAGAATGGAAAATTTGGCTTCTGGCTATGAGCAGGTTCGTGTGTTTGAAGGCTTAAATTTAACAATAGAAGAAGGAAAGGTTACGACTATTATTGGCCCAAATGGATGTGGAAAATCAACATTATTAAAAACAATTGGTCGTATATTAAAGAAGCAGCAAGGAACGGTCTATTTACAGGACCAAAATATGCAAAATTTATCGACGAAGGAAATTGCGAAAAAGCTAGCAATCTTGTCCCAGACGCCTATTGCCCCAGGTCAGTTAAAGGTTGAGGAGCTTATTGCTTATGGTCGTTATCCACATCGTAACAATGTTAATCGCATAACAAAAAAGGATGAGGAAATGATTGAATGGGCTTTAAATGTGACAAATACGATGGAGTATCGAAATCGGGAGCTTGCTCAGCTTTCTGGAGGGCAACGGCAACGTGTATGGCTTGCAATGGCCTTAGCCCAAGAAACGAATATCTTGTTATTAGATGAACCGACAACTTATTTAGATATGGCGCATCAGTTAGAAGTGCTAGAAATTGTGAAAGACTTAAACGAACAGCATCGTTGTACGATTGTTATGGTATTGCACGATATTAATCACGCGGCACGATATTCCGATCATTTAATCGCAATGCGGCAGGGAGCTGTAATGAAAACTGGCACGCCTGAGGAAATTTTATGTGCAGATGTTATGCGGAACGTATTCAATATTAATGCACGTATTATGCAAGATCCAGTTACGAAAACACCAGTATGTTATGGCTATGATGTTATGAAGGAGACCGACAAATGATGGAGGGAAAAATCGAGAAAGTACTTGATTATGAGACGCAGCAAATTGTATCGAAATTTACGGATTATACTTATACAGTAA
The DNA here is from genome assembly GCF_044746345.1 of Lysinibacillus sp. NPDC086135. NCBI lineage: Bacteria > Bacillati > Bacillota > Bacilli > Caryophanales > Bacillaceae > Lysinibacillus > Lysinibacillus sp. NPDC086135. The sequence continues at coordinate 72,549 of NZ_JBIVCA010000020.1, read as the reverse complement.
ATATCTATGTACCGAATGGAGAAGTACCGCAGGGGGGGGTTCCAGTTTTATACGTATTAGATGGATCGTCCTATTTCCATCTTGTAAAGGAAGCGGTCCGCCTACAAAGTCGTAATGCACCTAAAACGGGTGTTTTGCCAACTATTGTTGTAGGGATTGGACATGGTGCGGATATGCATGAACGGAGATTTTATGATTTTACAGGACAAGCCGAAACGTATACGTATCCCGCAAGATTTAAAGGTAATGGCTATGAGAAACATGGTGGAGCAGAGAACTTTAGTAGATTTTTAGAGGAGGAATTAAAGCCAAGTATTCAGGCTAAATTCCCAGTAAATGTGCAGCATGAAGCACTGTTTGGGCATTCATTAGCGGGTTACTATGTACTTTGGCAATTATTCTATCATCAAGCAAGCTTCCAACGTTATATAGCGATTAGCCCTTCTATTTGGTGGAATGAGCATGAACTAGTAGGTTATGCGTCAACTTTTTTAAAAGAACGTCCATTTGCTTATGAAAAACTATTCATCGGTGTGGGAGAACTAGAAACCTTTATGGTGGATGATGCACAACAAATCGCGAGTGAATTACAGAAAATCATGGATATCTCCTTCTATGAAGCGTTGGAGGAAAATCATGCTTCAATCGTCCCAACTGTTATGAGTAGAGCAATACGTTTTGTGAACAAAAAATAAATAGTGATGACCGCATTATTTTATGGTAATGCGGTTTATTTTTGTTTAAAATTTTATTACTCATTGGGATATATTGTTACAAAAGAAAGCAAGGAAGAAAATCGTAACGGTTTTTCGCTTTCTGTAGTGACAATGGAGAAACAGCTTACTAATTAGGGGGGCTAGCCTTGAAGAAAAAGCTTGGCTGTTTACATGCACATTATTCAAATATCGAGTATATAGAACAGGCATTTCAAAACATTGAGAAAGTAGAACTAGTACATTTTGTGGATCCAGGTCTTATACAGCAAGTATCAAAAGGGACTGAAGGGTTTGCTTTTAAGGTGAAAGAGCAACTTGAATGGATGGAAAGCTGTAACATGGATGCCATTTTAATAACGTGCACGAATTATATTGCATTGTTAGAGAAAGAACAGCTGGAGCTTTCTATTCCCATTATGAAAATAGATGAGCCCTTCTTTGAAACAGTATGTGAAGAAAAACAGCCTCAAACGATTCTTTTTACAAACCCTGAAACCGTTAAAGGTACGATGAACAGACTTCAACAATACGCTTTACTACATGAAAAAACCATTAATACTGAAATAATAATTATCGACAATACGTTTGAACTGATTATTCAGGGAAAAAAGGATGCATATAATAATGTTATTATACAAGCCCTTCATGATGTAGCAGGGGAACAGCAGTATATTTCAGTTGCACAGCTTTCAATGGTTGAGGCAGCACGGCAATTCGAAAAAGAGACAGCTTTAACGATCACTCATCCACTAAAGTCGTTAGTTAAATTTGTGATGAGATCTATAGAATAAAAGAATGTGTGTAATTTTCTAAATACTCTGTAACATTTGCGTGATACATTCGTTTAATGAAATAACTATGGCTAGTAGGGAGTGTAGTAATGAGGCGATGGGTACTTATGGTAACAGTGTTGTTATTGTTGGTAGGTTGTACAATGCATGAGAAAGCGGTTACCCTGCCAAAGGATTTACCTGACTTTGTGCAAGAAAGTGACTTCAAATCGATTGATTGGGACAAAAAGGCTGTAGAGTTTGGAGAGAGAGGTATTATTGGTAATGAGGATAAATCAGGTGTTATCGGTGCTAATATGCCGAGTTTAAACACTCAAAAATGGATGTGGCATCTTTGGGGAATTGCAGAAGGTCGTGATACCAAGTTAACAATTGTCGGGTATCATAAAGATTCAAAAACAGTGCACCCTATCTTAGTAGATGGCTGGACTATAGGGCTTGGTGGTCCTGTTAATGGTGCAGATGCCCATAGACCATCAAGTGTAAAAATCCCAAAACCGGGGGAATGGGCGATTTTACTGTATATAAATGAAAGTTATTTTGATACGTTAATTTACGATATACATGAATAGAGAGTGAATATTTCACATAATGACCTTCGTTTTGTAAGCTGAGATTCTTATAAAATGAGGGTTTTGCTTAGCGGAATGAATGCGAATAGCGACAGAATTATAAAATTGGTAAAATAAAAAGTAAGAAAATAGAAATGGAGGATAGTTATTATGACCGATTTACGATATCCAATTGGACAATTTCAATTTCCGGAAGTAGTTACAGCACAGCAGGTACAGGAATGGGTGGAGGATATTCGTCTATTACCGAAACAACTAGCAGAGGCACTTAGTGGGGCAAGTGAGCAAGCATTAACGAAATCCTACCGAGAAAATGCTTGGACTGTTACGCAGCTTGTCCACCATATTGCAGATAGTCATATGAATAGCTACATCCGTTTTAAGCTAGCTTTGACGGAGGATATTCCGACAATTAAACCTTATAACGAAGTGGAATGGGCACAGCTTCCGGATTCGGAAATGCCTGCTTCAACATCTTATAAAATGATTGAGAGCTTACATGAACGCTGGGTTTATTTGCTAACAAACTTAACAGCAAAGCAATTACAACGAGCATTTAATCATCCTGATTCAGGATTAATGACACTTGAAAAAGCTGTAGCCTTATATGCTTGGCATGGGAAACATCATCTTGCTCATATTCATCTTGCTTTGGCTAAATAAAGAATTTTTCCAAAGTGAAAATAGGCGATTTCCAGATCTTGAAGAAAATCGCCTACTTTTGAAATTGTTTTCAAGTAAATATCGTATGTTACAAGGATAATGATATAGTAGCTTTATCTAACTTACGAACATAATTTTTTATACAATATTAATTCCTGCACTTGCGTTACCAGTAACAGTAGCAACAATCCCTGAGGAAGTAATGGAGAACACCATTAATAAGCGATCACCAGCAGCTACTGGCACTGGTGCAACGTTTGCAGTACCAAATGTAATAGTACCTACTGCTATTGTTGAGAGAGCTGGTGCTAAATCAACAAATGCTGTTGTAGGGCTGAAAACATTACTTCCCGCAACCGCGCGGTAAATTTGTGCTCTGACTGTTGCTGTTCCTGTAAGGGTTACGGCAACTGTTGCAGACAATGATGCAGAAATAGATGTAATAGTACCAGCACGTGGAACTGAAAAGGCTTCTGTTCCTGTAGCGGCAGTTAAATCTATATTTGTACCAGTAAGAGTTACCCCTGGAATAGACGTACCGAATCCTACAAGACTAACTGTACCGATAGCGCCACCAAGAACTGATGTTAAAACAACAGGAACTATTCCTGATGCGAATGGGATGATGGAGCCTGTTGCTGGTGGAGTCGTAATACATGCAGCTTCAATAGCTTCAAAAGGACCAAGTGCATTACACTGATTATTTTGATTTGCGCAGCCGCCGCACGTTGAATTCATACAATTCATACACATTTTTACACCCCCTTTCTTCATTATTCTATTCAGCTAAGATTATAGGGTTAGGGCAAATATCCACATTGTAGTTTTTATATGTGGATATTATGGAGGCCTTTTTTAGAGGTTTTTTTGTCAATGGCAAGTATTCTATAATGAAATTGACTTTCTGCTTATTTGGTTAATTAAAAAAAGTCCAATATGTATTTTCATACGTATTGGACAAGTTTATCGTATAAATCTAGATTGATCCTATACTGTGTACACACCAACTTTAAAACTAACTCCATTTTCGAAAGAAATTGAAAAATAAAGAACCCTTCTCTTTTTTCTGGTTTTCCTCATGTGATTCGTTTATCTCTTCAATTTGTGCATGGGTTTCATATACTTCCCCTAATGTAGGTTCAACAATTTCACATTCATCACCTTTTAAAATAGGTGATTTATTTGCGTCCACTTGCTCGTTAACCACTTTATCTGTTCCTAGAATGACAGGCTCATTAACCATTTCAGTCGCTTCCGGAATGACAGGCTCATTAACCATTTCAGTCGCTTCCGGAATGACAGGCTCAATAACGTTTTCGGCTACTGCCGGAATGACAGGCTCAATAACGTTTTCGGCTACTGCCGGAATGACAGGTTCAATAACGTTTTCGGCCGCTTCCAGAATGACAGGCTCAATAACGGTTTCAAGTACTTCAAGATTGCTTGGCTCATTCGTTATGGCAGCGTTCATTTCAGCTACAGTGACAGCAGTATTTTTTTTTCTGTAATTTTCAGGAGTTGAGGCATCGTCAGGCGCTAAGGCAGGTCCATTGATACTAACTGGAATTTCCTGTGTGCTCGTAGCGTGTTTAAAATGGAAGGTGGATTCAGTGTTAGTATTTCTATATAAGCCATTATATATTTGGCTTGGATGAGTATTTATTGATTGAAAGTATTGCTGATTAAAATGGCGTTCCTCGGGTACATCTTTTTGATTTCCGTTGCGAGTAGAAGGTGTACCATTGTTTACATCTAATTGCGTATTTGTTGCTTTACCTGCCAGATTTTGTAGCATTTTATAAGAGGGCTGCTTAGATGTGTTCGCCGACGGGCTTGTTGTCTGTGTAATGATCGAATCCCCCTGAGCACCGTTAGCAATAAAATTAAATATTTTTTCAGTTTTAGGTGGAGTGGTTGGAGCTTCGGTATTTTCAATCGTCAGTAATTTGTTTAAAACCTTTAGTATATCTCGGTTCATTTCCTCAATTGTTTGATTCAAAGACTCAATTTGTGCTGATAGAAGTTTTATCTGCTCCTCATAGCCTCTGATTTGTGAATTTTTTTGCTTATCATCTATTGTTTCGTTTAGCTCTTCTAACAGTGCCATTTGCGATTTAATTTCATCAAAATCCATTTTCATAAATAGGTAATCTTCAATTGAAGTTCCCATTTTTAATGAAGTTAATGTATCCTTGTAGCCTTCTATTTTTTGCTTCAATTTTTCAATGTCTTGAGTGGAGTACAACTTTGAATCTTCCATTGCATTTCACCCCTTTCAGTCCATTTATATTTTATTAAAAATGTTTACTTTCTGTTACAAATATACCGGTCCTTTCAAACATTTTAGTTTCTCCTTAAGAAAGGGCGGTATAAGCAAAAACGATTCATACTGATACTTAAGTATTTTAACTTCTTTCAGTAATTATTTTTTGTAGCGAAAGTGAAGCATCAGTTACAGAAGTCTCTCGCCTTTATAGGTGATGTGATACATGCTGATTTAAGTTACTTTTCAGCAGGTGTCCAAACACCTGCTAATAATAGAGGAACTCAGTAAGAACGCAACGCCCTGTGGCAATTTATCTGTGCGACAGCGGCAATGTTGCTGAGGCATAATTGATTAATAAAAATCAGAACGAATTACTTTTTAGCCCATGCACTTTTAGTTAGAAAACATAAGATACAAACGAAAGGTAAAAAAATTATGGAGGTGTCAAAAGGATGCTAGAGAATATGCCATCCCAGGCGCAAGAACTTATTTGTATAAACGTCGATAAGGTATTTGACTGGATTGTAAAGGAAATGTCGTTTGATTTTTCCCCTACTGGACCAATTACTTTTCCAGGAGTAACGCCAACGACTGATTTAACAGGTGCAGTAGTTACATGTAAGGTAGTTCCATCAACAACTAATCCTATTGTTATCTTGAACCGTGAGAATCGCCAATTCTCAATTGATGGTGCAACTGTATGTCTTCAAAATTTAACTATTCAAAAGAATTTTATTCTTACAATAGTTGTTTGTTTACCGAACGGCACTATGTTCACAAGCAATACTATTCCACTTTCTCGTTGCGAACAAGTTACATTATGTGCGCCAACAGGGACAGATGTAGAAATTTTATTCACGGATTTAGATTGTTTCGTGTGTACAACTGGAACATTAACAGCTGGAGCAGGTACAATTACGTTTTCTGCATTAACGATTACTGTATCTGTTTGCCAAAGTATTCAATCTACATTCCCAGTAACTGTGGAATTCTTAGCGACTTTCTGCGAACCAAGAGCAGAATTACCGTTCGCATGTCCGGGTGTAGTACGCCCGCAGCAGTGCCCTGCTATATTCCCAACAGTTGGTTAATGGTACTAACACATAGAAGAAAATCATATTATAAAGAGAGGTTAATCCTCTCTTTTTTTTTATGAAATATTTCAGACAGTAGCTAGCGCTTAAAGTAGGTTGGTTAATTAAATACTATTGGTAAGGGGGTACTAATTATGACTACTCGTATCGATCATGTGGAAGAAAAGATAAATGAACTAAAAAAACAAACAGATTTTTATGTTCATGAAATTAAAAAAACGGTTGAGAAGCTTATTATTCCGGATAGTGTCAACATCATTAGTTATTTCACGTCCTCGTTCAATATTTCTTATAATCCTGATGAGGAAAGCTTATGCTTGGGCTCTTATCATATTCGCAATATAGGTAATCAGCCTATAACGAATCCGTATCTATGTATAAAACTGCCTGAAGACTCTCCATTCTCTTTCTCTGGAAGGTATGTTTATGAACATTTCGCACCAAATTTAAAAGGCAACAGTAGCTGGGAGCGAATCAATGATCAATCGAGCAAGGAGGAATTCTGGCTTAGACCTATAGGAAAAACAACGTTAGAGCCAAATGAAACATTATCATTTCCTAACTTTCAGATTAAGTGGGGTCATAATTTTTCTTATTCAGGAAGTATCATGGGTTTTACATATTGTGATGAGCTAAAAGATGGTGTCGTCGTCTTAAATCCAATTAATCTCAATGGAATTAGTCATACACAGGGGGATGAAAATGAGTGAGTCTGAAAATATAAATCAAAAAATAGATAGTGTTGTCCATCAACTAATAAAGGAACAGCTTACGAATCTATCTAACTATAATAATACGAAAAATAACAGCTTTGCTTATCTCGAAAAAGGCACATTGAATCTACTTCTTGCCTATTTAATGTCAGGAGAAAAGAGCAAAGCTGAAGAAATTGGTGATGAGGAAATAGAAATTAAGATTATCAAGCGGCTTGATGAGATATTAGAGGATAGCAAGGAGCAATTTGAAGAAGTGATTAGTTTACTTAAACAAATGTCGTGATAGGAGGCGCGAGTGTGGATAATGATATTGTTAAAAACAATGATCCTATTCAGTTGCAGCAAATGATCATTTTTTTAAGAGCCGAATTAGCGAAATATAAAAATGAAGTTAAAAGGCTCAGAGATAGTGATTATTATTCACTAGTACTGAGATTAGAGCGGGAAAATGTTCAATTAACAAAACAGAAAAAGGATCTTTCGATGGAGCTTTTAAAGCAGAAGAGAGACCATGAAAAAAAATTAAAGATTTACTATGAAGATATACAAGCAAGAGAAACCCAGAAAAAAAAACAACTTTCTTCGATAGAGGGTTTATTAAAGGAATTAGAAGAGCTGCGTGCAGAAAATAAGCTAATGAAGGAAACGTTAAAATCCACTAAAGATGAATTTCTTTCTGCGAATTCAGATGTTCATGATAAGACTATAGTGGATTGCATTGAAAAGAAGCTGAATGTTTTTACAAAGGATATAAGCCAACAAATGAATACTATCATTGAAGCCCTTGAAAGATCCCGATTAGAACAAGCCAATTCAGACAATCTTAATAAGTATTTAACTAAAGAAATAGAGGAGAAAAGCAGTGAGATAGCAAAATTAACGGAAGAATTAGCGGATGTAAAAAAATATAGCCTTTCCCCGAGTGGAAAAACGATGATGAATCCAGGGTTTTTTACACATATAGATGCCCAAGTAAATAAGGTGTTTGCTCAATCAATTGATTTTGAGAAGCAATTGAATCATAAATTACGATTACTTGAGGATCTGGACCACAAATTGCACGAGCTGACTATAGAAATCAATACTGATAAAACTGTATAAAATTTGTGTTGCAGGCTGTTTCAAAAGTACGACAAGACACTTTTGAAACAGCCATTTTTATGTTACTAGTGGATTTTAGACGTAATACATATTATTTCGTTTCTCTGTGTAATGTAATTCTTTTCAAACGTGGTGAATATTTCTTAAGCTCCAGCCTTTCTGGATTAGTTCGTTTATTTTTTGTAGTGATATAGTTTTTATCACCTGTTTCTGTACAGGCTAATGTCACTTGTACACGCATAAAATAACCTCCTTTTAAATCGTAATAATTACGCTTTATACATTATTATTTTTAGTGAAATATGTCAATACCGTATTTCCGTAAAGTTTTTAGCGTTGCGTTTTGTAGGACTCTATGTTTTAATTATAAACTATAAATAGTAATGATTACGATTTAAGGAGTTGTAAAGATGACAAAGAAAATTCCCGTTACAGTGTTAAGTGGTTATTTAGGTTCTGGTAAGACAACAATGATGAATCACGTTTTACAAAATGAAAAAGATATGCGTGTTGCTGTAATCGTCAATGATATGAGTGAAATTAATATCGATGCAGAACTAATTGCAAATGGAAGCGGCATTTCACGAACAGAGGAAAAATTTGTGGAGTTATCGAATGGTTGTATTTGTTGCACGCTACGTGAGGATTTATTGCAGGAGGTGGAGCGTCTCGCAAGGCTCGGTACTATTGATTATATTTTAATTGAATCGACGGGGATTAGCGAACCAATACCTGTTGCTCAAACATTTAGCTATTTAGATGAGGAGCTTGGTATTGATTTAACAAAGTTTTGCCAACTTGATACGATGGTGACCGTTGTAGATGCGAATCGTTTTTGGCATGATTTTCAGTCGGGTGAAAGCCTTTTAGAGCGTAAGGAGGCAGTCGGCGAGTTAGATGAAAGGGATGTTGCCGACTTACTCATTGACCAAATCGAGTTTTGTGATGTCCTTGTATTAAACAAATGTGATTTAGTATCAGATGAAGAGCTTGAAAGATTAGAACGTATTTTACGTGCATTACAACCTGAAGCCAAGCTAATTCGTACAGTAAACGGTGTAATAGAGCCAGCTGAGATTTTAAATACTGGACGCTTTGACTTTGAACGGGTATCAGAATCTGCTGGCTGGTTAAAGGAATTAGAGCTTGGTCATGAAAATCATACACCGGAAACGGAGGAGTATGGCATTTCTTCTTTCATTTATAAGCGTAGAAGACCATTCCATCCAATGCGATTTGTAGAATGGTGTGATCATATGCCAGAATCGATTGTCCGAGCAAAGGGTATTATTTGGAGTGCGAAACATCAGAATGTTGCATTATTACTATCACAGGCAGGTTCTTCGGCAAAAATAGAACCAGTTTCTTATTGGGTAGCCGCTTTATCAAAGGAACAACAGCAGGATGTTTTCTTGCAAAGTCCTGAGGTAGTAGAGGATTGGGATGAGGAATTTGGAGATCGCATGACACAGCTCGTTATTATTGGTGTTGATTTAGATAAAGAGGCGATTATAAAAGAACTAGACAAGTGTTTATTAACGGAAGATGAGTTTAATAACTCATGGGAAGGTTTACAAGATCCCTTCAATTGGGAATGGCATTAACTTCTTTCAGCAAGTGTTTAGGTAGCGAAAGCGAAACAAAGAAGATTTCGGCTAAGACTCCGAAATCTTCTTGTGAAATACATGATTATAATTTGTCGCATCTCGCAAGGCTTTTTCCTCAAGTGGAATGCGTACGGACAGCATTGTCACATTTAAAAGTGTAAAACAAAATGCTGTAAAATATGCTTGAAACATTAAAGGTAGAAGCATAATTTCTAAGCAAACTACAGCGTAATTTGGATGACGCATAAATGTGTAAGGGCCTTTCCGTACAACTTCTGCATCCGGCAATATGAGTATTTTTGTGTTCCAAAAAGACCCTAATGAACGGATACACCAAATGCGTAATACTTGAACGGCAATAAATAATAAAAATAATAACGGAAATAAAGGTGATAAACTTTTATGATTAGTAACGACTTCAATAATTAAAAATAGGAAAAAACCGGCATGCAAAGAAACCATATATGGATAATGAGAAGAACCAACTTCATATGCTCCTTGTGAAAGCATCCATCTTTCATTGCGTTTTGCAATGAAAACTTCTGTCAATCTTTGTAGAATGACGAGGATCAAAATAATGTAAATTATCATGCTACTCCCTCCATTTAAGTAATACAGCTTCAGCGCAGAAGCCAGGGCCGAGAGCGACGAGCAAGCCAGTATCCTCTACTTGTCCTTCGTTTAACATAAATTGCTCCAATACATATAGCACCGTAGGAGATGACATATTTCCGTGATATTTCAATATTTCCCGAGAAATATCGGTTTTTTTGGAAGCTAGATACAGAGTATCTTCATAAGCTTTTAACACTTTTTTACCGCCGGGATGTGCGATGAAATGGGTAAGCTGTTCATTGTATAGTTCATGTTCCAATAAAAATTGTTCAATGAATGGGCCAAGCCAATTGGTGATGATGGCAGGAATACTTTTCTGAAAAACGACATGTAGACCGTTGTTTTTAATATTCCAACCCATAACATTTTCTGAATCTGGCATCCATTTAGAGCCAGTCCCGATAATAGCAGGTATTGTTTTTTTTACCGCGATATTCACGTCATCTCCACAGACGAGTATACATGCGGCTCCATCTGCAAAAAGAGACGCACCGATTAAGTTGCTTTTTGAAAAATCATTTGGTTGGAAGGTTAGACTACAAAGCTCGACACAAACGACAAGAACTTTTGCTTCTGGATGGGCACGACAAAAATCATAGGCTCTACTAACACCCGCCGCACCACCAGCACAGCCAAGTCCCCAAAGTGGAATACGTTTAAGTCTGTCTGAAAAAGGAAGTTTATTCATAACTCGTGCATCAATACTTGGTGTGGAAATACCAGTACTACTTACAAAAATAATGGCATCAATGTCTTTAGGAGAAACCGGTGATTGTAAAAACGTTTCATTTTGTAAACAGGCTTGAATGACATCAATGCTATATTGTGTAGCTAGTTCAATATATAAATCGTTTCGTTCCTCAAAGGAATGATCAGTACGATGCCATTCAGGTGGTACACAAAAATGGCGTGTTGCAATACCACCATTCTCAAAAACTTTTAAGTAACGTTCTAATTTAGGGATTTTCGCATGGAAAAGTTCCTTTGTTAGCTCCTCTGCGTTTATTTGTTGTAATGTGTACGGTGGTTGGTATGTACTGATAGAAATGATTTTTGACAATTCAACATCTCCTTCGCCAATAGTGGTCTTGTTTATTGTATGCAGGGGGGGAGGGGATACATGCTTGTTAGAAGATAATTGACAATTTAGGGATATTCCGCTATATTGGAAATAACTAAATCGAAAGTAGGTGATGTGACATGATGAATAGATCCGTTTTTAACGAACTGCAATTCGGTTTGTTCAGTTTCACACGCCTAAAATATATAAATTGACCACGCCGTGTATTTAAATCACAATTGTGGTGATTTGTATATTCTCTTAAATGTGCCTGTGAACCTTGTAACTGCCGAATTGCGCAGAGACAAGGTTTTTTGTGTTTGTATCAATGGAGTACAAAGGATATTCACATTTAGGAGGAAAACAACTTGAATTTAACAACTTTAGGATTTTCAACATATTTTGAAGAGCAAATGACTGGATTTAAACAGGAGGCTAAGCTGGCGAATTGTGTGCCGGCTAGGGTTACTTTAGAGCATAAGCATTCCTACCGTGTACTAGCTGAAAAAGGAGAGTGGCTGGCAACGATTGCTGGACATTACGCCTATACATCATTAGCACGTGAAGATTTTCCCGCAGTAGGAGATTGGGTGCTAGTTGAGAAAATGCCTGGTGAGGAAAAGGCGATCATTCATAAATTGTTTACACGAAAATCAGTCTTTTCCCGCAAGACCGCGGGGCTGGAAATACAAGAGCAGATTGTAGCATCGAACGTTGATATCGTACTTCTTGTTATGAGCTTAAATGCAGACTTTAATATTCGTCGTTTAGAACGCTATTTAGTAGCTGCGTGGGATTCGGGTGCGAAGCCGATCGTTGTATTGACGAAGGCAGATCTTTGTGAAAATGTTTCTAGTAAAATACGTGAGGTTGAGTCTGTAACGTTTGGTATAGATGTTTTTGTGACTAGTGCGCTGTCAGGCGAGGGCTTAGAAGATATTCGTGCGCTATTTACGGAAGGTGTGACGGGCGCATTACTTGGCTCTTCTGGGGCAGGGAAATCCACATTGACAAATGCTCTTAGTGGTGTGGAGCTTATGAAAGTTTCAGATATTCGTGAAGATGATGCGAAGGGGCGCCATACAACAACACATCGTGAGTTAGTTTTATTGCCAGAAGGCGGCTGTTTAATTGATACACCTGGAATGCGGGAGCTACAATTATGGGATCAGAGTGATAGCTTATCCGCTAGTTTTCAGGATATTGAGGAACTTTCTGCGGCCTGTCGTTACAGGGATTGTACACATCAGAAGGAGCCACACTGTGCTGTACAGCAAGCAATTACAGATGGTGTACTTGAACGATCACGTCTCCAAAGCTACTTTAAATTGCAAAGAGAGCTTGCTTTTATCGAACGCAAAACAAATGCTCAAGCAAGACTAAATGAGCAACGCAAATCGAAGCAAATTGCGAAAGGCTTAAAGAAGGGCAAAAAATCAAATTGAACTTAATATAAGAGTGAGCGATTTATCAGCGATTTCATAGTTGGGGGTACGAAAATGACAATCCAAAACATAAATCATTTATTATTTACAGTGTCAAATTTAGAGAAATCCATCGCATTCTATGAAAAGGTTTTTGACGCAAAATTATTAGTGAAGGGTAGAAGTACAGCCTATTTAGATGTAAATGGGCTGTGGCTTGCCCTGAATGTAGAAAAGGATATCCCACGCGATGACATACATCAATCCTATACACATATAGCGTTTTCTATCCAGGAGGACGATTTTGACAAAATGTATGAAAAGCTAGTCCATCATAATGTCAACATTCTGGAAGGCAGACAAAGAGATGTACGAGATAAAAAATCGATTTACTTCACAGATCCAGACGGTCATAAATTCGAATTTCATACAGGACTTTACAGGACCGATTGGATTATTATAAGAAGGAAAAAATGCATATGGAGCTTTTTGATTAAAATTAAAAAATGGGTGTCTCTAAAAGGAGGACATCTATTTTTTTTTGCAACGTTTTCCTTTCTCAAAACGACTTTAAAGTGTAGCTAGAAGGAGGAGATTAGGTGGATATAAAAAAATTGGTTAAAAGCGCAAAAAAGGGGGATGATGAAGCCTTTGAACAGTTGATCGTTTTGATGCGTGAGAAATTATATCGCACGGCCTACTCGTATGTTCGAAATGAGCAGGATGCGCTTGATATTTATCAAGAATCTATTTATAAAGCCTATACAACATTGAAAACATTAAAGAATCCAAGCAGTTTTCCAGGGTGGATTGTTAAGATCGTTACTTTTAAATCTATTGATTTTATTAGAAAAGATTCAAGGAAATTCACTTCTGGAGATGCGGCGTTTTTTGCAGAGATAGCAGGAAATCAAAATATGGAGAATGTTACTTATTCAGTGGATTTAAAAGAGGCTATTGAAACATTAGATGACAAGTATAAAACGATTTTGTGGTTACGTTTTTATCATGATTTCTCTGTCAAAGAGATTGCAAAAATGCTGGGCTGTCCTGAAGGAACAGTGAAGTCCTATATTAATAGAGCTAAGAAAGAATTAAAACCAGTCTTAAGGGAGGGCTACTTGTATGAGTAAGGAAAATAATAATCAATCTATTGATCGTATCGATATTCCACTTCAACAATTGATGGCGCGAGAGCAGGCGGCAATGCGTGCTGCAAAAAAGAAGAAACGGAACATTAGAATTATAAAACCCCTTTTAGTAGCCTGTGGATTATGTATAGCGCTACTAGGTGCAGGGTTTTTATCCCCTACAATAGCGACTGCACTGGCCAATGTACCTTATATTGGGGTTATTTATGCTGAATTTGGGGATATTGCAGCTGAAAAGATTGAACAAAATCATTTGATGACAAAAATAGGAAAGGAGGATACACATGCAGGTCTTACAATGGCTGTTGAAGAAGCGGTATATGATGGTAATAGATTATTAGTCACGGTTGCTTATACAGGGCAGAATGGTGTTTCTTTAAAAGAAGAGGTAGTAGGTACGAATAAGCTTACTGTCAATGGGGAGCCAATAGATGTTGCGATCGGTTCTACAGGTCAAGATGATATAGATAAAAACACGATTATTGAACATCATGAATTAACTTTATCAAATGCAGATATATACGGAAATAACATTGAAGTCGCATTAGATGGAAGCGATTTATTTGGCTACAAAGGTAATTGGCATGTAGATTTTACTCTTGAAAAATTAAAGGAAGAAGTTGTTAAGATCCATCCAAATGTAATAGCTAGTACTAACAATGGGTTATACAAGTTAAACGTTGGGCAGGTTTCATTCACACCGCTATCGACACGTATAGATGTCCTAGTAGATTATCCAAACGAATTAGATAGAAATGATAAATGGCCATTTTTTGAGTTTGAGGTAACAGATAGTGAAGGAGAGTTATACGATGGGGAGAATATACAAATGGGTGCGACCAAGGATAATGGACATCATATTATTATAGTACTGCCTCCTATGGAGAAAATGCCGAAATCTTTTACACTTAAACCAGGTAAGACGAACGAGCAGGGTTATTGGGAGGAAATGAAGGAATTAGAAATAGTGGTACCCTTAGAACCTTAAAAATATGATCCCCCTTTAGTTTTAGGAACTATAGGGGGCATATTATTTAAATGGCATTAAAGAGAAACAATAAAAAGTAGAAAACGTTCATAACATTAGAAGGGGTGATTTTATGAAAAAAGCTATTATTTTTGATATGGATGGTACTTTATTTCAAACAAACCTAATATTAGAGCCAGCATTATCGGCAACGTTTAATGTGTTGCGTGCAAAGGGCTTGTGGCAGGGAGAAACACCAATAGAGAAATACCACGAAATTATGGGTGTTCCATTACCTGTTGTCTGGGCAACGTTATGTCCTATGCATACGCTAGAGACACGTGAAGAAAGCAACGTATTATTCCATGTTAAGCTTATTGAACAAATACGTAATCGCCAAGGCGCATTATATCCAAATGCAGAGCAAACACTTGCTACGTTGGCAGAAAACTATGATTTATTCATCGCCAGTAATGGGCAAACAGAGTATTTACAAGCAATAGTAGAAACCTATCAATTACAGCGTTTTATCAAAGATACATATAGTATTCAGTCCATTTCGAGCGGTCATAAATCTGATTTAGTGAAAAAGGTCATCGAGGAAAATGCCATTGAACGCGGCGCAGTAGTAGGTGACCGTTCTTCTGATATTCAGGCGGCTCATGACAATCAGTTACTCTCTGTTGGTGTACGTTTCGACTTTGCGCAGGACACAGAATTACAGAAAGCAGACATTATTATTGATGATTTAAATGAGCTATTTTATTTAAAGCTGCTAGGATAAAATTCATCGACTACATTCTCTGATTTATCACCTAACTTTTTCATATTATCGAGAACTTTCAGATATTTATCGACATGCAATTGCAATTCAAAAGAAGAAAGAGTAAAATGGTGGAAATCTATAGTGAAAGCATTGATAAGGAAAAGTAAATTGGAGAAGCATTATATAGAGAGCCTCTGTTGGTGGAAATGAGGTAAATGACCCCTTTTGAAAATGACCTTTGAGCTTCGTACCGAAAGCAAGTTTGCGAGTAGATTACGACGAGATGGGCACTCGTTACAACAGCGGCAGTATCTCTTGCTTCTTCCAGCAATTATGCAGAGGCATAATGGATTAAATAAGATGAGACGTACTGATGGAGGCAAATAGTGTGAGCTATTTGTAAATATAGGTGGTAACACGGGTATACTCGTCCTAATCAATTTTGATTAGGGCGTTTTTTTTTATCTTCATTCAAGATTTACTTGAATGAAGATAAAGCCTCCGGCGGATGTCATGGATTTTAAAAGGAAGAATTGTGCTAGCACAATTCAAAATCCAGACGCATTGTTTATCGCGACAGCGGCAAATGTTTTCTGCGCGAAAGCGAAGCGACAGCAGCAATTACGCCGAGGTGTAATTTATTTGCACTTTTTTACAATTTTTTTCGAGGGGAGCAACTTAGGATGACAATTGTTATTGGAGGTGCGTGGCCATATGCAAATGGTTCTTTGCATTTAGGGCATGTTGCTGCATTATTACCGGGTGATATTTTGGCTAGATATTACCGACAAAAGGGCGAAAAGGTTTTGTTTGTTTCGGGAAGTGACTGTAATGGCACGCCGATTTCTATTCGGGCTGCACAGGAAAACACGACAACGGAAGCAATTGCTGATCATTATCACGAGGAGTTTACAAGATGCTTCAATGATTTAGGATTTACTTATGATTTGTATACGAGAACAGATGCGCAGCACCATCATGAATCTGTTCAAACAATTTTTTTACAGCTACTAGCGAACAATTTTTTATACAAAAAGAAAATTGAACAAGCCTATTGTGAAAC
Organism: Lysinibacillus sp. NPDC086135; assembly: GCF_044746345.1. NCBI lineage: Bacteria > Bacillati > Bacillota > Bacilli > Caryophanales > Bacillaceae > Lysinibacillus > Lysinibacillus sp. NPDC086135. The sequence goes on along the minus strand of NZ_JBIVCA010000020.1, from coordinate 55,977 downwards.
GGACAAGCAGTTTTTACCGGACCGATTTGTAGAGGGGATTTGTCCAAACTGTGGTGCGAAGGCGCGTGGTGATCAATGTGATAATTGCTCAACAATTTTAGACCCGCTCGATTTAATCGATAAACACTGTAAAATTTGTGGGAATGAGCCAATTATCAAGGGGACAGAGCATTTTTATTTTGCTTTTAGTCAGTTTCAAGGGAGATTGGAGACTTATTTAGCGGAGGCTAAGGCGGAAAAACGCTGGCGAGACAATGCTTTAGGTTTAACAGAACGTTACTTGGCAGAAGGGGTACCAGACCGCGCAGTAACAAGGGATTTACCAAATGGTATCGATGTGCCAGTACCAGGTTTTGAAGGCAAAAAAATATATGTGTGGATTGAAGCAGTAGCAGGTTACTTAACAGCGAGTATTGAATGGGCGAAGCAGCATCAAATAGCTATTGAAGATTTGTGGAATGAAGAAACAATTTCGTATTATGTGCATGGTAAAGACAATATTCCGTTCCATACAGTTATATGGCCAGCCATTCTTATGGGGATAGGGGCAAAGGCTTTACCTACACATATTGTATCAAACGAATATTTGACATTAGAAAAACGGAAATTATCGACGAGCCAAAACTGGGCGGTATGGGTGCCATATATTTTGAGTCGATACGATGCAGATTCTGTTCGTTATTTTTTAACAATGAATGCGCCAGAAAATCGTGATACTGATTTCTCTTGGCGAGAATTTATTTATAGCCATAATGGCGAATTACTTGGCGCTTATGGTAATTTTGTCAATCGAACATTGAAGTTTTTAGAAAAATCGTTTGATCGTCAAGTGCCTCAAGCCGAGATAGATGCCATTATTCGAAAAAACACGATTCAGCTATTTAATGATGTTGGGATTCATATAGAAGCGGGTCATTTTAAACAAGCTTTAGAGGCTATTTTTGAATACATTCGTGCAGCTAATCGCTATTTTGACGAGCAGCAGCCGTGGCTACAGGTGAAAGAGAATGTAGAAGCTAGCAATCAAACACTTGCAACGTGTGTTTATATAATTGCTAATCTTGGACAGCTGTTACATCCATTTTTACCGTTTTCAGCTGAGAAGGTGAGAAAAATGTTAGAGATCAATGAAGTAATGTGGCATGAACAAGTGGAATTACCAGCAAGCATTAGTGAAGTGACACCACTGTTTGAACGTCTTGATGTTGAATTAATTGAAGTGGAATATCAAAAGTTAGTAGAGGGTAGTCGATAGGAAAAATGAAAGCAGTATGACGCAATAATGTCATACTGCTTTTAGCTTTTTTCAGCGATGTTCAAACATCCATTGAAATAGAGGGACTCAGTCTAAGAACGCCAAGTCTTGTGGCAATTTATCTGTGAGACAGCGGCAATTATGCCGAGGCATAATTTATTTAGTTCATAACAGGCGTTAATTTAGCGACAACAATACTATTGATAGCATTAATATAAGCTAGCGCACTCGCTTTTAAAATATCTGTATCTGCCGCTTTTGCGATATATTTTTCACCTTCATGCTCGATTGTAATTTTTACTTTTCCAAGCGCTTCTTTACCACGGGAAACGCTATTGATATTATATTCTACAAGTTTTACATCAATGTTTGTAATTTCTGCGATGGCAGAATATAGGGCATCAATCGGACCTGAGCCAACTGCACTTGCTTTAAATATCTGCCCTCCTTTACGTACTTTCACACTTGCTGAAGGGAAGCTTGCGTTGCTGACGACTTGTAAATCATCGAAGTCAAAGAACTGATCACTATAATGTGTGGCATTAGCATTGTTTGCGTCATGTTTTTCATAATAGCTTTCCACAATAACATATAAATCGTGATCGTAAACTTCTTTTTTTGCGTCCGCAAGCTTTAAGAAGCCTTCGAAAATTCCTTCAAACTCATCTGCTGAAAGATTGGAAAAGCCAAGTTTTTCAAGGGCATTTTTCACCGCGTGACGCCCAGAGCGAGCCGTAAGGACTAGCTCCATATCGTCAAGACCTACATCTTCTGGATGTACAATTTCATAAGCATCGCGAGATTTTAGAAGGCCGTCTTGATGAATACCAGAGGAATGGGCAAAAGCATTATCCCCAGTAATCGCTTTGTTTACTTGTACGTCTAAGCCCATAAAGCTTGAAACAAGACGAGATGTATTCATAATTTCTCTTGTGTTAATACGTGTCTCAGCATTGTATACAGAGCCACGTGTTTTCAATGCCATGACGACTTCTTCTAATGCTGCATTTCCTGCGCGTTCGCCAATGCCGTTAATTGTACATTCTACTTTATCCGCGCCGTTTTTAATCGCAGCAAGCGTGTTAGCAGTGGCCATACCAAGATCATTATGGCAATGAACACTCAACAAAACACTATCGTTTAGATTTTTCATACGCTCATTTAGTTTATAAATCATCGCTCCAAATTCTTCTGGTTCTGCAAAGCCGACTGTGTCAGGTACATTAATCATTGTTGCACCAGCCTTCATTACGGCTTCGATGGTTTTCCAAAGATACTCGAAATCTGAACGAGATGCGTCTTCTGTTGAATATTGGACTTGTGGTAGAAGAGTTTTCGCATATTTTACTGCATCAACACCAATCTGTAGAATTTGATCCTTGGATTTGCTAAATTTTTTCTCAACATGAATATCAGAAGTACCGAGCACCATATGAATCATAGGATTTTCAGCGTATTTTACAGCGTTATAAACAGCATCGATATCTGCCTGTACAGCACGTGCTAAAGCAGTAATCATAATGTCATTCGTATGACCAACTTTTTGTGCGACAGCTTTAACTGCATCAAAATCTCCTTGTGATGAAGCTGGGAAACCAGCCTCGATAATATCGACGCCTAATTTTTTGAGTTGCTGTGCAATCTCTACTTTTTCATATAAATTTAGTTTTGCACCAGGCACTTGCTCGCCGTCACGTAAAGTTGTATCAAACACCCAAATTTTTCTTCCCATTTTCAAACACTCCTTCTGTTGTAGTCATTATATTGATAAAGTCTCAGCCTTGCACAATAGAGACGAAATACACACTTAGGCCAAATTTCAATAAAAATAAAAAACCCGTCTCTATATAAAAATATAGAGACGAGTTTATGCTCGCGGTACCACTCTAATTGACCTTCTCTTTACAGAAAAAGTCCCCTTATCGACAGCCGTCACTGTCTATCCCGTTAACGGAGGAAACCGACGTCCCTTACTCAAAGTTCAGGGAGTGGCTCATGGACGAGTTCAAAATGTGTGCCTATCGGTTTGCACCAATCACCGACTCTCTACAAGTACACTTGCATTTCTACTATTTCCAATCTTGGCCTACAATAATGTGTTGTTGAAAGCAATGATACTTGGGTATTTTTAATTTGTCAATAAAATTCTAAAAATTATTTTTTTTCTGTCTTATGTAAAAGCCTTAATGTTGTCTTATTACCAAAAGCGGAGGCTTTGTTTGTTAAAATATATGCCACGTAAATTGGAGGCTGGGGACTCCTAAAGGGCGTATTCTAGATTTCAAAGACATAGTAATCTCCCGAATCGTATTTAATTAACAAATATGATTCGGGAGATTGAACACCTTTAATAATACAAGCTTCTTGAAAAGACTTTTTACTCCACTTTAAAACGCGAAACCTGTGTTTGTAATTCCTCGGCCATGTTGGATAGTGTGGCAGCAGAAGCGGCAACTTCTTCAATAGTTGCTAGTTGTTCTTCAGAAGCAGAAGCTACATTTTGTAGATTTGAAGAAGACATCTGTGCGATTGTTGCAATTTCATCGAAGGATGCGTAAATTTGCTCAGCACTTGATGACATTTCCTCTGAAACTGTTGTTGCTTCTTGAATTTGTTGGGATACTTGTTCGATCAGTTTAACGATTGTTGAGAAGCCTTCCTCAGCTACTTTTACCACTTGTATACCGACTTTTACCTCTTGTGTTCCAGTTTCCATAACAGTTACGGCACGGTTTGTATCCTGTTGTATTTCTGAAATCAGACTTGCTATTTGTTCAGCTGATTGCTTGGATTGATCTGCTAATTTCTTCACTTCATCTGCAACTACTGCAAAGCCGCGACCATGATCCCCTGCACGAGCTGCCTCAATCGCAGCATTTAGTGCTAGTAAATTTGTTTGCTCTGCGATATCCGTGATGAGACCAATAATATTTCCGATTTCAAAGGAATGATTTCCTAAATTTTTCACAACGCTAGCAGATTCTAAAACCGCTGAATTAATTGTGTCCATCTGTGTAATAACACGGTGTAGTGATTCATTTCCTTTATTAGCTTCAGTATTTGTTTCTATAGCAAGCTCTGAAACGGCAGCTGTCGTCGTAGCCAATTGCTGAATGCCTTTTGTCATAGTTTTCATAGCTGCTGAACTTTCAGTAGCATTTTTCCCTTGGGCCTCGGAGCCACTTGCCACTTCTTGTATAGAGGAAGTAATTTGTTCTGTCGCTTGGATTGTTTGTTCAGCGCTTGCGGTTAATTCAGCAGCAGAACCACTTACTTGTACAGTATTATGCCGTACATTTGTAATAAGATCCTTTAAATTTACTGCCATTTGATTAAAGGCAATTGCTAAATCACCTACCTCATCACGATTCTTAATGTGAATTTGCTCAGCTGTTAAATCGCCATTAGTAATCTTTTTAGCGGTTTTTGCCATACCTTTGATAGGGCGGGAGATAAGGCTTCCCATGACCATAGCAATGATGAGACTAGTGACAACAGCGAAGATGCCAAGAATTATCATTTGGAATTTAATAGCTTGAATTTCTTTAGATGTAGCAGCGATTTTTTCTTTTATATAATCATCTTGGTAGTTAGCAAGGTTAGCTACACGGTTATCGAATTGTTTTATAAGTAGGCGACCTTGTGTACTATCGAGCTTTTCGTATTGCTCTGTTTCTCCAGCATCCTTTAATGAAAACATTCGATCTGCGAACTTTTGGACATCTTGCTCGCTTTTATTGATTGCCTCTAATAAATCGCTAGATTTTTGAGAATCGAATGAAGCCTTTAATTCATCATATTTCTTTTTAAACTCTTCACGTGAAGCCGTATTACTTTGAAAATTTTGCTCGCCCCCAAGTAATAGATAACCTCTAATATTTACAATTTCTTGTTTAGCAATTGCGCGTAGCTCTTGAATACTAATAGATTTAGTTGTTTGTTCTTCGAGTAACACACGATATGTTTTGTTTACTGAATTAAGCTGTTTGAAATTTAATCCGATTGTGCCAACTAATACTAAAATAACAATAAAAAAACCGAGTACTAACTTCTTGTAGATAGTAAATCGCATAGTTGTCGTTTCCTTTCTCAGTAATTTAGTAGAAATGTTACAAAAAAATGAAATGTGTTTATACCATTTATATCAGATTATATGAATTTTACAAAGTATTGCGAGTATTCCTACAATATATATTAGGAATAATAAGGTAAATAGTTGTAGGTAGAATGATAAAAAAGCTGAATAATTTGCTTTTTTACAGTAAGTGAAGGCGGATAGTTACCTGTATACCTCGAAAATTATGACAATTTACATAAATTTGAAACTAATTGAACTGTAGTAACGTAAATTGGATAAAGGAACAAGTAAGGATGTGGGAAGATATGTATAGGCCAATTTTGAAATTGCCGAAAACAAGATATGAAAAGATTGGGGACTTTATCGGTGGCGGGTTATTTATACTGTCCATTTTTTATATTGTTGTAATGTGGGGACAACTACCCGAGAAGATTCCAGGTCATTTTAATAGTGCAGGAGAAGTTAATCGGTGGGGTTCAAAAATAGAGTTACTCATCCTTCCGTTTATCGGAATATTGCTGTGGATATTACTAGGATTACTTGAAAAAATTCCGCATATTCATAATTATCCAGCACGCTTAAACGAAAGTAATGTAGAGGCGTTTTATTTAAATAGCCGAAAAATATTGAATGAAATAAAAAACCTTTGTCTAATTATATTTACAGCTATATCATTCCAAATGGTACGTATTGCACTTGGAGAGGCAGAGAGTCTTGGTTGGTGGTTCCTACCACTAGTGCTAATTGTAATGGCCATTCCGATTATTAGAGGAATAGTTGTGGCTACAAAAATTAAATAGCTTATCTCAATCTTAAACGCTCGAGAATAATCGAGCGTTTTTTTGTACGAAAATTGCACTAAATCAGCTATACTATCAAAACTAAGAGAAAATTGTATTGATCATTAGAAGAGGTGTCAAAACTATGCTAAAGAAATTTAAAATGAAGGATGGACTGTCTATTGCCATTCATAATCAACCAGAGGAGATGCAATTAGAGGGAATAACCCAAACAGGGAATGCACCTCATGATCGAATAATTGCCTTTGTGTTTACTATTGATGAAATGGTAACGTATTTACAAAATGTACGAAAGTTAAACACGCTTACGGAACAAGGTTATTTATTTTTTGTTTATCCGAAAAAGGGTAATAAGAAGTATGAACAGTTTATCCACCGCGATGAAATCTTCCCAGCAATTCAAGTGGACGAGGAAAAATACATTGTTGGCAGTGATTATAAATTTGCAAGTCTTATGTCGTTAGATGAGACATTTTCTATAGTAAGTATAAAGAGAGATGGCAAGGGACGCGGCAAGAAGAAGACAGCGAGTAGTCAATGCGTTAGTGACTATGAAGGTATGATTCCTCAATTGCGTGATTCACTTATGGAAAATCCGGATGATTTAATATTTTATAATGGATTAACACCGGGTTATCAAAAGGACTGGGCCCGATATATTTATAGTGCGAAAAAGGAAGAGACGCAAGTAGCACGTTTAGAGGAGATGCGTGAAATTATTAGATTGGGCTACAAAACAAAGGAATTATACCGAAAAGCAAAGGCGGAGGGTAAAGCATAATTTATAAAGAGGCTTTAATGATTCCTTTAAATGATGCTATATTTATTGTAATTAGCAAAATAAGACAGATGGTTAGCAACTAGGATTTATTATGTAGCGGAGCGATTAAATATTAAGTCAGCACGGAGATCAATGCTACGTTATGGAATGAATGAGTCTTTTGATTAATAAAAATACACACCTAGCAATAATACTATGTTGAAAAGAGGGCAGGGCATGAAAAGCACATATATTGAGCAAGTGGATGAAAAATGGCGGGAGAGTTTTGGCAAACTTGTGGACGTGGTAGAAAACAATTTACCAGAGGGTTTTGAAGAAAGCATGTACTATGACATGGTAAGCTATGTGGTCCCACTAACTACTTATCCGAAGGGCTATCATGTCACACCCAATACTCCCTTGCCCTTTATAAGTCTTGCTGCACAGAAACGGCATATTGCAGTTTATCATATGGGCATTTATGCAGATCGAGCGTTACTCTCGTGGTTCCAAGAGGAATATGCGAAACGAGTACCGACGAAACTCAATATGGGGAAAAGTTGTATTCGTTTTACAAGCACTAAAAATATTCCGTTTGAATTAATAGGAGAGCTTGTTGCGAAAATGACACCAGCGCAATGGATTTTAAAATATGAAGGGGAGTTAAATAAATGAAAAGTGCCACTACATTTTTAATGTTTCAGGGACAAGCCAATGAAGCTATCCAGCAATATCAACAGTGGTTTTCAGAATTACAGGTGGAAAGCTTAACCTATATGGAAAACTCACAACAGATTGCGATGGCTGTTCTACATTTAAAAGGTTTGAAAATGATGGTGAATGATAGTGTAATACAGCATAACTTTACATTTACACCGTCAACTTCTATTTTTATGGAATGTGAGTCTGAAGAAGAAATCGATAGTCTAGTTGCTCAAATTTTAGAAGGTGGACAAGCTTTAATGCCACTTAATAATTATGGATTTTCTAAGAAATTTGCCTGGATTCAGGATCGTTTTGGTGTATCATGGCAACTAACGTATAATTGATTTTCAGAAGAAATATATATATAAATAAATGCATTATGTTAGTAGAGGATGATATTAAGTCCGTTGTTAATCATGTTAAAAGGAGAATAGCGTATGGTAGTAAATTTAGTGAGACACGATATAAAGTATGCTGAAGCGATGCATGCACTATCTTCTATGCCACAAGTTCGAGATGCACTAGGGTTACCTGCTGGTAAAGTGGAAGATACGATTAATTTTATTAAACGTGAATGTGTGGACGAAGAGGCTGGAAAAACAGTCCCTCGTGTTGTACTGGATGAGGAAGGACAACTGATTGGTGTGACGGCATTAATGTTTATTGATCACAATAAAAAGAGCTGTCATATTGGCTCATGGCTGGGCTATGAATTTTGGGGAAAAGGCTATAATCTTCAATCAAAAGTTGCGATTTTAGATATTGCATTCTTTGAGTTAGGGCTAAAGCGTGTTTTTGCAGGAGCTAGAAAGGTTAATATACGCTCACAAAAGGCGCAGGAAAAGTTGTCTTTTATTCGATTAGGAGTTGAGAATGATTTTCCGCAGGAGCATTCATGGCTAGAGATCAAAGAAAAGCAGCCGTGTGTTTTAAATGTTTTTGAGCGCGCAGATTTTGTCCGATATCGTACATCCTTAAAGAAAGTGGAAGGTGCTCGGGAAGACTATTTACCTCAACTATTATTAGCTGATGAAAGTGAAGTCGCTGTTCGAGAATATTTAGATGACGGTGAGTTATACGAAATAAAATGTGGTGAGCAGTTAGCGGGTGTAGCGTTACTTCTTGGACAGTCTGATTCGACAGTTGAGTTAAAAAATATTGCGATTGTACCGAAGTATCAAGGTAAAGGACTTGGGAAAGAAGCACTGCGACAAATAACAACCATTTGTCAATCACAAGGATATCAAACGATAATAGTTGGAACTGCAAATTCTAGTATTGATAATATTGCCTTCTATCAAAAAGCAGGTTTTCGTATGGAAGCCATTGAAAAAGATTTTTTCAGTAATTACCCTGAGGCAATCTATGAAAATGGAATTCGTGCTCTCGATATGATTTTCTTTTCAAAGGCATTGTAAAATAAAATAGACATAAAAAATACCCGTCCAACTTGAGTTGTGCGGGTATTTTTATTCGCCAAACAACAGTGCCATCAACTTTTCTTTTGAATGTAAAAAGTCATCTAGCGTATAGCGATCTAAGACGGTTAAATAGGCTTGCAATGCTTCGTATAATACGCCTTTTAGCTGGCATTCTGGAGCGATCTTACAAAGATTATTTTCTTTGTCAAAGCATTCGACGAGATGAAAATCCTCTTCTGTATGACGTACTATTTCACCAATTGTAATGGTCTTTGGATCAATTGCTAGGCGAATTCCTCCACCACGCCCTCGAATCGTTTCAATATAGCCCAATAATCCAAGCTGGTGTGTCACCTTCATTAAATGGTTTTTCGATATATTATAAGCATCTGAAATTTCTTGGATAGTTGATAATTGGCCATCTTCCTTCGCACCCAAATATATGAGTGTCCGGAGAGAATAATCTGTGTATAAAGTTAAGCGCATAAGAACACCCTACTTTCTATAGTTCAAAATAATTATAGCATTTTTACCTTGAAGTATTATAAATTCAATACTTTTTTAAAGATGTATTTAAAATACATTAATTATGTCCATTTTGTTAAAGATGTATTTTATATATTGCTTTTAAAAAATGAGAGCGTTATATTGTAATCATGAAAGGGTGGTAAGCGATATGTTAAAACAAGAAACAGTACAAATTATTAAGGCAACAGTTCCTGTATTAGAAGTTCATGGAGTGGAGATTACTAAAACATTTTATAAAAATTTGTTCCAAGCTCATCCCGAATTATTAAATATTTTTAACCATACAAATCAAGAAAAAGGTCGTCAGCAAACAGCATTAGCAAACACAGTTTATGCTGCGGCAGTTCATATTGAAAATTTAGAAGCTATTTTACCAGCGGTGATGTTAATTGCTCATAAACACCGTAGTCTAGGTATTTTACCTGAGCATTATCCAATAGTAGGAGAATACTTACTAAAAGCGATTAAAGAAGTGCTTGGTGATGCAGCAACAGATGATATCATTAATGCATGGGCTGAAGCATATGGCGTCATTGCAGATATCTTCATTCAAGTAGAAGAAGAGCTATATCAAAAAGCTGAGGGTAATGGCGGATGGCGCTTATTTAAACCATTGAAAGTAGCGAAAAAAGTAGTAGAAAGTGATCTTGTTACATCTATCTACTTTGAAAATGAAGATGGTTCCCCTCTACCAGCTTATGAGCCAGGTCAATATATCAGTATCCGCGTGAAAGTACCAGGTGAAGAGTATTTAATGAACCGTCAATATACACTTTTACAAGCAAGTACAGAAGATGGCTATCGTATTTCTGTAAAACGTGAAAGTGATCATACGCCAAATGGTAAAGTATCTAACTTTATTCACGACGTATTAGAAGTCGGAGATTTAGTGGATGTAAGTGTTCCCGCAGGACTATTTGTCTTAGAAGAAACTGCTGCCCCAATTACATTTATAAGCGGTGGTATCGGTGTAACACCATTAAACAGTATGCTGCAATCACTAAAAGATAATGCGGCAAATGAAGTGAGCTTTATCCAATGTGCGCGCAATGAAAAAGTTGTAGCATTTAGTGATGACATTCAAAAGAAAGTAAATGTGCTTCCAAATGCAACATACACAGCGTTATATTCGGATGAAGATAAGAAAATCACAAAAGAATTTTTAGCTGAAAAAGTAGCCAACAATGCAGATGTTTACGTATGTGGACCTGCTGGCTTTATGGAAGCGGTCATTAAAAATTTACATGAGATTGGCGTGAAAGACGAAAAAATTCATTATGAATTCTTTGGTCCAGCCATGCAATTAGTAAAATAAAATTCAAAATTGTGGATGACGTGCTCTTATTTAAAAGCACGTCATCTTTTTATTTTATAAAAAATTAGTCTTTAAAATAATCTGGTCGGTGAAATCCTTCGTAGTCTTTATTAGATTCAATAAATTTTTGAAAATCTGCCGAATGATATGCTTCAATTAAATCATTTACAAATTTTTCATCTTTATCCTCAGTGCGAACTGCTAATAGGTTTTGGTATTCGAAGGTTGGGTTCTCCAATGCCAAGGTCGATGATAGTTTTCTTCCAGAGGACAAAATAAAGTTACCGTTTACAAGTGCAAAATCTACGTCAGACAGTGAACGTGGCAATTGTGCTTGCTCCATTTCAACGAAATCAATAGTGTATACGTATTTCGTGATATCTTGTTTACTCACTGTAGTAGGTGAATAACCTTCTTTTAGTTCAATCCATCCAAGATCGTCTAAGATTCGTAGAGCACGTGCAATATTAGCTGGATCATTAGGAATTGCTACTGTATATTCTTTATTTTTTTTAAAACTGTCGATAGAATCAAAACGATCTGAATAGACCCCCATTGGTGCAGTAGGAACTTTAAGTATTTCTGTCAAATCTAAATGCTTCTCTTTTTTAAAGTTTTCTAAATAGGCAGTGTGCTGAAAAATATTAGCATCAATTGAGCCATCACCTAAAGCGATATTAGGCTGGACGATATTACTGAATTCAATTGTTTCAATTGTGTATCCCTTTTTTTTTAGTATCGGTGCAATGCCAAGTTGAAATTGGTCGCTGTATGGACCGGGTGTAAAACCTATTTTAATTGTTTTATTTGATGTTTCTTGTGCAGTTCCGTTTGAATTACAAGCTCCTAACATTGATATCAATAGCAAAAGGAAAAGAAATTTTTTCATTATTTTATCCTCCGTTATCTAAAAAAGTAATATTGACACTTACTACTAAATATAAGCAATAAAAAAACGCGTAAACGACAATTGTTTACACGCCTCCGGTGATTCCGGTCAGTAATCATTTTATACCAATTGGATTAGTAGGATTATAGCAAACGTATTTTTATAAATCAATAAGTTTTTAACTTCCTTCAGCAAGTGTTATGGTAGCGAAAGGTAACAACTTCTAAAGGTAGTGAGATGAATGCGGCGGATGCAATTATGCCGAGGCATAATTGATTAATTGATTTTTTAAAATATACTTGACTTATCGGTTTTGTTTGGTTTAATATGTAAATTAATTTATATAATGTGGCGACTGAAAAAATCGGAGCTTTGGTTTTAGAACTAAAAGCTCCGATTATGCTTTTTAGCCATAAAAAATACTCATAGTGACCATAAAAATGGAGCTCTCATTGATGTCTTAAGCGAAGATTTGCGCAGGAGATTTGGTGGGAGTTTTTTGTGTTCATGAAAAGGAGTTGGAGATAATAAATGTCTTTTAGTGGAAGTTTGAAAGATGGAAGAAGTGTGTGGCTGGACGGAGTAAAAGTGGACGTAACAACTCATCCAGCCTTTACGGGAACATTAGAGACTATCACAAATTTATTAGCACTTCTAGATGATGAGAACAATCAAAGCATTGCAGGTTTTAAAAGTCCAAAAAGTAATCGATTTGTTCATAGTGCATTTTATATTCCGCGTAGCTATGAGGATTTAATAAAGCGTAAAAAAGCATTTGCTCTATGGTCGAATAAAACCTATGGAGTGATGAGTCGTTTATCAGATTATGCTAATTCTCTAATTACCGGATACTATTTGGATCGTCAACAGTTTGCGCAATATGATGTTGGATTCGTTGAAAAAATAACGAAATATTATGAGCTAGCTAGAGATGAACGGCGAATTGTTACTACTGCAATTTTGGATCCTCAAATTGATCGTTCGAAACCAGCAGAAGAGCAAGATGAAGATGCATTATTGCGTATTATACGGGAGACCAAGGAGGGGGTAGTTGTACGAGGGGCTAAAATGATTGCGACTGGTGCTCCTTATGCACATGATGTCATTGTCACCTCTCCGCAAAAATTATCATCAAATCAAATCGCGCAAGCAAATATGTTTATTGTGCCATTAAATTTACCTGGGCTACAAATAGTTTGTCGAGAATCATTTGCTTCAAATAAAGAGCATCATAAATTAAGTTCAAGATTCGATGAAATGGACGCTGTTTTATTATTTGACGATGTTTTAATTCCGTGGAATAGGGTGCTTATTAAGGGTTCACCTGAGGGCGTGTTGAAAGCACATCGGCATCAGCAACTCGATGCACTAGCGCAGCATCAAACTGTGGTTCGTTTACTATCAAAATTAGAATTTGCTGCTGGAGTTACAACGGCAATAGCTCAATCAATTGGTGCAGATTACTTTTTACATGTTCAGGAAAAAATAGGGGAGCTTTATACACAAATTGATAGTATTGAAGCTTTATTAATTTCATCAGAAAAAGAAGGGCATCTAAATGAGCAGAATGTTTATTTACCTAATATTACGCCACTACAAACAGCAAGAAATTTAGGTACACATTTCTATGGCCGTGCTCTAGATATTTTAAAGGAGATTGGTGCAGGAGGCTTTATTCAATTATCGTCATCTCCGATTCTAGAAAATCATGAATTATTCCCATTGTTTTCTAAGTACTATAAAGGGGCAAAGGTAGATGCACGAACAAAAGAAAAGCTATTTAGAATTGGGTGGGAACTTATTGGCAGTCAACTCGGCTCACGTCATGATTTATACGAACGGTTTTATACAGGTGATCCAATTCGTGTTCATGCCTTGCAGTATGAAACTTACGATAAATCCTATTTGAAAAATAAGTTAAACCATTTTTTGGATAATTTAATTGAAAGGGAGGTAAATGAAGATGAATACGCAGATTCCATATTTGCGGAGGTTGAATAATGGGCGAACAGTTTGGTTAGATGGAGGGATTGTTAATAATTTAGAAAACCATCAATCCTTTAAAGGGACTGTTCGTACAATCCAGCATTTATTATATTTACAAACCGTGGAGCCGACAAAATCGATTTTAACGTATGAAACGGCAGAAGGTACAAATGCCCATTTATCTTTTTTAGTGCCAACATCAATCGATGATTTGAAAAGGAAAAGTTTAGCTTATAAATGCTGGGCAGATGAAACATTTGGCGTAATGAGCCGCTTATCCGAATATTCTCGTTCGCAGTTAGTAGGTTGGTATGCAAGTAGACAACAATTAGATGTTTGGTCACCAGGCATTGCAACAAAGCTTGAAAAACTATACACAGCGGCACGTGATTTAGATTTATTATCAACGGTAGCAGCACATGACCCGCAAAAAAACCGTTCTAGATCTGCTGAAGAGATAGAGCATGGGAAATTACGTGTAGTTACTAAAAATGAAGAAGGTATTTTTGTGAGCGGTGCCAAAACAATTGCTACAGCAGCACCATATGTAGATGAACTGCTCATAACCTCTTATCATAAGCGAGGGTTAGAGGAAGCACCAATGGCAAATGTATTTTATGTTCCAACCGCAGCTCAAGGGTTACATATGGTATGTCGAGAATCGTTTGCTTCCACTGATTCACACAACCACCCTTTAAGCTCTCGTTTTGATGAAATGGATGCTGTCTTAATTTTTGATAATGTTCTAATCCCTTGGGAAAGGGTGTTGGTAGCAGAAGATCCTGAATTAGCTTGGAAGCTACGAACTGAAACGGCATCATCTTTGTTAAGTCAGCATCAAACGGTTGTACGCCTAATTAGTAAATTAGAATCGGTAGTAGCAATTGGCAACGAACTAGCGGAAACAGCTGGAGCGACGGAGTTTTTACATGTAAAAGAGAAGTTAAGTGAGTTAATCATACAGTTAGAAACTATAAAGGGTTTATTAATTGCGGCTGAATATGAAGCTATCGAACATAATGGAATTTATCTACCTAAACGACGATTTTTAACGACTGCCCGAAATTTAGGTACACGTTATTATCCACGTGCTTTGGAAATATTACAGCAAATTGGAGCAAGCGGATTATTGCAAGTGCCGTCTACTATTGAAGAAATCAATGGGCCAATAGGTGACAAGTTACAGGCGTATTATGGAGGTACACATACAAGTGCATTTGCAAGAACCAAATTTATTAAACTAGCTTGGGATTTAATAGGTAGTCAGCTTGGGGCGCGTCACGAATTATATGAACGTTTTTATTCAGGTGATCCTGTTCGTACCTTTGCAGCGCAATATCAAAACTATAGTGAAAAGGATCGATTGTTAAAGCTAGTTGAAGAATTTAATTAGGTAAGGAGAGAGAACGATGAAACCACATTTTTATTGGTTTGCTCCTACAAGTGGAGACGGAAGGTATTTAGGGTTAAAGCAGCCTGAAAGAGAGCCAACTTTTGAGTATTTAGTAGATGTAGCTCAAACGGCAGAAAAAGCAGGATTTGAAGGGATTTTGATTCCTACTGGTATTCCTTATTTAGATTCATGGCTCGTAGGGTCTGCTATCATTCATCAGACAAAGCATATAAAGCCGTTAATTGCATTTAGACCAGGCTTTGTTTCACCGACAGTTGCATCTAAAATGGCAGCGACTTTAGATCAATTTTCGAAGGGAAGAGTGTTGGTCAATGTTGTAACGGGCGGTTCAGAAAAAGAGCTAGCGCAAGACGGTGACTATTTATCACATCAACAACGCTATGAACGTACAGATGAATTTTTAACTGTAGTGAAAGAAACCTGGCAAGAAGAATCATTTCATTATGATGGCGAGTTTTTTAAGGTAACTGAAGGAAAGTTGATTCCTACTCTTTATCAAGAAAGTGGTATTCCTATTTATTTTGGAGGTTCTTCCGATGTGGCTAAGGAAATAGCTGCAAAAGCTGCAGATGTTTATTTGCAATGGGGAGAGCCTATAGCAAGTATTCAGGAGCAAATTCAAAATGTTGAAAGTCGAGCTAAAAAGTATAATCGTCGATTAGAGTACGGTATTCGAATTCATATAGTTGTACGTGATACAGAACAAGAGGCTTGGGATGCTGCTTATAACATTATTAGTAAAATTGAAAACCCTGTACAATCGAATCTGAATCAATATTATGAAACGGTAGATTCAGTGGCTCAAAAAAGAATGAACGTTCTTACTGCTGAAAATGAGCGATTTGATCAATACAGTTGGGCTGGTATAGGTAAAATTCGAAAAGGTGCAGGAACGGCTATTGTTGGTACGTCAGAGCAAGTAAAAGCAGGATTGCAAGCGTATATTGATATCGGTGTAACGCACTTTATTTTATCAGGCTTCCCACATAAAGAGGAAGCGGAAATTTTCGGAGAAAAGGTATTGCCATTATTTGAATAAATGGAGTGATCATTGAATGGAATTTGTTATTTGGGGCTCAAATTTAGCAGGAGGATTTTTACGTTCTAGAATAGAGCAAAATACAGAAGGAAGCTTTGAGTACAATAAAACATTGATAAAATTAGCTGAAAAGTTAAATATAAATGCTGTTTTATTTCCGATTCGATATATGGGGAATATTGGTGGTAATGGTAGTGCTGAAGAAGGACAGCTGGATGCCCTAACGCTTGCAGCAGCATTATTTGCTGAAACGAAAAATATTCACTTTATAGCAGCTGTTTTGCCTGGGTTCATCCATCCAGCAACTTTAGCCAAAATAGGTTCAACAATAGACGTCATTTCAAATGGTAGATTTCATATTAATTTAGTGAGTGGCTGGTTTAAAAAAGAACAAGAAACCTTTGGTATTGAGTGGATCAACCATGAAGATCGCTATCGACGTTCAACAGAGTATTTAGAGGTATTGAAAGGTCTTTGGTCACAAGACAACTTTAGCTATGAGGGCGATTTCTATACAATAAAAAATGCTACGCTTACACCAAAACCAATTCAAAAGCCATATCCTTCGATTTATCAAGGTGGTAATTCAGAGGACGCTCAAGTTATGGCAGGCGTGCACAGTGATGTTTATTTTATGAACGGAGCTCCGATTGAAGAGTTGCAAAAACAAATTGAAAATGTAAATGAAATTGCGAAAAGAATGGGGCGGACGATAAAATTTGCTGTTAATGCATTTGTGATTGCCCGTAAAACTTCTGAAGAAGCGTTCCGAGAATTGCAATCAATTATTGATCATGCCGATGAAGAAGCAATCTTGCAGTTCCGGAATCGCAAAGAAACGTTAGGGATGTGGAAAAATGCCACTCAGTTAAGTGATTTTGTAGCTAATAATGAAGGTTTTCGTACAGGGTTAATCGGTAGTTATGATGAGGTAGTTACTAAATTACAAAAATTAAGTAGCATTGGTATAGAAAAAGTGCTAGTTACTTTTAAAGAACCGTTAAAAGAATTACCTGAATTTCATAAACATATTAGTACAAAACTAGATCACAGTATTTTTAATCCTTAAAACATTGTAATTCTATAGGTTAAATACAAAAAAAGGGGGTGTAATAAAGCAAACTTTTATTTGTGCAGAGCGTACAATTCCTTGGTGCAAAAAAACTGAAAACAGTCATTATAAAAAACCTTTACAAAAAAATATGGTTCATCACCAAAAGTTGTGGATGACTTTTGTTAAAACTTCTACTATGTAAATAGTTGATTGGAGTGGAAACTGGGCGACTCCTCGGGGATCAGCAATAGAGGATCGAAGGCTAAAAGCATCACATCCTGTGATAACGCCTTCGTGACCAACATCGTGTTGGCCCGAGACCCTGCAGCGCAGCGGATGTTTTCTGTGCGAAAGCGTAGTGTTAACGTAGCGGCAGCTACAAAGCGCCCAGTCGGAACGGAAATCAACCACACGTTTTGGTGATCCAAAAATATTAGCTGAAAGAAGTTAAAGATTTACATGAGATTGGTGTGAAAGACGAAAAAATTCATTATGAATTCTTTGGTTCAGCCATGCAATTAACAAAATAAACAAATGATGAACCTTTGTTATAAGAAGCAGCTATCTGCACTTGTAGCAAGGGTTTTTGTGTGAATATGCATAAAAAGTTATTAGATTTTTCACAGTTATGAAAAAAAGTGATTGAATTCATAGTAAAATAAGTGGTAATATACCTTATAAGAATACTTGGTATTGAAAGGGGAATGGTAGATGGGTCAAATGATTATTACAGGACTTATTTGTGGAGCTTTACTTGGATTTGTTATGCAACGTGGTCGTTTTTGCTTAACTGGCGGCTTCCGCGATATGTATTTGACAAAAGATAATCGTATGTTTTACGCATTACTTATTGCGATAGCAATTCAAAGTGTAGGTGTATATACCTTAATTAGTTTGAAGGTATTTGAATTTAGTGCTGGTTCTTTACCGATCGTAGCTGTTATAGTTGGTTCATTTATTTTTGGAATTGGCATTATTTTTGCTGGTGGTTGTGCAACAGGGACTTGGTATCGGGCAGGAGAAGGTCTAATTGGCAGTTGGATTGCATTAGCTGGTTATATGCTTGTAGCAGCAATGGTGAAATCAGGCGTATTGTTGCCATTGGATAAGACTATTAAAGAAACGAGCATTGAAAGTAATTCTATTGCCGAGACAATTGGTGTAAACAACTGGTTGATTATAACTATTTTTGTAATAGTTGTAGCATATATCGTATACCGCGAGCTCAAGAAGCCTCGATTGAAAATCCCTGGGTTAAAGCCGAAAAAAACGGGATTAGCACATATTTTATTTGAAAAACGTTGGCATCCATTTATAACTGCAACAATTATTGGCGTGATTGCAACTTTAGCATGGCCATTAAGTGTTGCTACTGGTCGCATAGGAGGGTTAGGCGTTACAACACCTTCTGCTAATATTTTGCAATTTTTGGTGACTGGACAAATAAATTTCATCAACTGGGGCGTTTTCCTAGTACTAGGGATTTTCTTAGGATCATTATTCGCAGCAAAAATGAGTGGTGAATTTAGATTCCGTATTCCAGATACAAAAACGGCGATTAACAGCTTTTGTGGTGGACTTTTGATGGGATTCGGCGCTGGTTTAGCAGGAGGTTGCTCAATTGGTAATGGATTGGTGATGACAGCGATGATGACTTGGCAAGGCTGGATTTCATTAGGGTTTATGATTTTAGGTACATGGACAGCATCTTACTTTGTATTCGTTCGACCAAGTAAAAAAGCTAAGCGAGCTGCGCAAGTAATAACAGCGTAAAAAAAGGAGTGTATATTCATATGAAAAAAACATTAGAAGTAATGGGGATGGTTTGTCCATTTCCTTTAGTGGAGGCAAAAGAAGCTATAAAAGACTTACATTCAGGCGATGAATTAGAAGTGCAATTTGATTGTACACAAGGTACCGAATCCATTCCTCGTTGGGCTGCTGAAGAAGGGCACGAGGTGACGGAGTATGAACAAGTTGGCGAAGCTGCTTGGACAATAACTATTAAAAAGAAGTAAGTCTTCATAGCAATGCGCTATTAAGCGAGAAATTCGATGATAGAATCGTCGGATTTCTCGTTTTTTTTTGTAACTGAAAGATAAGAAAATAAGGGAACAACCTGAAAGGGATGGATAAAACGTTGATACAAGAAGGAACTGACATTGTAACGATGATTAAGGAAAATTCGAGCTTGCTTGTTGACATTATACCTAATGGGGTATAATATGGATCACGTAAGCAAGTTCAATCGATCGTTTTGGAAGGAGGCGTGATAGTATGGCTTACGGTACAAAAACAGCTAATCGAGTGAAGCGAATAGAAGGTCAATTGCGTGGTATTTTACGCATGATGGAAGAAGAAAAAAGCTGTAAAGATGTAATTACGCAGCTATCTGCCGTACGTTCTGCGGTTGATCGGACTATTGGAGTAATTGTTAGTGAAAATTTATTGGACTGTGTAACGACTGCTGAAGGGGATGCGGGAAAAGTGAATACAGCCATCCGAGAAGCGATGGATTTAGTCGTGAAAAGCAGATGAATTTATATACCCTAAATAGTATATGGAAGGAGGCAATGTTACTTGGGAACATGGATTTTACTTGCTGTTGTTATAGCGTTTTTCGTTTGGCGAATGAAGCCAACGAAAGGGGTGCAGTCAATTTCGGCAGCGCAATTGAAAAGTATTTTGAATGATAAAGATAAAGTTTTTATCGATGTACGTACACCGGCTGAATATAAGGGGCGAAATATCCCGCAATTTAAAAATATTCCACTTGGTTCGAGTTTTGATAAATTACCGAAAGATAAAGAGCTAGTGGTCATTTGTCAAAGTGGGATGCGTAGTAGTCAGGCGTGTAAGCAATTAAAAAAACAAGGATTTGAACGTGTCACAAATGTCCGTGGAGGCATGAGCGCATATTAGGAGGAGAATGGCATGAAGGAAATTTCAACAAAGGAAGTACAACAAGCTTTAGAACAAGGTCAGGCACTAAAGTTAATTGATGTACGTGAAGTGGATGAAGTGGAGTCAGGACACATTCCGGGAATTAATCATATCCCACTTGGCTTACTCGAATTTCGTATGCATGAGTTAAATAAAAATGAATCATATGTTATAGTTTGTCGATCGGGTGGCCGTAGTGGTCGTGCTACTCAATTTTTAGAAAGTCAAGGCTTCGATGTATCCAATATGGTTGGTGGTATGCTTGCTTGGGATGGTGAAGTACAGTAAGGAGATGCGGGGAACCTGTAGCGCTTGCTATATTTTTTTAACAAAAATAATACCCGCATAGGTATGAAGGAGGAAGTTATGAGAATTAAGGTAGATTTTCAGCTAGATGCCAAGGGGCTTTCTTGTCCTATGCCGATTGTTAAAACGAAAAAGGCGATGGCTGATTTAGTAGATGGTCAAATTTTAGAAGTATCAGCAACAGATAAGGGTTCGAAAGCAGATATTGCTGCATGGGCTGAATCTGTGGGGCATCAATATATTGGGACAGTGGAAGAAGAGAGTGTGCTTAAACATTATATTCGCAAATGCTCAGATGACACAATGGATGAGAGAACATTTGAACAGACAATTGAGTTAGAAGAGGTTATGGAAAGAGAAGGTCTTATTCTCGATGTTCGTGAGGGGGTAGAGTTTGCTTTTGGTCACATCGAGGGAGCAAAGTCTATTCCGATGGGGGAACTAGAAGCTCGCCTTTCTGAGCTTGATAAATTGCAAGAGATATATGTCGTTTGTCGAACTGGGAAGCGTAGTGATTTAGCTGCTCAAAAGCTTGCGGCACATGGTTTTACAAAGGTATTTAACGTTCTTCCAGGGATGACTTCCTGGACGGGGCATTTAACAAAACATATTTAGGGGGAATTTATTATGTCAAATAAAGTAGCGATAATTGCAAGTAACGGTGGTCTTTTCGATGCGTATAAAGTATTCAATATTGCGACGGCAGCGGCTGCTACAGAGAAAGAAGTAGCGATCTTCTTTACATTCGAAGGATTAAATTTAATCCATAAACAAGGGATGCATGCATTACCTATGCCTGCTGGAGCGGAGCATTTTGCAGAAGGGTTTGCTAAAGTTAATGTACCAGCAATTCCACAATTGGTGGAAATGGCACAAGAATTAGGTGTGAAATTGATTGCGTGTCAAATGACGATGGATGTAATGGGTTTAACGATAGCTGATTTTATTGAAGGTATCGAGGTTGGGGGAGCTGTGACATTTTTAGAGTTTGCTAAAGATGCAGCACCGTCATTAACATTCTAATTTATTTATAACTATACAAGCGGAGAGGACAGTCCTTTCCGCTAAAAAAACCAATAAAATAATACCTTAGGGGGTAACGATAGTGTCAGTTCTAAAATGGAGCGCAGCACAAGTAGCGAAAAAAGTAATAAACAATGAAGAACTATTTATTTTAGATGTTCGAAATGCGGATGCGTTCGAAGATTGGAAAATTGATGGCCATAAATTTGAATACCTCAATATTCCGTATTTTGAGCTATTAGACGGCGTGGAGGATATTTTATTGAAGATTCCAACGGGTAAAGATGTATTAGTCGTTTGTGCGAAAGAAGGATCATCGCTGATGGTAGCTGAGATGTTATCAGATGCAGGACGTACGGTCGCTTATTTAGAAGGTGGAATGAAAACGTGGAGTGAATATTTAGAACCGATTAAAGTTGGAAATTTAACAGGTGGTGGTGAGCTTTATCAGTTTGTACGCTTAGGGAAGGGTTGCCTTTCTTATATGGTCATCTCTGAGGGTGAAGCAGCAATTATCGATGCTGTGCGTTTTACTGACGCATTCACAAGCTTTGCGGAAGAGAAAAACGTAAAAATTAAATATGTGTTCGATACACATTTGCATGCGGATCATATTTCTGGTGGGCGACATATAGCAGCTACTACTGGTGCGACGTATTATTTACCACCAAAAGATGCAGAGGAGGTTGTGTTTGACTATACACCTTTACTTGATGGCACAACTGTACAAGTGGGCGCCTCAAAAATTGACGTAGGAGCGATTTATTCGCCTGGTCATACAATTGGTTCAACGTCCTTTGTTGTGGACAACAAGTATTTATTAACTGGAGATATTTTGTTTATTGATTCAATTGGACGCCCTGATTTAGCGGGTCTAGCAGAAGATTGGGTTGGTGATTTACGTGAAACACTTTACAAACGATACAGAGAATTATCGGATGATTTAATTGTTTTACCGGCTCACTTTATGATTATTGATGAACTAAATGAAGATGGAACTGTGGCAAAACATCTTGGACAATTATTTGCCGAAAATCATGGCTTAAATATTAAAGATGAAGCTGAATTCCGAAGTGTTGTTACAGAGCATTTGCCTCCACAGCCAAATGCATATCAAGAAATTCGTCAAGTAAATATGGGTAAGGTTACTCCGACGCAGGATGAGCAGACAGAGATGGAAATTGGTCCAAATCGCTGCGCAGTTCGATAGTCCGTTTATAAAAAATGGTTAAATGCAATGAGTACGCATGCATGGTTATAGCATGTAAATACCGCGAAGCGAAGGCGCTCATCCTTCGTAAATTCGTGAAAAAACAAATAGAACCGGCAAAATCGCTTACAACGTTTGCTGTTCCAAAGGAGAAAAATATGAAATCAAACTTACAACTAGATGCAAAGGGTTTATCTTGTCCAATGCCTATAGTGAAAACAAAAAAAGCGATAGATACATTGGCTCCGGGTGAAATTTTAGAGGTTCAAGTAACGGATAAGGGAGCTTTAGCGGATATCCCTGCTTGGGCAAAAGCTGGCGGTCATATGATTTTAGACAAAGCTGAAGACGCTGGTGTCATTACATTCTATATTCAAAAAGCTTAAAACTGGTGAGGGTTGTCTCTTCTATTAGAAGTTTAGAACAACCCTCCTTTCAATTGATATGACAATGCCATTAAGGCGCAAGTAACCAGAAAGAAGGAAAAAAGATGGATTTAGCATGGATTATTACAATATTTTTGATTGGCTTTGTAGGTTCATATGTATCGGGAATGCTAGGCATTGGCGGATCGATTATAAAATATCCAATGTTATTATATATCCCGCCTTTACTTGGTTTTGCAGCATTTTCAGCACATGAGGTATCGGGGATTAGTGCGGTACAAGTGTTTTTTGCCTCTATTGCTGGGGTATGGGCATATCGTAAAGGTGGTTATTTAAATAAATCACTGATTATTTATATGGGTGGTGCCATATTAACAGGAAGCTTCGTTGGTAGTTATGGCTCCCAATTTTTATCTGAAGAAGGGGTTAACGTCGTTTATGGTGTATTGGCGTTGATTGCTGCAGTGATGATGTTTATTCCTAAGAAACAAATTGACGATAAGCCGTTGGATGAGGTAACGTTCAATAAACCGATAGCGGCCATATTAGCATTCGTTGTTGGTATTGGATCGGGAATTGTTGGGGCAGCTGGTGGCTTTTTGTTAGTACCTATCATGCTAGTAGTATTAGGCATACCAACACGTATGACAATCGCTACAAGCCTTGCTATTACTTTTATATCCTCAATAGGCGGTACAATTGGAAAATTGATGACGGGACAAGTTGATTATTATCCTGCATTCATTATGATTGTAGCAAGCCTAATAGCAGCTCCATTAGGTGCAAAAGCAGGGAAAAAATTAAATACAAAAGTTTTGCAAGCTATTTTAGCGGTGCTCATTTTAGCAACTGCCATTAAAATTTGGATGGATATATTGTAGGGGGCTGTAGTAAATGAAAATTGAGATTTTCTCGGATTTTACATGTCCGTTCTGCTATATTGGCAAAAAAGAATTGGAACGTGCTATTGGCTTAGCGGGTTATTCAGGGCAGGTAGAAATTGAATATAAAGCATATCAAATTGGGCCAGATACGCCTAAGGAGGATGCACCAACTGTATATGAGGATAAGGCTGAAAAATTTGACTCCTCGATAGAAGAAGTGAAGGAAATTACTAAGGGTATAGCAAAGCGGGCCGAAGAGGTTGGATTGCATTACAATTTTGAAAATATGAAAACGGCGCATACGGAAAAAGCTCATCGATTAGCAAAATGGACACGACAGTTTGGTAAAGAGTCGGTCTATACGGAAGAGCTTATGAGTGGATATTTTACGGAAGGAAAAGACTTAAACGACGATATGTTCCTGTTAAAAGTCATAGAAACTTTAAACTTAGATGTCGAAATAGCAAAGGGTATTCTGGCATCAACTGACTTCGGTGAAGCTTTAGACAAAGATCGATATGATGCCCAACAACTAGGTGTACAAAGTGTTCCGTTCTTTGTTTTCGAAAATCGTTACGGTATTAAAGGTGCAGAGCCAACTGATGTTTTTGTACGGACGTTACATCAAGCTGCAGAGATAGCGGGTATTCAGCCGGTATTAAAGATGATAGGTGATGGTGAAGCTATTTGTGCTGATGGTGAATGTAAATTATAAGAGAACACTAAAATGCCGGGCGTAATCTGTACTCGGCATTTTTATCTTCATTCAGCAATTTTTACTGTGCGAAAGCGGTAATTACGCCAAGGTGAAATTGATTAGGAAAAAGTGCATACTGCGAGAGGTATTAAGTCTCGTTTGATGTGTTATAGAACAAAAGAATTCATAACTTTATCCTCTAAATGGTTCTATTTACGTAAGGTGTGAGGAAAATCACATCGAAAAACATGCTACTTTGCTAAAATATAGGTGATTATACAAAGGGGGGTATTGTAGATGAAACCTATAGTAGCAGGAGTAGCGGGGACAGTACTGTTAGCAGGTACACTTTTTGTGGGGGCAGTCATTAGCGACAAAATTTTAGGGGATGCTAAAGGAGAAAGTAAAGAAACTGCTGTACAAACAAAAATACCAACGACAGCGGCTGCTCAGTCAGTTGTCTATGCGCCACCAAGTATTGAAGAAGTACCAGATGGACCTATGAGGGAAGCAATATTATACGGCTATGAGCTTGTAAATAATACACATGTTGCTGCAGAAAAATATGTTGGGAATCAGTTGTCTTGCACAAGCTGTCATGCGGGTGCGGGTTATGATGAGCAAGTTTCGTCATTGGTAGGTGTTATGGCGAATTATCCTCAATATATTGCACGCTCAGGTGATATTGTAACGATTGAGGAGCGTATTAACGGTTGTATGGTTCGCAGTATGAACGGAAAGAAATTTGATATGAATAGTAAAGAGTTAGAAGCGATGGTCTCATACTTCGCCTATATTTCAGAAGGTGTACCTATTGGGGCAGAGCGTGAATGGGTAGGTACAAGTACTTTGAAGAACATTCCTATACCGAATGTTACGAATGGTGAAGAAGTATATGCCCAGTCTTGTATTACTTGTCACGCAGCTGATGGCTCAGGTACTGGTGCTAATACAGGTCCGGCATTATGGGGTAAAAACTCATTCAATGATGGAGCGGGTATGGCGAGAATGTCGAAAATGGCTGGCTACATCAAACATAATATGCCGATTGGTGCAGCAGGTACTTTGACAGATCAAAATGCCGCTGATTTAGCAGCCTTTATCTTATCGCAGGATCGACCTGAATGGGCAAATCACGATAAAGATTGGCCAAAAGGCGAACGTCCTAATGATGTTATGAATAAAGAAAAACGGGAACAAGTTAAAAATGGCACAATAAATTGGGAGCAAATACTTTCTGCTAACTAAAATGAAGAGAGAACATCCCTTGCGAGTAGAAATAATATTCGTTTCATCTACCTTTAGATAATTTATGTCTAAAGGTATTTTTTTATCTAAAGATGGAAATCTACATCTTGAGGCTGTATATGTGCACTTTCTATATTTAATAATTATTACAGATTTTCTGCTTATCCAAAAAATTATGGATGACATTATATAAGTTGATTGGAGTGGAGACTGGGGACTCCTTGGGGATCAGCAATAAAGGAACGAAGGCTAAAAGCATCACGTCCTGTGATAACGCCTTCGTGACCAACATCGTGTTGGCCCGAGACCCTGGAGCGCAGCAGATGTTTTCTGTGCGAAAGCCGCTCAAAACCATATCCTTTATTAAAGAACTATTTCTCGGGTCAACCGTTCTATACATGAAAAGAAGTACAGGTCTTAATTTGTTATACTAGCAGTATTAGGAAGTAGCATCGGAGGTGACGCTGTTGATTTTTTTGAAATTTTTAATCGAACTCATTGTTGTATCAGTACTTATTTACTTTGTAAGTGGTCGATTAATTGGTTCAAATATTAATTTTATACGTAGGGTTCTTTCTGTAGTTATTAGTGTGACGCTTACGTCCTTTGTTTATTGGTATACCTATTTACGTCATACAGATTTTTTATACGAGCCAATGATGCAAACAGTGACAGAGGTCAGTACACTTGTTTGGATTGGCTGCATGCTACTAATTTCGATGCTGCTCTATCTCGTTTTTGAGCTTTTTGATCCAAGTGGTATGACAGCTAGAGATCGTCGGAATGGCAAAAAAAATTTATTATTGCGCCTTCGTAGTTACTGGCGACAGCAAAAGCGTTTGCGTCAGGTGTTAAAAATAGCAGTGACAAATGGCGTTGTTCAAACGATTAAATACGCAAGGCAACGAGAAAATGAAAAGGAGCTTGCTATTGCTTTAAGGATTACTTTGGAGCAATGTGGTGGGATATTTATTAAATTTGGTCAGGTACTTTCTACTCGTAAGGAACTGTTTTCGCCTATTTTTATTGACGAGTTAGAGAAGCTACAACATAATGTGAAGTCTTTATCGTCAGAGCAAGTAACCCAAATTTTAGAAGATTCACTTCCTAAGCCTATGAATGAAATATTTGCAAGCTTTCAAATGGAGCCTATTGCGGCAGCATCTATTGGACAAGTACATAAGGCACGATTGAAAAATTTTGATGAAGTCGTGGTGAAGCTACTACGTCCAGAAGTGAAGGGAATCATGCGAGACGATCTCGATATTTTAGAGGAATTTGCCAATTGGCTTTCAAACAAATCTACATGGGCTGAGTCGCTTGGGTTTCGAGAGCTAGCTAAAGGATTTGGCGATGGGTTACGTGAGGAAATTCATTTAGATATTGAAGCTCGTAATACATTGCAGGTGACGAATGCTCTTACAAAAAGCGATTATAAGGTGAAAATTCCTAAAATCTATACAGAATATTGTAATGAAAATATTATCGTCATGGAATATGTACGGGGAAAAAGCGTTGCAAATGCTGCGGCTGAATTTAATCGATTAGAAAATGATCGTAGACAGTTTGCGCGGACTGTTTTATGTTCTTTCATTGAACAGATGCTTGTTTCGGGTATATTTCATGCGGATCCACATCCGGGAAATATTCAGATTGATGAGACGGATGGCACACCGATCCTTCTTGATTTTGGGGCTGTTGGTCGTTTGGGAGCTACACAACAAGAAGGCTTAAAGCTAATTTTAATGGGGATTCATCTAAGTGATTCAAATACTTTATTTGACGGCATAACGTTATTGGTTGAAAATGCAGATCATGCAGATCGTGCAAAAATAGAGCAAGCAATTGATCAAATTCTCTTGAAAATTTCTTACGTGGATCGAATTCCGACAGAAGAATTAATACATGCGTTATTTACGGTTGTTCGTGATTTCGGTCTTACTTTCTATCCAGCAGTAGGTTTAGCGCTGCGTTCATTAGTAACATTGGAAGGGACATTACGGGTAATTGACCCGAATTTTGATATTTTCACGGAAGCGAAAGATTTTTCATCTGCATATATGCGAGCATCCTTCCTTAAGCCATTTAAAGAACCGATGGCAACGAAGGAACGTTTACAAGAAGAATTAGCAATGCTTATTCCGGCATTGCACAAAATGCCAAGACGAGTTAATCAGCTCATTCAACGGGTGGAGAGCGGAAAAATTACGTTACATCACGATGTTTTTTCGGATGAGGATAATGCTCGTTTTATTACAAATTTGTTTTCCCGTTTAGTCTTACTTCTCGTAGGTATTACCTTTGGGATTATTTCTGTAGCACTTTTAGCAATCTCGCAATTTATTCGTGAAGCGTACGCTGTTTACTTAAATACAGCTGCATACTTGGGATTGTTTTTATGTGCCATTCTTTTGGTACGCCTTTCTATCCAAGCGCTACGTTCTATGAGGCAATAGGAAGCACCAGCTTGGAGTGGAAATCAATCTTTGTTTATTGAAACACATTATTTATATCTATTCTTTTGCGACAAGATGAGGTAGGGGAAATGCTCCCTTACCTTTTTTATTTTAACTTCTTTCAGCAGATTCCGGATGCAATTATGTCGAGCCATAATGGATAAATGTTCTCGTGAAATATTACAAAAACATTACAAAACAG
Source organism: Lysinibacillus sp. NPDC086135 (assembly GCF_044746345.1). Taxonomy (NCBI): domain Bacteria; kingdom Bacillati; phylum Bacillota; class Bacilli; order Caryophanales; family Bacillaceae; genus Lysinibacillus; species Lysinibacillus sp. NPDC086135. Next base: position 27,378 of record NZ_JBIVCA010000020.1, on the reverse strand, counting down.
AAATTGGGTCTAATGGTAAAGTAGTTAAAAACGTTGTTATGTAGAATAAAACGTAGTTTTGTAGAATTTAATAGAATTTACATGAATATTACAAGAATGTTGCGAGTTTTACTAAACGATTAAAAAGCCGTGAAATAGTATAAAAGTTATGCTAATAATGCTAAACTTTAAAAGGCTAATAAAATATAAGAGAAATAAAACAATCGTTCCAGTGATTACATTAAAATACTAAGAGCGAAATTGACTAGTGAAGGGAAAGAATAACGTGGGTAAGCGCAATAAATGGCGTAAGTCGATGGTGCTAGCATTAGCACTAGCTGGCGGCTTATTATTTAATACAGTTCAACCAACCGTAGTGCACGCGGAAGAAACATCTCAACAAATGATTGATAAGAAAGCTAAAATAGATACAGAGGTTAAAAAGCTACAAGAAGAATTAACTAAACTACAAAAAGAGATCGATGAAAAAGTAAAAGTATTTAACAAAGTACAAGCAGATATTAAAGAAGTGGATGCAGATATTGTAGATACTAAAAAACGTATTGAGCAACGTTCAGCGATTTTAAATGATCGTATGGCTGCATACCAAGCTCAAGATAATACTGTGGGCGTTTATTTAAATGCTGTTCTTGAAGCAAAAAGCTTTGCAGATTTAATGGACCGTGTCGTAGCGGTAAAAACATTAATGGATGCTGACCAAGATTTAGTAGATCAACAAGAAGCGGATAAGGCTAACTTAGAGAAACAAAAAGCAACATTAGATGAAAAACAAAAAGAGCTTCAAAAGCAATTCCAAGAGCTTCAACAAAAGGAAAGCGAAATGGAAGTGAAAAAAGCTGAAAATGAAGCGAAATCTCTTGCGTTAAAGGCACAAATTGCAACGAAACAAGAAGAAGAACGTTTAGAAGCAGAACGTAAAGCAGCAGAGGAAGAAGCAGCTCGTTTACGTGCACTTCAAGCAGCTACTCCAGTAGTACAAGCAACAAATAACAACGTTAACGATAATACTAGTAACAGTAATACTAGCAATGCTAACAATAGTGGTAAAGCGAACAATGAAAAATCACCACAAAAAGTCGTTGTTGGTTCTGGTTCAGGTACTGCATCTTCAGGTGATGCAATTTCAACTGCAAAGCAATTCTTAGGCCGTAGCTATGTTTGGGGCGGCAGCAACCCATCAACAGGATTTGACTGTTCAGGTCTTGTACAATGGTCTTACAAACAAGCAGGCGTATCTTTACCACGTACAGCATCACAACAATATTTAGCAACACAACGTATTTCAGCAAGTGAAGCACGTGTAGGTGACCTAGTATTCTTCAGCTATGGTTCAGGCATAGCGCATGTAGGTATTTACTTAGGAAATAACACGATGATTGATGCTCAAAATAAAGGTGTTGTCATTGAATCACTTGATTGGTGGAATCAATATTTAGTAGGCTTCGGTCGTATTCAATAAGCCCTACTATTATATAGACGATTTAAATAGCGAAAAGGTCATCCTTGTAAAAAAAATTACAAAGATGACCTTTTTTTTATTTGACGGTATTTAAGGCCCTCCGAGTAAAAATCATACAGCCAGATATAGATCCATTAATTTAGGCTCGACTACTCGATGAATAATGAGTAAAATAGCATCTAAGATGAATAAATTTACATAAGTAGATATATTTACTACAATATTACCTGTTACTAAAATGAAAATAGAGCCGATGTAAGGTATAGCATCAATTATCCATATAATGATTGTCATCGTTATAGCGTATTTCGCTGGATTCATAGAAGGCTAATTCCAATTATAAAGCTAACATGTAAAATGTGTCTTTATAGCCGAAAGAATTGTTTTCTTGCATATTGATACTCATTTCTGATAATTTTGAAATATAGTTAAACTGTTTGTGACTTTAGTTTCGTAGTAATAAAGTAACGAATGATAGAAATTATTACAATACTTACAAGTTTGTCATTTTTGCGTTCATAAAGGTAGGGATGAATCATGGAAAAAGAGATTTTGCAACTTTTTAGTAATTTAACAGAGCGTGACCTTGATATTCAATACAAATCATACGAAGAATTAATGAAAATTATGCAGGAACCAGTTGATTGGACATATTCAGTTTGGGAACAACTTGTTCAAGCTCTTACATATAGAAATGGACATGTACGTGCAAGTGCTGCACAATTTTTATGCGCATTGGCAGCAAAAAGTGATCCTGAAGAAAGAGTATTAGAGGACTTCTTAAAGATTTGGGCAGTAACGTATGATGAAAAAATAGAAACTGCTAGGCATACTTTGCAGGCGATTTGGAAAATAGGTTTAGCAGGGCAGGTACAAAGAGATTTAGTCGTGTCATATTTGGCTAAAAGATTTCAAATATGCTTAGACGAAAAGCACCCGACATCGATACGCTATGATATTATTGTATCTTTTAAAAAGCTATTCGATGAAACGAAAGACCCGAAACTACTAGAGATTGCACAGCGATTGATTGAAGAAGAAGAAGATGGTAAATGCAAAAAGAAATATAAGAATGCCATCCGTTAAAAGATGTAAAATAGCTGTTTTTACGCAAATGCTTTCGTTGAGAGATAGCTTTTATAATATCGATCTATGAAATATAATACCTGCACGTGCATATGGTGATACCTGCATGATCTTTACCCATCGTATTTGTTTATTCTAATTCCACATCTATTTTTTCCTATTAATCTATGATAAACTGCTTAACAAGTGAATAATTCTTGCAGAATAAGGGTGCTGAACTATAGCATAATCGGGAATTCGGTGAAAAACCGAAGCTGTTTCCGCAACTGTAAGTACAGGAATCATAAAGATATACCACTGTCGAATGATCTGATGGGAAGGTTTATGACGCACGACATGATTGAATGTAGTGAACTGTACAAGCCAGGAGACCGACCTTTGTTTGAACGTATGATAACTCTTCGGAAGCTAGGAGAATATGCGGCAATTACATAGGCTATGTTGTGTCTATATGACACTATTTATGTTATTTTCGTTGTTTCCTTAGGAATGGGAACAACGTTTTTTTATGTACACTTATCTTTCACCGGAAGAAATCCTAAGAAGGTGTGAATAAAGTAGAATTTTTCACGAAGGAAAGCGGGGACTTAGATTTGAAAAAAGATGCACGTTATTCTTGTTATCCATTTATGCGTGAAAAGGCATCAACGGTAGATTTTGAAATTCGAACAGATAGCCTTACAACACATATTGGCGTCGCTTTGGCGGCGGTAAAAAAGGAAACAGTGGAGGTAGTATCAGATGATTTACTAGCCATTTTACCAATGGCTTACCATGTAAATGGGTCAGTACGAGGTAAATTGGCGGTAACCGAAGATGATTTGACTTGGCTAAGTGATCGCTATGATTTCTATGTTAGTCATGTTCAGGATGAAATACAAAACTTTGTATTACCTCAAGGGACAGAGGCCGCTACTGCATTACATGTATGCCGTAGTGAGGCGAAAAAATCATATCGTGTTTTGCACAAAGTATCTGAAGAACGGGAAGTACCTGCTATTCTCTTTGATTATTTAGGATTGCTAGCCAATGTCTTTTTTGTAATGGCTGTCTATATGAATCAGCATGCTGGTATTGCTGAAATACCGTTTATTAGTAAGTCATACCCGATGAAAAAGAAAAAAGGAGAATCAATGAAATGAAGAAAATGTTTAAGCTACAATGGCTTTCTCTGTTGATGCTGGCCCTCGTATTAGTTGGCTGCGGCACGAAAGAGGATACAAAAAAAGAAACTGTTTCTAAGGAAGATCAACAAGTTGAGAAAACTACTAGCTATAAAGTTAAGGATGACCGTGGTGTAGAAGTAGAGTTTGATGCAGTACCTAAAACTATTGTTTCATTACAACCGAGTAATACAGAGATTTTATTTGCGCTAGGCGTTGGCGATAAAATCGTAGGTGCAACTGAGTATGATACGTATCCAGAAGAAGCGCAAAAAATTGAGCGTGTTTCTACTTCTACAACATTCAATAGCGAGCGTATTTTAGCTCTAAAGCCAGATGTCGTTATTGCCTATACAACTGGAGGCAAAGATGAAGAAAATTTAAATGCATTAAAAGGCCTTGAGGATGCGGGTATTAAAGTGTTTGCCATTCAATCAGCTAAATCATTTGATGATGTTTACGGGGATATCGAACAAGTCGCAACGGTTATGGGCATCAAAGATAAAGGCGACAAGTTAAATGAAGATATTAAAGGTAAAATTGCAGATGTCCAAGCGAAAGTTAAAGATGTGAAAGAACCAAAAAATATCTATTTAGAAATTAGTCCAAAGCCAGACATCTATACAGCTGGTTCTGGTACATTCCAACAAGAAATTTTAAATGCTGCAAATGTTAACAACGTTTTTGCTGACCTTAAAAGCTGGGTAAAGGTATCTGAGGAAGATATTATTGCGAAAAATCCAGATGTCATTTTAACAACAGTAAACTATGTGAAAGACCCAGCGGCAGAAATTCTTTCTCGTGATGGATGGAATTCAATCACTGCTATTCAAAATAAAGCGGTTTATTCTATAGATACTGATATTTCAAATCGTCCAGGTCCGCGTATTGGCGAAGCAGTTGAATTAATCGCAAAAGCAGTATACCCTGAGTTATTTAAATAGTTTATATTGAAAAAGTGTATTTTGAAGCTGTCCTTTATGGGCAGCTTTTTTGATGATTGGATAAGGTGGATAACTGCTTCGCTATGATGAAAAAGTGATTAGGTGAAGTGGATAACTGCTCCACTATAATGAAAAAGTAAACAGATGAGGTGGATAACTGCTCCGCTATGATGAAAAAGTGAACAGGTGAGGTGGATAACTGCTCCACTATGATGAAAAAGTGAACAGGTGAGGTGGATAACTGCTCCATTATGATGAAAAAGTGAACAGGTGAGGTGGATAACTGCTCCGCTATGATGAAAAGTGATTAGGTAATACGGCCATATTCTCCTATTCAATAAAGCATCGCTTAAATCCCCTCATCGCTTTTGAAGTAGTGTATGACATTTCCTAGTCTGAAAATTGTATTATATCGGATTGTTTTATAATATAGAAGTAAGAATGCTTGCTAACAGAGAGAGGTGCAGTGAGTGAAACAGTTTGATATGAAGATTGTTCCGTTTGAAGCAGTTTATAATTTTCGTGATATGGGTGGTTATAAGTCGAGAGATGGACGTGCCGTTAAGAATGGTTTGATTTATCGTTCAGCAGCACTTGGTAAAATGACGAATGCAGATAAGGAGCTATTTAAAACGCTTGGTGTGAAAACAATTTTTGATTATCGAGACGACCATGAGGCTCAAAATAATCCTAATCCGGTATTCCCATATGCCGAGTATCTTCAAATACCAGCAAAGGGAAATCATGCTTTTGAGATGCCTACAAACACTGGTGGAAAAGATTTTTATAAGGTTGTAAGCCTAGAGATGTTCCGAGAGTTTTATGTGCAAATGCCTTTTAATAATGACTCGTTTAAAAAGTTAATAGCAACGATTCAGCATCCTGAAAATTTAGGGCTTGTTCATCATTGTGCGGTCGGAAAGGATCGAACAGGTATTGGTAGCGCACTTATTTTACTTGCTTTAGATGTACCTGAGGAAACAATTATGGAGGACTATTTAGATACAAATGTACATCTACGTCCCTTAGTAGAACGAATGGCTCAGAAAATTCAGCCAGGTTATAGCGATCAAGAATTGCAGCAATTTTATGCTTTAATGTCGGCCCGTGAGGACTATTTACAAGCGGCATTTGATGCAATGGATAACCGATATGGCTCTAAGACCACTTTTTTAGAGCAAGAGTTTGGTTTAACAACAGAAAAACGTAAGCAATTGCAGGATCATTACTTAATATGATATGAAACCCTTTCGCATAAAATTGTGAGAGGGGTTTTTACGTATTATACTAGCTTTACAATATTTCATTATAAAAACTCTTTACACCTTAAAAATCTATGATAAGATACTATATATTTTTATCCCGCTGTAACGAGTAGTCATTTAACTGTACCGAAAGCGAAGCGTTAGGTACAAAACTCTCATCACAAAATTGGTAGCGGGAAAATTAACCGCACGTAAAATCTTTATGAAGCGTATAGGAGAAGTTGAAATTGTCAGATACAGTAAGAGAAAGTGATTTAAAAGAGACAAGTAAGTTAAGCTTGTTCCATTTAACGTGGCCGATATTTTTAGAAGTATTTTTATTTATGTTAATGGGACTAGCCGATACTTTTATGCTCAGTGCTTTATCAGATAATGCAGTATCAGGGGTTGGTGCAGCCAATCAGTATATTCATATTGCAATTTTAATACTTGAAGTAGTTGGTAATGGTGCTTCCATTGTTGTATCTCAATACTTAGGTTCAAGGCGCTTTTTTGAAGCTGCGAAAATTTCCGCTTTAGCAGTAACGATGAATTTGATCGTTGGACTAATGATGAGTGTCTTATTTTTCTTCTTTTCGAGTCATTTAATGACCATGATGAACTTGCAAGGGGAAGTGCTTAAATATGCCCAAAGCTATTTAGTGATCATAGGAAGCTTTATATTTTTACAGGCAATTATAAATGCATTAGCAGCGATTATCCGTGTACATGGATGGACAAAGCAAACGATGTATGTATCACTAGGTATGAATGTGTTACACGTTGTATTAAACTACGGTTTAATCTTTGGTAACCTAGGATTACCGGAGTTAGGTGTAAAAGGAGCGGCAATTTCCTCGGTTGTAAGTCGGGGATTAGCGGTTCTTGTGTTTTTCTGGCTGTTGTATCAAGTCATGGAAGTAAGAGTAAAGCTAGAGTATTATTTCGAGTATTCAAAGGAATATGTTCGAAAAATATTAAATATAGGCTTACCGTCAGCATTTGAGCAGGTGCTTTATCAGTTTTGTCAGATTGTCTTCCTTTATTATGCAACGTATTCAGGCTCAGAGACACTTGCTGCAAGACAATATGCTATGAATATTTCGATGTTTACATATTTATTTGCGATTGCAATCGGGACGGGCACAGCTATAATTATTGGGCGAAATGTCGGTGCTGGTAAAAAAGATCAAGCTTATCATCAGCTTTGGTTAAGTGTACGAGCAGCTTTTGCCTTTACGATAACTATGGTTGTAGTTGTGACGATATTCCGTAAGCAACTTATGCACGTTTTCACTGATAATTCAGAGATAATAGCTATCGGAGCATCTGTCTTAGCATTAAGCATTCTACTTGAAACAGGGCGTACAATGAATATTGTTGTTATTAACTCGTTGCGTGCCTCAGGGGATGCAAGATTCCCGGTGAAAATCGGTTTCTTATCAATGGTATGTATGAGTCTTCCACTCGGGTACTTGTTCGTATTCGTTTTACATTGGGGGTTAGTAGGTATTTGGCTAGCGATTTCAGCAGATGAATGGATGCGAGCCATTATTGTATACTTTAGATGGAGAAGTCGTAAGTGGGAGCGTTTTGCACTTGTTTCACCTACAGAACAACAGGAGGCGAATTAATGGGAGCACTTTCTAAAAGAGCTGCAGGGGCAGCCTTAATGGATAAAAATATAACACTTTTTGCTTGTCCAATTTGTCAGGAGTCAATGAGTGTATTTGAGCAAGGGAGATTAGTATGTTCCTCAAATCATTCGTTTGATATTGCCAAGCAGGGCTACGTCAATATGCTGACACATGGTGCGATTTCTAAGTACAGTAAAGACCTCTTTGAATCTCGAAAAGCGGTTATTGATAGTGGCATCTATGATTTAATAGAAGAAAAAATCAGAGAGCTAATTGCAAGTGCAGAAACCGTGCTTGATACAGGGTGTGGTGAGGGTTCGCATTTAGCCCGTATTATGAAAGATAAAAAAGGTAACAGTATTGGCATAGGTATTGATATAGCGAAAGAAGGCATACTTGCTGCATCCCGACATTATCCAGAGCAAATTTGGTGTGTTGGTGATTTAGCGAAAAGTCCATTTGCAAAATCAAGCTTCGATGCCATATTAAATATTTTATCGCCTGCCAATTACGAAGAGTTTAAACGTTTATTAACCGAGAATGGTTGTGTTGTTAAGGTTGTACCTCAAAGCGGGTACTTACATGAGCTTCGATCACAATTATATGCGGATTCTACTAAAGAGTCCTATTCGAATGAACAAATCGTTGCTCGCTTTAAAGAAAGCTTTGCCGATGTTTATGTAGAACGTATTACGTATACGGTACCACTAGCTACAGAGCTTGTACCAGCACTGCTTGAAATGACACCGATGGGCTGGCATAAAAAAGAAGGAGTCAATATCCGGTTAACTGAAATTACGATTGATGTTGATGTATTAGTGGGAAGAGTCTAGTTATTTCACATGCAATTGCGATATACTGGTCTTTTCGATTACAATGGGTATAACTATTGAATAAGGTAGGAATGAAACAGTGTATAAATTTATAGCAAATGTTGTTAAAGTGATATTAAAATTAACGGGTTCAAAGGCGCGCGTATATGAGGAGCAAAACTTACCGAAAGAAGGTGGGTTTATTATTGCATGTACACACACAGGCTATGTTGATATTTTAAACCTTGGAGTTTCAATGGCTCCTCGAGAAATTCACTTTATGGCTAAAAAGCAATTGTTTGATACAAAAGGCATTGGCTGGCTTATAGAGCGTTTAAATGCCTTTCCCGTTGACCGTGACAATCCAGGACCAAGTGTTATTAAAATCCCTTCACAGTTATTGAAAGAGGGTAAAATCGTAGGTATTTTCCCATCTGGTACACGAAATGCTGAGGGTTCGGATTTAAAGCAAGGTGCGATTACAATTGCACAGCTATCTAAAGCTCAAATTGTACCAGCCGCTTACATTGGTGCTCGTAATGCTGGGGATGTTTTTAAGCGTGGAAAAGGTTATCTAATTTATGGAGAGCCGTTTTATGTAACTGGAAAAGGTAAAGAGGGACGCGAGGAATTTACTCATCGTCTTGAACATGAATTAGTAGCGTTAACTAAAGAGTTAGAGAAGCGTGTTGCGGCAGAAAAGAGATAAAGTGAAACATATTTAAAGGAGGACTCCCTGTGAAGATACAAGCCTTCACAACCTTTTGAAGTGGGGTAGCTTCCTACTGGTTATATGCTGGACAACTTAGAAGGCACTCAGAATCATTGATTTTGAGTGCTTTATCTTCATTTAGCAAATGTTTTCTGCGCGAAAGCGAAGCGACAGCAGCAAATGTTTTCTGCGCGAAAGCGACAGCCACAGTTACGCGAGTGCGAAATTGATTGAGGAGGATATAAAAATGGTTCGAGTACTTTTTGTATGTTTGGGGAATATATGCCGATCACCAATGGCTGAAGCGGTCATGCGTGATTTAGTAGAAAAAGAGCATTTGAGTCATAAAGTCGAAGTAGATTCGGCTGCAACAAGCTCTTGGCATATTGGTGAACCTCCTCACAGAGGAACACAAGAAAAGCTAAAAGAGTATGGCATCTCAACGAAAGGGATGCAGGGCCGACAATTACAAAAGGCTGATTTTGAAAATTTTGATTACATTATTGGCATGGATGAAAGCAATATACGTAACATCCGAACGATGCTTGGTAATCCTAATTCTCCAAAGATTTTCCGCTTTTTAGATTTAACCGACCATCAAAAAGACATACCGGATCCATACTATACAGGAGATTTTCAAGAAACCTATGATTTAGCCTTAGAAGGCTGTTATGCACTTTTAGAAAAAATCAAAGTAGAAAACCAATTATAAAGTGGCTCTAAGTGAAATAATTTTTTACAATTAATGTTTAATAAAGTCACCTTAAACATTGGGATATCTAGCTTTGCAAGCATATTTTGTGTTATTATTTGCAGAGTAAAGATACATTAAGTATTGAATCACCATTTACAGATGTGCTAGTGTGCATCTATTATTTTGATAAACTTATAATTTGAAAGAGAGTGGAAACTATGGGTCGTAAGTGGAACAATATTAAAGAAAAGAAAGCGTCTAAAGACCAAAGCACAAGCCGTATCAATGCAAAATTTGGACGTGAAATTTATGTAGCAGCTAAATCAGGTGAGCCAGATCCTGAATCAAACCGTGCCCTTAAAGTTGTTCTTGAACGAGCAAAAACATACAGTGTTCCTAAACATATTATTGAAAAAGCAATTGATAAAGCGAAGGGTGGCGGCGATGAAAACTTCGACGAATTACGTTATGAAGGTTTCGGACCAGCTGGTACTATGTTAATCGTTGATGCTTTAACGAATAATGTTAACCGTACTGCTTCTGATGTACGTGCTGCATTTGGTAAAAATAATGGGAATATGGGTGTCAGTGGATCTGTTGCCTACATGTTTGATTCAACAGCAGTAGTCGGTTTAGAAGGTAAATCAGCAGACGAAGTTCTTGAAATTTTAATGGAAGCAGATATTGATGCTCGTGATATTCTAGAAGAAGAGGAGGCTGTCATTATTTATGCAGAGCCAGACCAATTCTTTGCTACACAAGAAGCTTTAAAAGCAGCTGGTGTTCAAGAGTTTACAGTAGCAGAGCTTTCAATGATTCCACAAACAGAAGTAGCATTAACTGGTGACGACGTTGCGAAATTTGAAAAATTAATTGATGCATTAGAAGATTTAGAGGATGTCCAAAACGTTTACCATAATGCTGATTTAGGCGAATAATATAAACAATAAAACCAGTAGCTAAAGCTACTGGTTTTCAACTTCTTTCAGAGGGTGTCCAAAGGTGCTTCGCTTTCGCGCAAAAAACATCTACAGGCCTAAGTACAAAGCCGATTTCAGACGTAATTAGGTCGAGGCATATTGATTTAGGGAGGAAAACGGTGCAAGCTTTATTAGCGATTGCTATATTTTTAGTAACTTTATTTTTTGTAATAGTGCAGCCACGAAAAATATCGATCGGCTGGTCTGCTTGTATTGGTGCTGCAATTGCATTGACGCTCGGGGTTGTTACTTGGCAAGATGTTGTTGAGGTAACAAGAATTGTTTGGAATGCAACGTTATCGTTTATAGGGATTATTTTTATTTCACTTATTTTAGACGAAATAGGATTCTTTGAATGGGCTGCCCTCCATATGGCACGCATTGCAAAGGGGAATGGTATCCGCTTATTCATTTATCTTTCCTGTCTAGGTGCTGTTGTTTCAGCGTTATTTGCAAATGATGGTGCAGCTCTAATACTAACTCCAATCGTTCTAGCGATGATCCGTAAGTTAAATTTAACCGATAAAATGGTCTTTCCATTTATTATTGCAAGTGGCTTTATAGCAGATACAACATCATTACCGTTAGTCATTAGTAATTTAACAAATATTGTGTCGGCAGACTATTTCGGTATTGGATTTATGGAATATTTCTTACATATGCTGATACCGAACTTAGTTTCTTTACTGGCAAGCATTGCTGTACTTTATATAGTCTTTCGTCGTTCGATTCCAAAAGAATATTCACTTGAGGCAGTTGATAATCCAAAGCTGGCAATTCGTGATACGAGATTATTTTTATTATCATGGTATGTAATAGCGATATTATTAGTTGGTTTCTTGACGAGTGAGTTTTTCAAAATTCCTGTGTCATTTATTTTATGTGGTGTAGCAGCTATCTTTTTCTTGCTTGCGCGACGTAGTCATATAGTAGATACAAAGAGAGTTGTGAAAGGGGCACCGTGGAATATTGTGTTCTTTTCTATCGGTATGTATGTGGTTGTTTACGGCTTGAAAAATGTAGGGATGACAGGATTGTTAGCAAATTTATTAGAGCACGCGATACAACAAGGGTTGATGGTATCGACAATAACGATGGGGTTTGTAGCAGCGATATTGTCAGCTATTATGAATAACCTACCAACTGTTATGATTGATGCATTAGCTATTGCTGAAACTAGTGCAACTGGCGTTATTAAAGATGGGCTTATTTATGCAAACGTCATTGGAACTAATTTAGGTCCTAAAATGACACCGATTGGCTCACTCGCAACATTGTTATGGCTCCATATATTGGCGCAAAAAGGAATAAAAATTGGCTGGGTTCAGTATTTAAAGATAGGTATTATTTTAACAATCCCAACTCTTTCAGCTACTTTAATAGCTTTAGTGGTTTGGATAATCATCCTATCATAGGTAAATACGATAAAATCAAAAAACTATTTTTCTATCAGGCATATCTCTATAGAAAGATAGTTTTTTCTATGTTTCCAGCTCATCGGTTGGCCTCAGGAAAGTGCCCAGCCTACCCATCAGCGTTCTGATGAAAAAGCATATCTGGGTAAAAGGGCGAATAATTCATACATAAATTACGTTTTACCCATTGTGAAAAAATTCAAATCATAACATAATATAGATTAATAGTCATGGTGACGAAGAGGAAAGGGGGGCTAAAGCATGAAGTTTTTACATTCGATACAGGGGAAACTAATTATTATTTCATTAGCACTATTAATTATCCCTAGCTTAGTTATAGGTTTAGCTAGCTATAATAAAGCCAAAAAAGGTATGGATGATATTGGTGAACAAGTTATTAAAAATAGTGTTGAATCTTCTTTGCAATTAATTGAGCTTGCGAATGAGAGTGTTAAGAGGGGCGACATTCCTTTAGAAGTTGCACAGGAGCAAGTGCGTGAGGCACTTCTAGGACCAAAGGATAATGAAGGGAAGAGGCCAAGTAAATATCCTGGAGACTTAGGGGAGTATGGTTATATATATGCTTTAGATGAAAAAGGGACATTTCTAGCCCATCCGACTCGAGAAGGGGAAAACCTATGGGACGGTAAAGATAGTAACGGCAATTACTTTATTCAGGAAGTAACCAAAAAAGCACTTGCTGGTGGGGGATTTACACAATATGAGTTTGAGCTACCGGGTCAAGATGTATTAGCTGATAAAATAATTTATTCTGCAAAGGATCCTAATTGGGGCTGGATCATTGCATCGGGTACATATATGCAAGACTTTAATAAAGAGGCTAATTCATTATTACTCGTTATTGGTATTACATTATTAGGTGCCATCATTATAGGTACTGCTGTTGTCATATTGGTTTCAAGACATTTAGCTTTACCGGTGCGAAAGTTATCTAAACGTGTACGTGAGGTAGCCAAGGGGAATTTAACTGTAGAAATTGAAAACCTACAACGTTCAGATGAGATTGGTCAATTAAATGAAGGATTTAATGAAATGGTTGATCAACTGAAAACATTAATTACAGATGTAGAGGAAGCTATTGTAGAAATTCAATCGACATCGTCAAATTTAACATCTGTGGCAGAGGAAACAAACGCTTATGGAGATGAAATAGTAAAAGCGATAAATGAGGTCTCGGACGGTGCGGTAAAGCAGGCTTCAGATGCTGAGGATACGAATAGAACTGCCATTGATTTTGCCCAGCAGATTGAGGTTTTGCATGACAAAAATGAAGTAATGCTTGATGCATCTCAACATATGAAGCGATCAAATCAAGAGGGGCTCTTAAATTTAAATAGTTTAAAAGAGAGGTCACACGAGTCTTCGGAATTGATTAATAATGTTTATGCTGTATTTAATAGCTTAATTGTGAAAGTAAGAGAAATTGAAGGCATTGTCGGTACCATTACTGAGATTTCTGATCAGACGAATCTACTTGCATTGAATGCATCAATAGAGGCGGCTAGAGCTGGTGAGCATGGCAAGGGCTTTGCGGTAGTTGCTGAGGAGGTACGTAAGCTAGCGGACCAAACATCTGTAGCAACTGAGCTAGTGCGCACAACTTTAAAGGGAATCGAAAGTGAAACTAATTTAGTGAACGATGAGATGAAGAAAACAAATGTCATTGTTCATCAGCAAAATGATTCGGTTGCTATCACAGAGTCGTCCTTTAAGGAAATTGAATTGGCCGTAGAGAAAATTATTTCTGTCATTGGAGAAATGACTGCGGGAGTAGAATATTTGAATGGCTCAAAGGATAACATTATGCAATCCATCGAAAGTATTGCAATGATTAGTGAGAAAAATGCTGCTGCATCTGAGGAAGTAACAGCATCTGTTGATGAACAACAGCGTGCCATTCAGCTTGTTAGTGAATCTTCCAGTGACTTAACAGATGAAATAACGGCGTTACAGGAATCTATTAAGCGCTTTATATTAAGATAATTAATCAGGATGTTTGTACAGTAATTCTAGTACAAGCATCCTTTTTCTTTGTTTAAACGTTAGTAAAAGGTAAGGGAGGGGATAAATGTGAGAAAATGGGTAATTAGATTAGGGGTTGTACTGCTTGCTATTTGTATAGCTGTTTATATTTGGCTCGGCGAGGAGATGAAACAAGGTTTCCAGCCGGCTGCAAATGGAACAGCTACATACATGATTGTCCTGGGAGCGAAGGTGAAAACGGGTGGAATCCCATCGCTTTCATTGAAAAATAGATTAGAAGAGGCTGTAAAGTATTTAAACAAATATCCTCATGTAAAAGTAATTGTTTCAGGTGGGCAAGGGGCGGATGAAGATAGGACAGAGGCTTCAGTAATGTTTAAATATTTACAGGACAAGGGTATAGATACTAACAGAATATTAGTAGAAGACCAATCTACTTCAACTTATGAGAATTTACTATTTTCTAAAGAACTGTTGCCTAAAGGAACTAAGAAAATCACGATTCTCTCTAATGATTTTCATTTAAAGCGTGCAAAGTATTTAGCTGAGTCTTTAGGTTTTGAAGTAGATGTTGTTGCGGCAAAAACGCCAAAATCAGTGGAAATAAAGTTAAATTTACGTGAAAGGGCAGCATTATTAAAAACCTATATAATTGGCTATTAATTTGTTTCTTAATAGTATAGATTTGGCATATAATAGAAATATCACGGGGTAAATGACAGAAAGAGGGGACTTCTATGAAAATGTTTAAAGACTATGAATACAGCCGTCCAAAAATCGAGGCTATGAAAGAGCAACAATTATCCTTAATTGGTGAATTTAAAAATGCTCAAACGATGGACGAGCAAAGTGAAATAATTGAGAAATTAAATGGATTGAGCAATGACTACGCTACAATGGCAAACCTAGTATACATTCGTGCTTCGATTGATACAAATGATGAATTTTATCATGCAGAACGCGATTATTTTGATGAGGTTGGACCAGAGTTGGAAGAGGTAACAACAGAATATTATAAAGCGCTAATCGTTTCACCATTCCGTGAGCAGTTAGAAGAAAAATGGGGTCAGCAATTATTTGATTTAGCAACCTATCAAATTAAAGGCTTTGCACCAGTAGTCATTGATCTAATGCAAAAGGAGAACAAACTCGTTTCAGAATACAATAAACTTGTTGCTTCTGCGCAAATTGACTTTAATGGTGAAACATTAACGCTTGCTCAGCTTGGACCATATGCAGAGTCTACTGATCGTGTAGTGCGTAAGGCGGCAACGGATGCACGCTTTGGCTTTTTTGCGGATCATGAAGAGGAATTTGATCGACTTTATGATGAGCTTGTTAAGGTGCGCCATGAAATCGCTGTTAAATTAGGCTATAAAAACTATGTCGAGCTAGGTTATATTCGAATGAATCGCATTGATTACAATGCAGATATGGTAAAGAAATTCCGTGATCAAGTTCGTGATTTAATCGTACCTATTGCCACAAAATTATATGAACGTCAGGCAAAGCGTATTGGTATTTCTGATTTTAAGTTCTATGATGAAGCATTCAACTTTGTATCAGGAAATGCTATACCAAAAGGCGATCCTGAATGGATTGTAGCGAACGGTAAAAAAATGTATGAAGAGTTATCACCAGAGACTGGTGAATTTTTCAACTTTATGATTGACCATGAATTAATGGACTTAGTGGCGAAGAAAGGAAAAGAGAGTGGCGGTTATTGTACATTTATCGAAAACTATCACTCACCATTTATCTTCTCGAACTTTAATGGTACTTCAGGCGATATCGATGTGTTAACACATGAAGCTGGACATGCTTTCCAAGTCTATTCAAGTCGTAACATCGGAATCCCAGAATATTTATGGCCAACATATGAATCTTGTGAAATTCATTCGATGAGTATGGAATTTTTCACATGGCCATGGATGGAGCTATTCTTTAAGGAAGACACAGAAAAATATAAGTTCACACACTTAAGTAGTAGCTTATTATTCCTTCCTTACGGTGTTGCAGTTGATGAGTTCCAGCATGTGATTTATGAAAATCCGAATATGACACCAGCTGAACGTAAAGCTGCGTGGAAAAAAATTGAGGAGACCTATTTACCACATCGTGACTATGATCATAACAGCTATCTAGAAGCAGGCGGTATATGGCAACGTCAAGGACATATTTATTCAAGTCCGTTCTATTACATTGATTACACGTTAGCGCAAATTTGTGCATTCCAATTCTGGAAACGTTCACGTGATGAATTTGAAGCTGCTTGGAAGGACTATGTTCATTTATGTGGTTTAGGTGGCTCTATGTCCTTTACGAAGCTTGTGAAAGAAGCAGGCTTAATTTCACCATTTGAGGACGGCTGTGTTGAATCGGTTATTGGTGATATTGAAGATTACTTAAATTCAGTAGAAGATATAAAATTATAAACTGTTACATTATAGAGCATTAGTGAAAATTTGCGACACTCCTGTTGAAGGCAAGCCATGCGAGCCACCTCAGATGCTTTAACATTTGAGGGGCTCGCTAAAATAGCCTGTTGGAGGGTTGCGAATTTTTTAGTTTCAAAAACTCTTTTGTTTTGACAATAAATAATAGAATACTTGCGAAATGGTTAATATATAAGTAGTATTTTCAGTAACTGTGATAAAGGAAGTGAAGAAAGTGACGAGGAAAGTTTGGTTTCAAGTAGGGGTAGGGATTTTACTTGCTCTACTAGTCATTAAATATTTTATAGAGATTCAATGGATTTTTTCGCCGCTAGTAATTATTTTAAAGGCTATTTTTATACCTTTGTTACTTGGCGGTGTTTTGTATTATGTTACGGAGCCGATTCAAAGATTTTTAGAGAAGCGTAAATTTCCAAGATGGGCAAGTATATTAACGATAGTCATTGGACTAATAGCGCTTGTTGGTGGCTTTGGTTGGATCGTTGGTAATCCGATTGCAGTGCAGGTAAATAATTTAATGAAAAATGTACCACAGATTAGTGCTAGTATTCAAGATGCAGCTGATTATGTGTTAAAAATGTTTGAAAACAAGGATAACTTCCCGCCACAGTTAAAAGATTTTATCGACAATATGGCGAATTCTGTGCAGGATATTGCTGTTGTGGCAAGTAAGGGATTAGTATCGTTTTTACAATCAGTTGTTTCTGTTTCTTTATTAGCTATTTTAATTCCTTTCTTCTTTATATTTATGTTGAAGGATCATGAAAAATTTGCACCATCCATTTATAAATATTTTAGTGGTGAACGTCGTGAATGGGTGAAGAAAACATTAAGTGAAATTGATGGTGTTTTACGTAGCTATATACAAGGACAACTGCAAATTAGTTTTTTACTAGCACTCATTATGTATGTCGGGTATTTAATTATAGGTCTAGAGTATTCGTTGCTTCTTGTTATATTTGCTTTCTTTATGAATATGATTCCGTTTATTGGACCATGGATCGCCTTTACACCTGCACTGATTGTGGCTGTTATGCAGGATCCAGTGTTAGTTATATGGGTGTCTGTTGTCACGCTCGTGGCGCAGCAAATTGATAGTAACTTTATCACGCCTAATGTAATGGGGAAATCGCTCGATATCCACCCGTTAACAGTTATTACAGTTATTTTAGCAGCAGGTAATATTGCAGGCTTCATTGGGATTATTATTGCTGTACCATTTTATGCAGTATTAAAAGTGATTGCATCCAATATTTATGATGAACGTAACGTGATTAAGAAAAAGGCTACGAAGTCGGTATAGGAGTCGGAAAAAATGGAACAAGAAATTGTGAAAGTTTTTAATGAGCAACATGAACAGATTGGGATAGCAACGAGAGCTGAGGTACATGAAAAAGGACTATGGCATGAAACATTCCACTGTTGGCTTGTCAATGAGGACTATATTTATTTCCAAATCCGTAGTTCACAAAAAAAGGACTACCCGGGCTTGCTTGATATTACAGCGGCAGGGCATCTATTAGCTGAAGAGACAGTAGAATCAGGAGTTCGTGAAGTGAAGGAAGAGCTAGGACTCGATGTCGACGTACATGAAGTTGTTAAAATGGGCATGACATCTTGTAGCATCGTTTCGGAAAACATGATAGACAATGAATTTTGTCATGTTTATATATATCCATTCAAACATGATTGGGAATCATTTGAACTGCAGTATGAGGAAGTGTCAGGAGTCGTAAGAGCAAAGCTCGATGAGGCAGAAGCATTCTTTTTAGGAGAAACAGCTACTCTGAATATAGAAGGCTATGAATATTTCCCTGATGGTCAACGAGTGAAAATTGTACGCCCAGTAAGTACAGCACAATTTGTCCCTTACCGTGAACTATACGTTGCCCATGTTATTCAGTTTGTAAAAGATAAAATGTTATGAATTGTGAAGGATAGATAAATTCTTCCATAAAATTCAAACATAATTGTAAAAGGTAAAATCCGCTTCGCTTTCCGTGGATAAGGTATGAGTCGCATCGGTGCGCTCTTGCTCTATCCGCAGGAGTCTAAGTGGATTTTTACCTTTATAGTAGAATGGTTAGGCTTTGACTTCTTGTCTAATCATCAATTTTGTTAAAGAGCATGCCGTATATAAGTTGATCTTTGTTCCTACTGGGTGACTCCTTTGGGATTAGCAATAGAGGAAAGAAGGCTAAAAGCGTCATGCCCTGTGATAACGCCTTCTACGATATAGTGATGTGATTTTCTAATTTGGGTCTCTCATCGTAATTTAGGGATGGCATTTTGTTAAAAACCTATGCTATGCGAATAAGTTGATTGGAGTGGAGATTGGGCGACTCCTCGGGGATTAGCAATAGAGGAACGAAGGCTAAAAGCATCACATCCTGTGATAACGCCTTCGTGACCAACATCGTGTTGGCCCGAGACCCTGCAGCGAAGCGAAGCGGCTCATCGGACGCCCCCAGGAAAGCGCCCAATCGGAACGGAAATCAACCCACACCTTATGGACATTTTTAGTACTGCCTATTTTACTTCAATATAACAGGAAGAATAAGTTATACTAAAAGAGATATTAAATAGAAAAGGAGCATTTTTATATGCTAACATTTGAACAAAAGCAAGCAATCATCGACTCATTTCCGGAACTTACGAAGAAGGAAATTTCATTAAAACGCTTAAATTATCACTTTATGGATAGCCTTTACGAAAAGACTATTGTTGTGGAAAAGCTGCATCCAAATGGCAACGGCTTCGTCTTTGTTGGTGATCTATTGCGCTACGAGAAAGAAGCAAGCGATAAAGGTCTAGTCAATATTCGTGACTACGATGAACAACAACTTCGTGAAATTATTGAAGATGCCATTCAATATTTATCGGAAGAAGAGGAAGATCAAGAGCCGATTGAAGAGATTTGGCAAAATCGTGAAGGTATTCAATTAAAGATAGCCTTTGAACAACGTTCTTGGAATGTTTATCATGGTGAAAATTTAGAGGAAGCCTTTGGTACACAAGAAGCTGTGAAAGAATATTTACTAGAAGAAGGTTTTCGTAAAAAGAAATAAGTAATTCGGGGGATAAGAACGAATGAATGGGAAAAAAATAGTGGGAATAGTTATTGTTGTTGTTATAGCTGTTTGTTTATTTTCTGTATTTACGATTACGAAATTTTATAAAGACCATGAGGAACAGCCAAACCGTGAAAATCGAGAAATTAATAAGTCAAAGAGCTTGAATTTAATTTTGCCACAGGCTACAATTATCTCGAATTCAAGATAATCGAGAGGTGGACTGTAAATGCAGCACGTTTTTCATAAAGGAACAGATGAAACAAAACCGATTTTACTACTGTTACATGGTACAGGTGGAAATGAACAAAGCTTAATAGGCCTTGCAAAGGAAATTGATGATACAGCAAGCATTTTAAGTGTCCGTGGAAATGTCCTTGAAAATGGTATGCCACGCTTTTTCCGTCGTTTAGCGGAAGGTGTTTTTGATAGAGAGGATTTAATTTTCCGTACGAAGGAATTAAATGACTTTTTATTAGAAGCAGCACAGCAGTATGGATTTGACCGTAATCGAGTGGTTGCTATCGGCTACTCTAATGGCGCCAATATTGCTGCTAGCCTATTATTCCATTATGAGGATGCTCTGGCAGGTGCAATACTGCATCATCCAATGGTGCCTAGACGTGATATTGAGTTGCCTACACTTTCTTCAATCCCTGTCTTTATCGGTGCTGGAACGAATGATCCAATGTGTACGGCTCAGGAATCTGAGGATTTAGAGGCACTTTTATCGTCGGCTGGGGCAGATGTGACAACTGTATGGTTTAATTATGGTCATCAGCTAACGATGCCTGAGGTAGAAGCCGCAAAAGAATGGTACGACCGTATTTATTCAAAATAAAAAATCCGCAACCTTTGAGTGAGGGAGAGCTCACGGAAGGTTGCGGATTTTTTTTATTTTTGCTTCTTCGCGAAGGGTAGCCACCAATTCCAGTCCCCAAAGAGCTTCATAAGACTTGGAACGAACATGAGACGAATAATAGTTGCATCGATAGCGACGGCAATAGCTATACCAACCCCAATTTGCTTCACAGGCATTACATCTGTAAATGCGAACGCCCCTGTTATCACAATCATAATAAGCGCTGCTGACGTAATGATACGACTTGTAGAGGTTAGACCGTCAATCGTAGCACGTGTATTATCTGCCCCTTTTAGATATGCCTCTTGAATACGTGATATTAAAAAGACTTCATAATCCATACTTAAGCCGAATACAAGACAAAATACAATTACCGGAATAATAAGGACAATCGTACCGGCTTCAATCCCCAAATGTCCATATTGGAAAATGTAGACGAGAATACCGAAGGCTGAAGAAAGTCCAATAATATTCATAATAATCGCTTTCAGTGGGATTAAAATAGAGCGGAAAGCGAGCATTAAAATAAAGAACGTTGAAACGATAATAATGGATACAGCCAAGAAAATTTTACTAGAGATTTCATCGAAAATTTCTTGATTGAATTTCGCATGACCTCCAAGAGCAAAATCGACACCTAAATCTTTATCTTGCCATGTTCGAGCGAATTGTTGGGCGGTAGTTGATGAACCTGCTGCATCCAATGTAATGGGGATAAAGAGTTGCTTATCTTTAGAAAATGTATTTAGTATTGGTTTTAATTGTTCTGCCGCTTGAGGAATTGTCAAAGAGGCCGTCAGTTCCTCAGGGGACTTAATGTTTGCTGTCGTATAAATGGTTGATACATGACTCACTAAAGGGTCATCAAGTAATTGTTCTTGAATCTTGAAAATAAGCTCTCTTGCCTCAAAATCTTCCCAGCCTTCCTTACGTTCTGCTAGCAAATATAAAGTTGAGGTATCGCCAAGTCCGAACGTTTTATCTAACTGATCATAAGCTGCACGTGCATCATATTTTGTTGGTAATGAATCCACCTGGGGAATTGTAAGTTTAATATCCTTCAACGGAATCATACCAATACCTAGTAATAATAATGCCACAATAACGATAGTCACTGGATGTTTCATGACAAAGCCAGCAAAGCCACGCCAACGATTCGCTCCACCAGTCTTTACACGTAATAAGCGCCATTTATTTAGGTTATCTCCTATTAGCATCATTGTAGCAGGGAGCAAGGTTAAGCCAGAAAGTACTGCAAGAAATACAACGATTGTGCCTCCTAAAGCGATATTGTGAAAAATTTCGACGTCAATGACAATCATGGCACCTAAGCCGATCATGACACAAACAGCAGAAAAAATGATAGAACGGCCAGCTGTCTCTATCGCTGTTTGAATAGCCTGTACAATGGATGTATGGGCACGTTCTTCGCGATATCGATTAATAAACAACAAGGCAAAATCTATGCTTAATGCAAGTCCAAGCATTGGTACTATATTTAACACAAAAATTGATAAATTGATATGACCACTAAACAAAGTCAAAATTCCAAACGCAGTTACAACAGTGACAATGCCGATAATGATAGGTAAGATTGAGGCTACGACAGTACCGAAAGCAAGTAATAGCACTATGATAGCGATTGGTAAGCCTATAGCTTCCGCTGATGCTAAATCCTTTTGACTTGCTGTATTGATGTCTGCTGAAATAACAGGCCCGCCTGTAATGCTCACACCGTCATCCTCTATTAATGAACGGATGTCTTTCACAACATCAGGTAGATGATCCACATTATTTTTCATATGAACCATGGCATAAGCTATACCATTCTTTTGTAAAGAAGCATCATCAAGTGGTGA
The DNA here is from genome assembly GCF_044746345.1 of Lysinibacillus sp. NPDC086135. Classification (NCBI taxonomy): domain Bacteria; kingdom Bacillati; phylum Bacillota; class Bacilli; order Caryophanales; family Bacillaceae; genus Lysinibacillus; species Lysinibacillus sp. NPDC086135. The sequence continues at coordinate 4,980 of NZ_JBIVCA010000020.1, read as the reverse complement.
CTGGATGGAATGAATCTCCTTAACGTTCTCTAATTTTTTTAATGTATCTTGAATTTTCTTATCGTCAGCTGGATTGAAGACGACCAAAATTGTATCGGAAGGCAAATCAAATGTTTTTGCAAGCTCATTTGTTACGTAAGTATGATCGCCTTTAACAAAAAAACCATCTCCATGAAGCTTATTTGGAAGCTGTATGGCAAACATAGCCATGGTAATAAAAATGACGAACCATAAGGCTACAATAGCTTTAGCGTGGGCTGTTATAAAAGCTGAAAAAGTTTTCATTGTAGGTACTATCCTCCTTTTAGAATAGTGTAAAGGATGTGTCACATTTTGTCGTGTGACAATGTAAAGACTCCTGTCCAACAAGGAACAGGAGTCTTAGTATGCGATCAAATTCAATTATACCTTGGCGTAATTCCGTGACATCCGCCGTAGGATTTGGGCCAACGTGATGTTGGTCACTCAGTCGTCGCCACAGGACGTGGCGATGACTGAGTTCTTCTGTTTCAGCGGATGTCTTTTGTACCGAAAGTGTAGCGACAGGTACAGATGTTTGGACACCACTGATAAGTAACTTAAATCCGCATTCATCCCACCATCTATCGAGGTGGGATGAAGAAGTTAAAGGAATAACGATAACAATAAGTAAATAATAGCTGCCATAACTGCAGAAATTGGCATTGTAATAACCCAAGTAGTGACGATTTTACGCGCCATCCCCCAGTTCACACCACGTACACGTTGTGCAGAGCCAACACCCATGATAGAGGAAGAAATAACATGTGTTGTAGATACTGGTAGGTGAATTAATGTAGCACCGAAGATTACTGATGCAGATGCTAAATCTGCTGCAACTCCGTTTACAGGACGGATTTTCATAATTTTACCGCCGACCGTTTTAATAATTTTATAGCCGCCGATAGAAGTACCAAGCCCCATTGCAGTTGCTGCTGCAGCTCGTATCCAGAACGGAATTTCATCTCCTGAATGCAAACCCCCAGCGATTAACGCCATCGTCATAATCCCCATTGCCTTTTGTGCATCGTTAGTACCATGTGTAAAAGATTGAATTGCGGCAGTGAAAATTTGCATTGTACGGAAACCTTTATTCGTACGATATAAATTTAAGTTTTTAAACCATAATTTAAACAGTGTCATCATAATAAAGCCGGCGCAAATCGCAAGAATTGGTGATAGCACTAAGGCCATAATGATTTTAGTAAAACCGCCATAGTTTAGAACGCTGAAGCCAGCAGAAGCAACTGCTGCACCAGCAATGGACCCAATTAGAGTATGTGAAGAACTCGATGGAATACCGAAATACCATGTTAGTAAGTTCCAGATAATAGCGGAGATTAGTGCTGCTAAAATAACGACTGAGCCGGTCGTGTCTCCCTCAAATGCATTTAAAGAGAAAGGATCTACAATGTCTTTTGTTAAAGCCTTTGCAACACCGACAAAGGTAATAGCTCCGATAAAGTTCATCGTCGCAGCCATCATGATAGCTACACGAGGTTTCAATGCTCTAGTGGAAACTGAGGTTGCGATAGCATTTGCTGTATCATGGAAGCCATTGATAAAGTCAAATGTTAGGGCAAAGATAACGACCAGTACAGTTAGTATAATGATTGTGTTCATTGTAAGTGCCCTCTCCTAATTACGCGTTACGCATGATAATTGTTTCCATAGTATTTGCAACGTTTTGGCAATGATCAGCGATGTCTTCAAGTTGTTCATATATATCTTTATATTTAATAAGTCGAATTGGATCTTTTTCATTTAAAAATAGTTGTTTAATAGACGAACGTTGCACCTCATCACATTCACGTTCATAGTCCTTAATAAGAATTGCGTGTGGGCGCATGCCAATAAGATTCTTTTTCTTTAACTCTTCTGTTGCTTTTACAATTTCATCAGCACTTTTTGAAATATAGCCTAAGAAAGTACGCATTGATTCATCAACCTCAGTTAGAGAGAACATCTCAAAATGAGCGATACAATGCTCCGTACCATCTAATACGTCGTCCATACGAATGGCGAATTCTAGAATGTCTTCGCGTTCGATAGGTGTCATAAATGATTTATTTAGCATCACGATTAGTTCATGAATGAGCTTATCACCAGCTGTTTCGTAATTTTTCATAGTAATGCTAATCTCTTTTAGGTCAGCCACACTGTTAATACGAAAATCATTTGCGTAATGTACGGCCTCTCTCATATTCTCAGCAATTTTATGCAAAGCTATAAAGAAAGGGTCTTGTTTTTTTGAGTTAAGCATGTAAATCGAATCCTCCTGGATATAAATAAATTGGCCTCTAAACTTTACTATCATAACAAAATCTTTAAATTATCTACATAAAATTCTTCAATTCTACAGAAAACTTTACAATTTTGTAATATACAATTTGTTCACAAAATAATAAAGGTATTGCTGTATTTGTTTTTATTAATACAGAAAAATGCCTTAAAGATAGGTTTTATAAAGAAATTTCCCTCTGTTTAATACAAAAAGATACTATTTGGACATAAAGTTTTGAAAAATTTCCGAATGAATTGTAAAGCGAATGTAAAGAAAATGTTTTGCTTGTCGTTTTCCATTTTCTTAAGAATATCTTCATTTTTATCCTTCAACTTTATTAAGAATTATATTCTACAATGGAGAAGTAAAGGCTCATAACCTAAAATTTAGGATGACTTTTGTAGGGAAGCAACCAGCAGGAACGTAAATCAACCCTACCTTATGAGTCAGAAGAAGGTGAAAGGGGAGTATATTTAAAAATGATTCAAGTCGAGAACTTACAACATACATTTTTAATTGGAAAGAAAGGTAAGGAAAAACAGGTTCCGGTATTAAAGGGTGTCAATTTTGAGGTAAAAAAAGGAGAGATTGTCGCAATCGTTGGGAAAAGTGGCTCTGGGAAATCAACCTTATTACAAATATTAGCTGGATATATGAAATCTGAACAAGGATCTATTAAGGTAAACGGAATGGAAACAGCTCATCTCACTGAAGCAGAAAGTGCTGCTTTTCGCTTGCAACAGTTCGGATTTATCTTTCAAAACTTTCAACTGATGCCAGGCTTAACAGCATTTGAAAACATTGAGCTACCTTTGAAGTTACAGGGTATCAAGGGAGCTATGCGTATAGAAAAGGTAAAAAAATTAATGGACAAGGTTGGGTTAACAGAGGTGGCAGACCATTACCCAAATGAATTATCCGGTGGTCAGCAACAGCGTGTAAGTATTGCAAGAGCCTTAATTACAAATCCTCCTATTTTGTTGGCGGATGAGCCGACAGGAAGCCTTGATTCGGAAACAGAGCAAGATATATTGCTGCTCATTCAAAGTCTAAACCGTGAGCTTGGCTTAACATTTGTCATCATTACTCACGACGAGGAAGTAGCGACGATATCACATCGACGTTTCCGCATGTACGATGGGGAACTTGTAAAGGAGGAAGCATAATATGTTATTTAAAGATCAATTAGATTTTGTTAAACAGCATATAAAGAAAAATAAATTACGTGTGTTTATGACCGTGCTAGCGGCAACAATGGGCTGTGCATTTTTGATTGTCCTCGCATCAGTTGGGTTTGGGCTGCAGGATTCCTTACGTAATGAAATATTATCGGATGAAAAAGTGACGAAAATTCAAGTGCATGGGAATGATCAAATTACAAAGGAACAAATTAATGAAATAAAAAGTATAGATCATGTGAAAACAGTACTCGAAACGATTACTGTCAATGCATCCGCACATTCATTTTTTGAGGGTCGTGATACACAATCTGATTTATACGTTGCAAATATGCATGATTTTGAGCAAGTAAATGGCAAGCTTGCAGAAGGGAAGTATCCAACAAAGCCAAACGAAATCGTTGTAGGCTACCATTTTGCTCAAACATTAGTCAATGATGCTGAGCGCAAAATTATTGAAGAAAAGAGTAAAAAAGCTGAATTAGAAGGCACGTTTTATAATGGTAGTGAGGAAGGTTATAAGGACTCATTAATTGGTAAAGAGATCGAATTATTATTAACGCCACATACTGATGGGGCAAAAGAGACAGAGAAAATGAAATATACGATTGTCGGTGTTATGAAGAAGCCTTCATATGACTGGATGGTCAACAACTCAGTTTATATGGATACAGAGCAAAAGCCGATGCTAGCTACAAAGTTAGCAGCAACAGGTAATGTTAAAGAGGATGACATGTTTTATTCGGAGTTTAATATTTTTGCTGACAGCATGGAAAATGTAAAGCCGATATTAGACAAACTAAAAGACAAAGGTTATAGCGTTTATTCAATTACTGAGCAATTGGATCAAATGAATGTATTTTTCCTAGTTTTAAAAATCGGTTTAATATTTGTAGGAACAATTGCTGTATTGATTGCCTCGATTGGTATTTTTAATACAATGACTATGGCGGTTACAGAGCGTACTCGTGAAATCGGTGTTTTAAAGGCGATCGGAGCAAGTCCAAAGCTTATTCAACGATTGTTCTTAATGGAAAGTACGTTCATCGGTATTATTGGGACTTTGGTAGCTGTAGCTATTTCATATGTTATTAGCTTTGTAGCAAATGCTGCATTACCTTTAATTCTAGAAGCAGCAACAGGGGAAGATGCATTTAGTAAAAATGACATTACATTTTCACTTATTCCTTGGCAGCTCGTTCTTATTGCATCAGCGATTAGTATTGGTGTAGCGATGGTATCAGGCTATCGTCCAGCACGTAAGGCCACGAAAATTGACGTTATTCAAGCATTACGACAAGAACTATAATAGACAGAGGCTGGGACATAACTAGCTTCAATTAGTGAGAAATCCGAATTTGAATGAATTCAAATTCGGATTTCTCTAATTTTTTATGTTGTCTCTAGATAGCTTTTAGCTAATGGCTGTGAATTTTCTTAAATTCACGGCCATTAATGCGAGGCCCATCTCGTTTTCAACCTTCGATTTTCCTCGTACAG
>NZ_JBIVCA010000019.1:0-109229 GCF_044746345.1 Lysinibacillus sp. NPDC086135 | reverse complement strand
TGAGCCAGGATCAAACTCTCCATAAAAAGAAATTTGATTAGCTCAAATTGTTTTGCTGGCATCATGTTTGATGTCCAAAATTTTGTTTCGTTCACCAACTCGAGGTTAGCTAGTAAAAACTTTATTGATTACGTTTTGCTTGTTCAGTTTTCAAGGTTCATTTTGCCGCTGCTTTTCTCAACAGCAACTTTTACATAATACCATGTCGTCCACTAGATGTCAACAACTAATTTTCATTTGATTTAATTGTTTTTCAGTAGCTGTCTTAACGACTTGTATAATACTACACTCTTAATTTTAAAAGGTCAACACTTTTTCTAAAAAAACTTTATAATTTTTCACTTCATTGAGAATCTTCCTATATAATGATTAAGAAAACAATTTATTATTAGACTCACAATCTGACGTTAATTTAATGTTTTATTGTTATCTATAATATAATTTTATCATAATCTCTATTAAAAAATTAATTGTTTTTCACTAAAAACAAAAAACTCGGTATAGAAACCGAGTTTTTAAAATGGGAAGAAAAATGGAATTGCTAGCACCATGACAACAAACATAATAATCTGTAATGGCATTCCAATCTTCACAAAATCCATAAATTTATAACCGCCAGCTGTCATCACAAGCGCATTTGTTGGGGAAGCAATTGGTGTGACAAACGCCATACTCGCTGCTACAGCAACAGCAATCATAAATGTCGTGGGACTTGCTTCCATTGCAATCGCGGCATTCATAGCGATTGGTGCGAACAAGACCGCAGTCGCCGTATTACTAATAAACTGTCCAAAAATAGCTGTTAAAATATATACGCCAACTAGTACTCCATACGGTCCATAATCTCCAAGTGCATTAATGATACCATCAGATAAAATAACCATACCACCTGTTTTCTCCAATGCAGTCGCCATCGGAAGCATTGCAGCTACAAGCACAATACTTTCAAAATTCATATTGCTGTATGCGTCTTCCATATTTCGCAAACAACCTGTTAATATCATCAATACGGCACCAATCATAACGGAAATTACAGCAGGGAAAATTTCAAAAGCCATTAACACAATCATTAAAAGCATAATGACACCAGCAATACCAGCTTTACCCGTTGCTGCTGCGACACTCGCATGCTCTTTCGGCTGACCAACAACAACGACATCCTGCGTTTCCCTTGCAAGTAATAAAATTTCATCCCATGCACCTTGCACTAAAATGGCATCGCCAAATTTCAATTTATGCGTCACCATATCTTGTAGTTTATAGCCGCCTCTACGATTAATGCCAATTATATTAAGATTATATTTTTCTCGAAAGCCTAGGGTGCTAACAGTCTTATTAATAAAGCTCGAATTTGGCGTTAATAATACTTCAGCAATACCAAGATGCTTTGATACCAATTCATCAGCCTCTCCTTCGACTAATTCCTGCATCTCTAGACTATAATCCAAAGCAAAGCGACGAATATTTTCTTCCTCACCTTGGACATACAATTCATCTTTGGCATGTATCACACTCGTTGGACCTGCCATTTCCTGATATGTCATCGGTAAAAAATTAATGCCTTCTTGAGATCGTCGGTGAATTTTCATCATACAAAGCGCATATTTGGCCGGAAGCTTTAATTCTGCTAATGTTGCGTCAATAATCGACGAATCCTCTGGGACAAACACTTTAAACAAACGATTGTTTAAATCATACTGCTTAATAATTTTCTTTGGAGATAGTTTATAGTCAGCTTTTGTTTGTGTACGATTTTTTTCATTTGGTAAAAGAATATTGCGCACGAGTACTAAATAGATAATACCGACTATCATTCCTACAATACCGATGGGTGTCACTTCGAAAAATCCTAACTTATTATAGCCTCTATCTACTAATAACTGACTGACAATTAAATTTGTTGGTGAGGCAATTAATGTCATAAGCCCAGAAAGACTCGCAACATAAGAAAGTGGTAGCAAGAATTTCGAAGGACTTTCCTTCATACTAATGGCAATACTAACAACGATCGGCATCATTAAAGCTACAGTACCTGTATTACTCATAAAGGCACCTACCGTCCCTACAATAATGAGCAATAGCACAAATAACTTCAGCTCACTATCACCTGACCATTTCAACAATAATCGCCCTGCCATCCCCGCAAGTCCCGTGCGTAAAATTCCTGCGCCCACAACGAACAACCCTGCAATCATTAAAACTACAGAGTTCGAAAAGCCAGCAAGCGCCTCTGTTGGCGTTAAAATATCTGTAATGACGAATGCTAGTAGTGACACAATCGCAACGAGATCCGCTCGTACTTTATTTGTCACAAATGCAATAATTGTCGCTCCTAAAATAAAAAATGTTAATGTAAGCTGCACTTCTAAGAATTCCTTTCTAACATTAATCATTACGCTAGATGATACACACAACCTTTTGTATATCATTTAGATTTATTATATCTTACCCAAACCTGTAAATGAGAAAGTTCACGATCTTTTCAAAATAAAAGACTCCTCCTTATAACGTGAGATTGATTTTCGTTCCAACTGGGCGCTTTCCTGAGGGCGTCCGATGAGCCGCTTCGCTGCAGGGTCTCATCCGTGACGCTAATCCCCAAGGAGTCGCCCAGTCTCCACTACAATCAACAATTTATCGACGAAAAAACATAAAATAATGCGTATCATTAAACTAATGTTGATCTCCACTCCGAGTTGGTGCTTTCTGCACAAGCTAATCCCGCAGGAGTCGCTACTCTCCGTGAAAAATCAACAGCCCCTCATAATTTATTTAAAAATCCTAAATTGCAACGGGATATGTTTGATAGTTTTCGCGCAAGGAAAGCATAAAAGTTTCTTTCAATACGCTACATGACGAGGTCTCCTCAATAAATTACCATACCGCTTTTTAAAACAAATAGCTTTTACCTACAGTTTGAAGCGCAGTTTAAAACCACACTCTATTATCATGTATCGCCCATACCTAGATTATTTTTGATAAAGATTATGCTCTTTAATATAGTCATAACAAGCGTCAGGCAGTAGATATTTGGGTTCACCGCCCATTGCGAATTCTTCTCGAATATAGGTAGAGCTAATTTCCATCGCTAAGCCTTTGTCAATCAAATGAAATCTTCCATCATCATGATTCCTCAATATTGGAGAACGACTAATTGTTGATAACATATCAATCCCATGCCTTGCCATTACAATAAATTTGTTCTCATCTACTAACACTTCTCCTTTTTTCCACAATCCTGCGCCAATATCAACTAATAAATCAGCTCCCATAATAAAATGAATGTCATCATTAGGGTGCTGTTCTCTAAAATATTTCATCGTATCATATGTGTAAATGTTCCAGCCTTCTTGCTCCATTTCATATGAATCTGCAATAAAACGCTCATCCTTAGTAATAGCCAGCTGCAGCATATTCCATCGATGAGTATTTTCTGTTTTTATTTCCTTGTCCTTTCGTTTATTTGAGCAAGGTAAAAAAATTACTTTATCTAATTTGCAACGATGCGCGACTGTGCTCGCGGTCCAAAGATGAACATTTGTAATCGGATCAAAGGACGATCCGTAAATTCCTATTCTCGCCATCTCTATCCCTCCGTTCTTCTTCTCCTTTTGGTTCTCCATTTATCATCTTTACAACTTTTTCTTTAATAATTAAATCGACGGGATACTTTTCTGGATTCATTGTTCGTTTATACTTACTCCATAGTAGATGTAAATTCTCTTCTATATATACCATCACCAAAACGTGTGGTTGATTTCCGTTCCGACTGGGCGCTTTCCTGGGGGCGTCCGATGAGCCGCTTCGCTGCGCTGCAGGGTCTCATCTGTGACGCTGATCCCCGAGGAGTCGCCCAGTCTCCACTCCAATCAACTATTTACATAGTAGAAGTTTTAACAAAAGTCATCCTCAACTTTTGGTGATGAACCATGGATTTCCTTAAGTGTCGGTTCTTTGTAAAGAATAGATCCATTTACTACAATGTCTTGCTGTAATTCTTTCGCTGTAAAATTCTTCACGAATTTGCTGATATAAGTATGAACAGGGTGAAACATTTTCAAGCGCTTTTCCTCTTGCGGGTTTTCATTGTCTAACGCAATATAATCCCTTCAATTTAAAAAGCATAAACAAGGCACCTCTGCCTTATTTATGCTTTTCGTATTATTCAATTCACTAGCTGATTTTTCAAAAGAATACCATCCTGTACGACAACTCGCCCATTTTTAATTACAGTATTCGTATGATTCATGCCATAGAAATATTGTAACTGCTTATAATTGGCAACATCCAATATAATGACGTCAGCTTGTTTGCCCGCTTCAAGAGAGCCAATTTGATGCCCACGATTAAGTGCATATGCAGCATTAATAGTAGTCGCCGTTAACACTTCCTCTAGTGTCATGCCCATATGCATACAAGCTAAATTCATAATAAAGGGCAGACTCATCGTTGGAGATGAGCCAGGATTAAAGTCAGTTGATATAGCAACAGGTACCCCTTCATCAATCATGAGGCGTCCCCTTGCAAATGGCGCACGTAAGAAGAATGCCGTTCCAGGTAGCAGCACTGCAATCGTCCCGGCTTCAGCCATTTTTTGTATACCCTCATCCGAAGCAACTAATAAATGCTCCGCCGAAATTGCCCCTACTTCCGCGGCAAGCTCTGCTCCCTTATAAGGCTCAATTTCATCTGCATGAATTTTCGGTGTTAACCCCAACGCTTTTCCCGCCTCTAAAATGCGTTGTGATTGCTCTGGCGTAAATACACCTTTTTCACAAAATACATCATTGAATTCTGCAAGATTTAGCTCAGCTACTTTCGGCAACATGTCATGAATGACTACATCCACAAATTCATCCTCACGACCCTTATAATCACGTGGCACCGCATGCGCCCCCATAAAGGTACTAACGACATCAATGTCATGTGTGGCTTGCAGTTCCTTAGCTACCTCAAGCTGTTTCTTTTCAGTTTCCCAATCCAAACCATAGCCAGATTTTGCTTCAACTGTTGTGACACCATGCTTTAAAAACACATCTAAATGATTCATCGTTTTTCTATATAAATCACCAAAGCTAGTTTCTCGAGTCCGCTTTGTTGTGGCATGAATCCCACCACCCGCATTCATAATTTCCATGTATGTGGAACCATTGAGTCGCATATTAAACTCCTGCTCACGTGTTCCTCCATGAACTAAATGCGTATGACAATCAACGAGACCTGGCATAACAACCTTACCTGAGGCGTCAATAACCTCAGCCACCTTGACAAGTTTAGGGAAGTCCACTTCTAGCTGCGCAATGGGCCCTACTGCTATAATGCTATTGCCCTCCATTAAAACACTGCCATTTTCCAGCACCGCAATTTCACGCATTTGTTCTTTTGTACGAGGACCTTGTACGGCACTTTTTAACGTGATCACTTCATTGGCATTTTTGATTAAAATTGTCACTTCGCATCATCCTTTAACATTGGTATACGCACACCTTTGTTCTTTGCTGTATTAATAGCAATTTCATAGCCAGCATCTGCGTGACGCACAACGCCCATTCCTGGATCGGAAATTAACACTCGTGCAATCTTCTCTGCCGCTAACTCAGAACCATCCGCTACTAGCACTTGACCAGCATGCTGAGAATAACCCATACCTACACCACCACCGTGATGAACACTTACCCAGCTGGCACCACTTGCTGTATTGACAAGCGCATTTAGAATCGGCCAGTCTGATACTGCATCAGAGCCATCAAGCATACCCTCTGTTTCACGATTTGGCGATGCAACTGAGCCTGAGTCTAGATGATCTCGACCAAAGACAATCGGCCCTGATAGCTCACCATTAGCAACCATTTCATTAACCTTCAATGCAAAACGATGACGATCACCATAGCCTAACCAGCAAATTCGTGCCGGTAACCCTTGCCATTTCACCATTTTTTGCGCCATATCAATCCAGTTCACAAGACCTTCATCTTCAGCAAACATCTCTTTTGCAAGTGCATCTGTTTTATAAATATCCTCAGGGTTACCCGAAAGTGCAGCCCAACGGAATGGTCCTTTCCCCTCACAGAATAATGGACGAATGTACGCCGGAACAAAGCCAGGGAAGTCAAAGGCATTCGTTACACCCATCTCTTTGGCATAAGCACGAATGTTATTACCGTAATCAAATACTTCTGCGCCCGCCTGTTGGAAGTCAAGCATTGTACGAACATGCTCAGCCATCGTCTCTTTTGCTCTTCGCTCATACGTTTTTACATCACTTTTACGCAGTTCAAGCGCTTCCCCAAATGTCATACCATTTGGAACATAACCATTTATCGGATCATGAGCAGATGTTTGGTCAGTTACAAAATCAGGGATAATTCCTCGATTCAATAGCTCACGATTAACATCCGCACAGTTGCCAACAAGACCAATCGACGCAGGCTCTTTTTGGTCACGTAGTTTATTGACTAATTCAATAGCTTCATCTACTGTCTCCACAAGATAATCACAGTAGCCCTCTTTTATTTTACGTTCAATTCGAGCACGATCTACTTCGACGACTAAAATGACAGCACCAGCCATTTTCCCAGCTAAAGGCTGTGCACCACTCATACCACCCATACCACCTGTAAGGATGAATTTACCGCGTAAATCTGCTGTGCCAAATACTTTTTTACCTGCCTCTACGAATGATAAATACGTTCCTTGTAAAATGCCTTGTGCGCCAATATAAATCCAGCTACCAGCCGTCATTTGACCGTACATCATTAAATCACGGTCCTCCAACTCATAGAAATGCTCCCAATTTGCCCACGCTGGCACTAAATTAGAATTTGCAATCAATACACGTGGCGAATGTTCATGTGTACGGAATACAGCTACCGGTTTTCCTGATTGAATAAGAAGTGTTTCATCATTCTCTAATTCTTTTAATGACGCAATAATTTGCTCATAGCTCTCCCAATTACGCGCCGCTTTACCGATACCTCCGTAAACGATTAGTTCATCTGGATTTTCTGCTACTTCAGGATCTAAATTGTTCATTAACATACGCATTGCAGCTTCCTGCGTCCAACCTTTACATGTTAATTCATTCCCACGTGGTGCACGAATATTTGTTTTAACTACCATTAAAAACACACTCCTTTAAAATAGTAAAAATGCTATTGGTGTTACGATGATTAACGTTAATACGACACGCTCAAACCAAATGAGTAAAATTTGGCGCAATGTCAATGGAATTTCAGATGATAAAATAAGCGGAATAACGGCTGAAAAGAACAGAACTGCCGATATCGATACGACCGCCACAATAAATTTCGTCACAAGTGCTGCCTGTGTGACAACAAGTGCTGGTAAAAATACTTCTGCTAACGATAATGACAGCGCTTTCGCTGCTAAATATGGTTCTGGAACTTGTAACACATATGTGAATGGTACAAAAATATACGCAAGCCAATCAAAAATTGGTGTATATGTTGCAAGTACAAGCCCTAGCAGACCGATTGATAGAATCGATGGAATAACACCCATCGCCATAATGAAGCCATCCTTTAAATTCGCCCATAAAACTTTAGATAAAGGTGGATTTTGCTCAACTGCATCCATCGCTTGACGCCATGCTTCTTTAAAACGGTCCTTCTTTACAATCTTTTCCGGCATCGGCGTCGCGCCCTTATAGTATTCATCCTTCATTGAACGAAGTGGATAAATACGCGCTGTTAACGCAGTGACCACAAATGTTACAACGAGCGACACCCAGAAAAACGCATTCCAATGCTGCATAATATCCAGCGTACTCGCAATGACAACCATAAACGTTGCAGATACAGTCGAGAAACCTGTTGCAATAATCGCGGCTTCCTTCGCTGTGTAGCGACCTTCCATATAAACACGATTCGTTAAAAGTAAGCCAACCGAATAACTGCCGACAAATGAGGCAACTGCATCCACTGCTGAACGTCCAGGTGTTTTAAAAATAGGCTTCATAAACGGCTGTGTTAAAACACCGATGTATTCAAGCAACCCATAGCTTACTAGAAGTGCTAAAAACAAAGATCCAATCGGGATTAGTATCCCTACCGGCTTAATAAGCTTCTCCATTAAATACGGACCGATGCTTTCATTTGCTAGCCATGCAGGTGCTATATTAAAAATTAATAAAATCCCGGCAACCATACCGCCCACTTTAAAAATTGACAATACAATATTGACTATCGACTTATTCCACTTCTTCGTAAGGAATGGATGAACCGCTCCACCTACAAGCATTATGAGTACATATGCAGTTACAAGTAGTGGTGCTTCAGTGCGAATAAAATTCACAATGTGATCAATTAAAATTGTATTCTTACCTTGCCATTCAAACGATATGAAGAAACTGAATATTCCGACCAAACTGCACGCAATCATCTTCATAGCGGAGGAGACTCGGAATTGCGAGTCTTGCCTCAGCTCTTGTTGTTGAAATTCCATCCTATTCCCCCTCGACTGTTAATTAGAATTCCCTGTCAATCCGGACAAATTGAAAGATTTGTTGGATTTCCTATAGGAAATTATCATCTAAGGTTTACATATACTCGTTTAATAGAACATCACTCGTTAATAAATACTGTGAAAGCGCTTCTATTTCATCGCCGATTGGTTGATCCGCTAACAGTGGTGGACAAAATTCACGCACTTTTTCTAAATACTTTCGAGTTGTTGGAGATAACTGCTCTTCCGCTTTGTCTAAATGGATAGCCTGCGATGCACAAATCATTTCTATCGCAATGACACGAGCGGCATTGTGTACGATTTGACGTACTTGGCGCGCTGATGTTGTACCCATGCTCACATGATCCTCTTGGTTCCCTGATGTCGGTATAGAATCCACACTTGAGGGATGTGCCAACACTTTGTTTTCGGATACGATAGAGGCTGCTGTATATTGAGCAATCATTAGCCCACATTCAATACCAGGATTTGTCGCTAAAAATGGAGGCAAACCTTCATTAAGCTGTGGATTAACCATGCGTTCTGTACGTCGCTCCGAAATATTAGCCCATTCACATACACCGACTTTTAAAAAGTCCATTGCTAATGCAATTGGTTGACCGTGGAAATGCCCACCAGACAATACTTCTCCATTTTCTAAAACAATCGGATTATCTGTCGTTGCATTCATTTCAGTTTGCACACGGTCCTGAGCATAGAAAAATGACTGCCATGAAGCACCATGCACTTGTGGAATACAACGTAGTGAATAGGCATCCTGCATACGGATTTCACCTTGCTTTGTCACACGTTTACTTCCATCAAGCCATTTACGGATTCGTCCGCCAACAAGCTCTAATTCCGGGTGTGGTCTTACCGCCAAAAGTGCTGGATCAAATGCTGAAGTAATACCCTTCAGTGACTCAAGCGTTAAACTTGCTGCCATATCTGCTGCTAGCCCAATACGCTCTGCCTCGTTCACTGTTAAAACCCCGATACCCGTCATTGCTTGGGTACCATTTACAAGCGCTAGACCTTCCTTAGCTTGTAGTCGGACAGGCGTTAGCCCAGCTTGCTGTAACGCCGCACTGCCACTCATAATCTCTCCATTAAACTCCGCCTTACCTTCACCTACAAGCACTAAAGCCAAATGTGATAACGGCGCTAAATCTCCACTTGCTCCAACTGAACCTTGAGAAGGTACAATCGGGTGTACTCCCTTATTAATAAATTCCAAAAGCAGCTGCACTGTTTCCAGACGAATTCCTGAAAAACCACGAGCTAGAGCATTCGCACGTAAAACCATCATTGCACGTACAACATCTGTTGGAAACGGCGCACCCACACCAGTTGCATCTGAGCGCAATAAATTTAACTGTAAAAGCTCAATGTCTTCCTCTTCAATCTTTATATTACTCAGCTTTCCAAAGCCTGTATTCACACCATATATCGTTTGCCCCTCAGCTAAACGCTTTTCAATGCGTTCCCTACTTAAACGTATATGCTCCACACTGTCTAGAGAAAGCGCTACCGTGGCACGACCTTCTACAATTTCCCCTATTTGCTGTCTTGTTAATGTCTGGCCATCAAGCTCGATAATAGACTTCATAATGTCATCCCCCTGTTTCCTTAGAGCTATGTAAAAATGCTTTTAATCAATTTCGCTATCGCTACAAAAGATAAATAACAATTACACTAACTACATTGTACTAACTACCTTTTTCAGAAAATAGGGAATTTTAAAAGAGAAAACATGAATTATTTCAGAATTTTTGTTATTTTAATAATATAATAGTATTTTTTTACGAAACTAGATTATTTTAAGGAGGTTTGCAGTTGTGAAATTGTTATTAATCGACAGGGATTCCACTGATCTTTCAGGGATTCGTTGGTTTTTACATACATATTTTCCTGGGGATGTAACTATAGAAATAGGTACAACTATTAATGAGGCACTTCAAAGTATCCAGCAATTCGAGCCTGAGGTGATACTGCTAAATATTGACCTATTCTCAAATAATCGTTTAATTGCACTTTATCGTGTTTTACAAAAACATTCTGGGACTATTTTAGCTATGACGACAGAGCCACTTTTTAAAAATGCATTAAAGGCAATTGATTTACAGGTCGCACATCTCTTCGTTAAACCAATTGATTTAGAAGTATTAAAGCAAAAGCTCACTGCTATTTCCCTTCGGACAACCAAAGCAGAAGCAGTGTATCAAGAAGCAACAGATGAATCCTTTTACTATCAACTATTTTTAGATAGTAAAACTAGTTCCATAGAGACAAATATACATTTCACAATGATCGAGCCTGAGCATTCCGAAATGTTTAACAAACTATACAACTGGCTTCAGCAAACGCCTATTTATTCTAGCATGAGGATTTATCCTTTATCAGAAAAAATTGTATGTTTATTCCAAACAAATGATTTAGAGAAGGATGTTCGTACATTAATGAAGGAATGGCGATTAACGAATAATAGCTCGTTAAATATTGGGGTTTATGATGGGGAACCGACCACCATGAAGAATATGTATACCTTAACAAAACGTGCACTTCATCAAAGCTTTTACGAAGGCTATGGGCATATTTTTTATGCGAGCAAACAATTGGAGACACAGCCCTTCGATCCTTTACTAACACCTGAAGAGCAGCAATTACTAATAAGTAGTTTAGAGGACGGAAATATTGAAGCCGTCAAAGCATTTTTATATCGACTATCTAATGAAGGAATATATTACAAGCAAGATGACTTACGTATTCATCTAACGAGTGTTCTGGCGCAAATTCGGCGTTTTATGCTGAAGTATAAATTACATGAGAAAGCGGCAATTGAGCAAAATTATCGTCAGCTTTTTCATTTAATTATTGAGCATCCTATATTTTATACCATTTTAAATGGCATCATATCATTTACACAAAGGCTGATTGAATTAGCTAATGAGGCTCGAATAGAAAAACGGGCTGACTATGTAGAACTGGCCATAGAAATTATCGACCAGCAATTTCAGGATAGCGGGTTATCATTACCTTACGTTGCTCATAAATTAGGGATTAGTCCCAATTATTTAAGTACGATTTTTTCAAAGAAGCAAGGCCTGCCATTTAAACGCTACCTACAGCAAGTCCGAATTCAAAATGCCACAAAAATGCTTGTAGAAACCGATTTTGCTATTAGTGAAATTGCCGATTTAAATGGTTTTGATGATTCGAATTACTTCATAAAAATTTTTAAACAGCACATCGGAATTACTCCCCATCGTTATCGCAAAACTTAAAAAGACTTTTAAGTAACAAGGAGTTGATTTCCGTTCTAACTAGAAACTTGTGCGAAGCGTAGCGGGTAAAGGCTATATCTTTAAGGGATCTCCGATACCTGATCCCCAAAACTTTCACTGCAATTATTTTCAATTATCATACTCTATTTTCAATAAGAATAAGTAAACAAAAGAATTCATTTTATTCTTAAGCTTCCTCTTCTTCATAACTTATTTTCAAGTAATTCTCGAAAATGTTTTAAAAACTAAATTAGTGGTAAAGGTTATTCATAAGCTATTTAAATCTAGCATATATTTGTAGTTTGTATCTTAATGTAAAAATTCTTTAACAATAATAATTATAATTTACTAGCAATTATAATTTACATTTGTTATAGTTATTGATGAAGAGTTTGACTCACAATTTTTCTTAGGAGGTAAACTAATATGACAAATGAAAATAATCGTAGCCGTCGTTTTACAACAGCAGGTGGTGCTCCAGTAGTAAGCAACCACGATTCTATGTCAGCAGGTCCTCGTGGTCCTCTATTACTCCAGGATGTATGGCTAGTTGAAAAATTAGCGAACTTCAACCGTGAAGTTATTCCTGAACGTCGTATGCATGCTAAAGGTTCAGGTGCATTCGGTACTTTCACTGTAACGCATGATATTACTAAATATACAAAAGCAAAAATCTTCTCAGAGGTTGGGAAAAAGACTGACATGTTTGCACGCTTCTCCACAGTTGCAGGTGAGCGTGGTGCAGCGGATGCTGAGCGCGATATTCGTGGCTTTGCACTTAAGTTCTATACAGAAGAAGGTAACTGGGATTTAGTTGGTAACAACACACCTGTATTCTTCTTCCGTGATCCTTTACACTTTACAGATTTAAACCACGTGGTAAAACGTGACCCACGTACGAATATGAAAAATGCGAATTCAAACTGGGATTTCTGGACTTCATTACCAGAGGCGCTCCACCAAGTAACAATTGTTATGTCTGACCGTGGTATTCCGGCTGGATACCGCAATATGCATGGTTTCGGTTCTCACACTTATAGCTTTATTAATGCTGAAAATGAGCGCGTATGGGTTAAATTCCACTTCCGTACAGAGCAAGACATTAAAAACTTAACTGGTGCTGAGGCTGCTGAAGTAATCAGTAACGACCGCGAATCTTCACAACGCGATCTATATGAGGCTATTGAAAAAGGCGATTTCCCTAAATGGAAAATGTACATTCAAATAATGACAGAGGAACAGGCTCGTGAGTTACCATATAACCCATTTGATTTAACGAAGGTATGGTATAAAAAAGACTTCCCATTAATTCCTGTGGGTGAATTCGAGTTAAACAAAAATGCGGACAACTACTTTGCGGAAGTTGAGCAAGCTGCATTTGCACCATCTAACATTATCCCTGGTATTAGCTTCTCGCCAGACAAAATGTTACAAGCTCGTATCTTTGCGTATGCAGACGCACAACGCTACCGTTTAGGTGTGAACCACTACATGCTTCCTGTAAACGCACCAAAATGCCCATTCCGTTCATTCCACCGCGACGGCGCTATGCGTTTCGATGGCAACCTAGGTTCAACTTTAAGCTACGAACCAAATAGCTATGGTGAGTGGGAACATAATTTAGACTATAAAGAGCCTGAATTACGTATAGACGGTAATGCTGGTATCCACGATTTCCGTGAAGACGACAATAACTACTTCGAGCAGCCGGGTAAATTATTCCGCCTAATGACTGCCGAAGAGCAACAACGTCTATTCGAAAATACTGCTAATGATATGGCACCAGTTGAAGAGTTCATCAAAGGCCGTCATATTCTTCACTGCTATTTAGCTGATCCAGCATATGGCGAAGGTGTAGCAAAAGCTATGGGTCTTTCATTAGAAGGTATGGATCTTTCAAACCCATACGAAAAGCAAGCAACAAACGTTTAATTTTCCATTATTATTGATATCCAATCCAACTTTTTACTCCATGTGAAGGACATCTTCACATGGAGTTTTTTTATATTAATGACAGAACGAAGACTCATCACCATAATGTGTGGTTGATTTCCGTTCCGACAGGGCGCTTTTCTGGGGGCGTCCGATGAAACTAATAAGGCTTGTGCCTAATTTGACACAAGCCTGCTTTACTAATTATTGATAAATTTGACTGCCTGCCTGTTTAAATTCCTCTGCTTTCTCCTTCATACCTTTGTGGATTGCTTCAGTCGTATTTAAGTCACTCTCTTTTGCATAATTACGAATATCCTGTGAGATTCTCATACTACAAAACTTAGGTCCACACATTGAACAAAAGTGCGCAGTTTTTGCCCCTTCTGCAGGCAATGTTTCATCATGGTATTCAACTGCACGCTCTGGATCTAACGAAAGATTGAATTGATCGCGCCAGCGGAATTCAAATCGTGCCTTAGATAGCGCATCGTCACGCTGCTGTGCTCCCGGATGCCCTTTCGCTAAATCGGCAGCATGTGCAGCAATTTTATACGTAATAACCCCTACACGAACATCGTCACGATTTGGTAGGCCGAGATGCTCTTTTGGCGTCACATAACATAGCATTGCCGTACCATACCACCCTATCATTGCAGCACCAATAGCCGATGTAATATGGTCGTAACCAGGGGCAATATCTGTTGTCAACGGTCCTAAAGTATAGAAAGGAGCTTCCTTACACACCTCTAACTGTTTATCCATATTTTCTTTAATAAGATGCATTGGTACATGCCCTGGTCCTTCTACCATCACCTGTACATCATGCTCCCAGGCAATTTGCGTTAATTCCCCTAGCGTTTCTAGCTCTGCAAATTGAGCCTCATCATTTGCATCTGCAATAGAACCAGGACGTAAACCATCACCTAAAGAGAAGGCAACATCATAGGTTTTCATAATTTCGCAGATCTCTTCAAAATGAGTATATAAGAAGCTCTCTTGATGGTGATATAAACACCACTGCGCCATAATCGAGCCTCCTCGAGACACTATGCCTGTTACACGATTAGCCGTTAATGGCACATAGCGTAGCAATACCCCTGCATGAATCGTGAAGTAATCAACACCTTGCTCAGCCTGTTCGATTAACGTATCACGATACACCTCCCATGTTAAATCCTCTGCCACTCCATTTACTTTTTCTAGCGCTTGATAAATCGGCACCGTTCCCACTGGCACCGCGGCGTTACGAATAATCCATTCACGTGTCGTATGAATATGCTTACCAGTAGATAAATCCATAATGTTATCAGCACCCCAGCGTGTAGCCCACGTCATTTTTTCTACCTCTTCTGCAATAGAGGATGACACCGCTGAATTTCCAATATTGGCGTTTATTTTTACGTGGAAGTTACGTCCAATAATCATCGGCTCTGCCTCAGGGTGATTAATATTAGATGGCAAAATAGCACGTCCTGCCGCGATCTCTGAGCGCACAAATTCTGGGTCCATATTTTCGCGTATCGCTACAAATTCCATTTCTGGAGTAATAATTCCCTTTCGTGCATAGTGAAGCTGCGTTACATTTTTACCTTTCTTCGCACGCAAAGGCTTTTTGGATAAATACGGAAAAATATTTTCACTTATTCGTGGATCATCAGCTTTGCGGAATCCATTATCTTCTGGCTTGATAGTACGCCCTTCGTATTCTTCAACGTCACCTCGTTCTTTGATCCATGCACTACATAAAGCTGGCAATCCTTTCGTAATGTCCACCTTATACGCAGGATCAGTATACGGGCCGCTCGTATCATAAACACGTACTGGTGCATTTTCCTCTTCACCAAAGCTTCCTGTCGTTGGACTTAGAGCAATTTCACGCATTGGCACTAAAATATCTGGTTGAGAACCTTCTACGTAAACTTTTTTACTTCCTTCAAAACTAGACATAATCGTAATATTCTTGTCGCTAACTGTTGTCATAAACTACTTCGCCCCCTTTTATATTTATACAAGGACCGAATCTAGCTCACCCCAATAAAGACAAAAGCCGAATCCAAAAAATTTTGGATCCGGCTAAGAATGTAAAGGTATAGTTATTGCAAATACATTGAGTGCAATAATGGTTAACTTTCCCACGCTGGTATGAGCCAGATCAGGTCCAAAGGGTCAAGAAACCTCTATGCGTTTCCCTCTCAGCCTGACTCATCAGACTCCCCTAGTTAATGCTATTAAGTTTGATGATAGTGTAGCAGATATTGTTAAGAGATGGAAGCTTCATTTGTTTTTTTTGCTTATCATCAAAAGTTGGCGACAGCAATTGATCAATTATGCCTCGGCATAATTGCATCTGGATTCGGCATTGTGCTTAGGCCTGCATCTATATTAATTCCTTATCGATCCGTGTTCAGCTGATGCTTGGACACCACTGAAAAGTAACTTAAACCCGAATTGTATCTTACAACCTATAGAGATGGGAGACTTCTACTGAAAGAAGTTTAAACGTAAGCCATGCATATAGGTTGATTGGAGTGGAGGCTGGGCGACTCCTCGGGGATCAGCGTCACAGATGAGACCCTGGAGCGAGCAGCGCGAGTGGCTCATCGGACGCCCCCAGGAAGCTCTGCTCTGCGCGAAAGCGAAGCGTCAGCGACAAATGTTTTAACTGTGCGAAAGCGAAGCGTCAGCGACAAAGCGCCCAGCCGGAACGGAAATCAACCTCACGTTTTGACAATAATCTTTTTTATTCCGAATAGCACCAAACTGTTAAGTAAACAACAGTTCCGCCACATAAATCACAATCGTCACTGTAATACAGCTCACAATCGTTGAAAATAAAACTGTTTGTGCAGCAGTTGCCGATTCTACGTCATATTCTAATGCAAGACTAGAACTATTTCGCGATGTTGGGAACGAACTAGCTATAAAAAGTGATTGTGCCACGACACCATCAAGACCAAGCGCAAAAATGATTAGCAATGCAACGGCTGGCCCTATGACTAGTCGTGTAAAACAGCTAATGAATACTATCTTATTGAACATGGATTTAATTTCAAGTTGCGATAGTTGCGCCCCTAAAGTTATTAATGCTACAGCGATAAAGCCATCTGCCACATGGTCTATCGGAATTCTTACAAACTGCGGAATAGCGATAGTAAAATAGTTCATTGCCACACCAATAATAAGTGCATGAATAATGGGCATTTTGAGGAAGTCTTTCACAATAGACATGCCCGATTTTGTTGAAGAAATTAAATTGTACAAGCCGTAAGTATAGGTCGTCATATTTTGAAATATAACGAGAATGACCTGAATCGCTACGCCAATCGGCTGAGCCACAAAAATCATTTGTGCAACTGGAATTCCATAGTTACCCGAATTAATTAGGACAACACTATTTTTAAACACCGCAGCCTCTGTTTTTACTAAGCCTAGTCCCTTTGCAAGAAAATGACTAAGCACCATTTGGCTTCCGATAAAGAGTAGAATAAATAACGCAACTTCCCCAAGCACAGACAGCTCTATACTCGTTTCATATATATTCACAAAAACTGCTGCTGGCATGAAGCAATATGTAATAAGTTGAGATAACGCCTTTAAATTAAAGCGAAATTTCTTTTGTAAAACTGCACCAAGTACTAGAAGCACTAGAATTGGAGTCACAATTTTAAAAAAAATCATACCGAGATACATCATAGCTTGTCCCCCTTCCCTCTCCTATAGTAGTGCTGTTTTTATGCTTGGTCAATGTACTTCAAAACTAACTCACCACTCATATCAAGGCGTTTTTCCTGAACACACTAAACTAATACAGTGTCTTTAACAACATGGTAAAAGTTACTTTTTAGAACGTTATAGCCCTTGAAATGAGCGTGATTTCCGCACCCAACTACCCAATTTCGTACAAAAAAAACCTGGCACTTCACTTTCATTTTTTTTAAATAATTAAGGATTCTTAAAAACGAACGATAAAGAAAAAGGGACTACATTTCATTTAAGTATAATAAATAGTAAAATATACCCTTTATGTACTAAAACAAAGAAATATATGATATATTATCCATTAAATACAATGATCGGAGTGACTAAAATGAAGAATAAAGTATTAACGACTTTTATGGCAACTGCTATTACAGCAACCCTAGTATCGCCAATGCCCACTGCAGATGCCGCTTCAAGTAATTCACCTTTAAACCACTCAATTCAAATTAATGGGCAGGTAGCTGCAGCCAAAACAAAGGGGCAAACTATTACCATTAACAACATTACTAAAGAGAAAGTACTTACATCCAATGGCCAATTTAAAATTAGCCAGTCGCTGAAGCCCCTCTTTAACACATCGAATAAAACTGCATTGATGGATGCCGAAGCAACAGTAGTAGTGAAAAACGGCGAAATTACGAGCGTTACAGAACTAACATTAACTAAAGCTGGCACTGACAAAAAAGCAGTATATTTTGATGGTGGTGACGCACAGATTGAAGGAAGTCTAACTGTAAATGCGGATTATGTAAAAGTTCAAAATGTAACTATTAAAGATAAGCTTATTGTAACTAATCGTGTGAAGAAGGCAATTACAATTGATGACGTTACTATCGGGGATACAATTACTTTTAAACCTTTATTAACTAGAAATATTAATTGGTTAAATGTCACTTTAAAAGATATTAAATCTCCAGACATTAACTTGGAGCGTACGAAAGTACATGTGACTTCTGACAAGACTATTTCAAAAATCAATGTAGTTGGTAAAGTTACAGCATTTGAAGTTACTGCCAATGTTGATAAGCTTACAATCGATGTTGAGAAAGATTTTAGCCTTTACGGGGAAGGTAAAATTGAGCAAGTGATTGTCAAACACGGGGAAAAGGTGGCATTAGATTCAGGACATCTTATTAACAAGGTACAGGTGGATGATAAAAAAGCCTCTGTAAAATTACCTGTGGCGAATAAAACTGAGCTAAGTAATTTAGTAGCTATACCCCCATACGTTACCGTATCTGTTAATGGAAACGACGTTTTAACAACTGAGAAATGGACAACGCAGGCTGAACGTACAGCATTCGAATATGCCGTAAGTAGCGCAAGAGCGGTAGCTAATAATTCCAACGCCTCTCAGGAACAAATAAACAATGCTATTACACAATACAGGATTTCATTAACCGTTTATCAAGCTGCGCAAAAGAACGGAACAAAATATGTTTACGGTGATAAGTCTTCATTACAATCGATGATTAATTCTATTCAGTATGTAACGGTTTCTTGGAATAATGGTAATGATGTAGCTTCTTATACGCCTTGGACGACTCAAAGTGAGAAGGATGCTCTTACCTCTGCCGTTTCATCCGCTCAGTATGTTGTAAATAATAACTATGCAACTCAGTCTGATATCACAAATTCTATTAGCAATTTAAACTACGCGATCACAGTTTATAAAAATGCACAAAAATATGGTACTTACCAAACTAGTGGAGATAGATCTGCCCTTTCATCGCTGATTAACTCTGTTCAGTATGTTGCAGTATCTTGGAATAATGGTAATGATGTAGCTTCTTATACGCCTTGGACGACTCAAAGTGAGAAGGATGCTCTAGCTTCTGCCGTTTCATCCGCTCAGTCTGTTGCAAATAATACCTATGCAACCCAGTCTGATATCTCAAGTTCTATTAACAATTTAAACTACGCGATCACAGTTTATAAAAATGCACAAAAATATGGTACTTACCAAACTAATGCCGATAGATCTGCCCTTTTATCGCTGATTAACTCTGTTCAATATGTAACCGTTTCTGTTAATGGATCTGAATTATCTTCTTATACAATTTGGACGACGCAAAGTGAAAAAGACGCTCTAGTTTCAGCTGTTTCATATGCTCAAAATGTTGCAAATAATGGCTACTCGTCTCAGTCAGAAATTTCGTCTGCCTATAATTATTTAAATAGTGCTATTTCAACGTATAGAAGTAATCATAAATCCGGTGTAAACTATCGAAATTATGTTGATAAATCTTGGCTAACGTCACTCGTCAATTCTGTTCAGTATGTAAAGACTTCTGCTAATGGAGATGGAACTGACATACCTTATTATGAAAAGTGGACAACAGAAAGAGCAAAACGTGACCTAGAAAAAGCAGTGCAAAACGCTCAATCTGTTGCCAATAACTCCTATGCATCTTCGCACGAAGTGACAGATGCTATTAACAGTTTAGACAAGGCAATCAACATCTATAATGATGTCCAACTTTCAGGTAAACAACGATAAAAATCTTCTATTATAATTTAAAAACAACAGGCTAGAAAATCTCTATGGCCTGTTGTTTCTTTTATATAAGCAATATCGCCTCTGTATAGGTTTTAAAATCACTTAAATGATTCTCGATAATTGCTTGGAGTATATTTAATTCAATAGCTTGATAATCATGCATAGCAATATTTAGGAACCCTACCAAATTCGTTAAATTTTAGCTAATGTATGGTCAATAATGTCGTTTTCCTCAAGATACTTGAATGCTTCACGACTCATTTTAGGCTTATAGATTCTTGCAGTTCTATCCATCATTCTTGCGATTCTATCCACCTTATCCATCTCTATTGAAAAGCGACCTCTTACTTTTCGTATTCCCAAGTACATAAGACACAAAGTGTTTAAAAAAATGCACAACCTATCTACCTATTCACTCAAAATATACATAAAAGAATCCTAATATGATAAAATTGGTTTATCAACATATATTAGGATATTCTCAAGACAATCAAAGATTTCATCTAGGACAAAAATCCTCATGAATTACCATGACACTTGTGAAAAAACCAATTAGGAGGTTTCCCATATTATGAAAAACAAAAGAAAACTAGCCTTCCTCGCCCTAGTTGCGGCCCCTTCACTAATCTATGCTGCACCTACTACGTCAGCATCGGCTGCTGATATTACAGGACAGGTAAAAACTGCTTACATATACGATAATACTTATTACTACAACTCTAAGGTTTCGAATGTTGTTCGACTTATTTCGAATATTAATGATACAACCTCTTCATTCCAAGCAACTTTAGAGACAGCTAGCAAAGCATACGATGAATTGACTGCAACGGAACAACAGTACGTCACGAATTATTCAACGCTGTCCAATCATAAACGGACGAAAGTAGCGTATCGTAAGCTTGCTGATCAAATTGAAGAGAAATTAGCTTCAGTGGAATCGACTTCCGTTAATTACTACCAAAATGTTATGGAAACGAAAACTTGGTACAATACGTTAAATGCAGCGCAAAAGACCTTTGTAAGTGCGGAATCACAAAGAATACTGACATCCTATATCTCACCAAACACATCTATCGATAAAGTGGTCAATAAAATCCAATTATTAAACTCTTCTCGCATTACCTTCCATCAAGATGTAGCTGATGCTAGAGCTGAGCTTAATGCACTACGCAGACATACAAACGTCTCATTACCTGCTGGTGTCGAAAAGATGTTGTTAGATGCTGAACAACTTGTTGTAAAGGATAAGGCAGCAGCTAAGGAAGTGGAAAACGCTATTGCCGCTTTATCGCCTAAAACGTCCACTGCCCAAGATGTACAGACAGTGAAAACAGCCTTCGAAGCTTTAACGCCTGTGCAACAGCAGCTTGTGCCAAACGTCTGGACTTTAGTAGACTTTGTAAATGGAAAATATGATCTACCGACTAAAGGGAACGGGACTAAAACTCCAGTTATATCGGATACTGCAGCCGTACCTGGTAAAATCACAGCTATGACTAGAAACAAAAATACTTATACAGCAAAAATAAACGTTGCAGATTCGGAAAATAGTACAGAGCGCTTCGTTTTAACAACAAAATCCAATATGACTGTTATTATTCCACCACTAGGAACTCTTCTTAATGAGGATACTGGTGTTATGGAAATTCAAATTACACGAAATTTGAATCGTATCACATTCCAGGCAACATTAAATAAAAAACAAGTTGAATTCGAGGCGGATATGGAAATCATTATCAATAACCTATCACCGAATGCCTCTATCGTTCGTACCTATGACTTTGGCGATCAAGAACCTGCTGATTACACAATAGAAGGAAATCGTCATTTCATTCAAACAAAGACATCTGGTTCATTCCTAATCCAACAGTGATCTCCAAATAAAGAAAAAATCATGACCCTCTGCCAATTCGTTGTTAATTGCAGAGGGTTATGTTTACCTCCGACTAATTTCCTTAGCTTTGTGAAAGGAGCAGAAATTTGATCTTCGTAAAAGTCCTCTAGGAGACTCTTTTATCCCCGCTTCCTGTATTCACTTGAATGGCCAGAAGGATATGATCATCTTTACCCACTATTTGTTTTCACACCTTTCTAATTCAAGTCATAGAATTTGTAAATACTATTAATCCCAAACATTTCCAATAACATATTAAAAACAAAAAAGAAGCACCTCCATTTCTAAAGATGCTTCCATTATTTTATTGCTAAAGATCAAATGTGCAAATTTTTTAGCTATACTGGTTTTGTTATTTCTTTTTCGTTAGCCAGTTTGTTAATTCCTCAACCTGAGCCAACACAGCTGTTGGGTCGTAATACCATGAGCGCTCCTCTGGCCAAACATAAAGGTGATCATTCTTTACGGCTGGCAAGCTACCCCAAACAGGATCTTTTTTGTACTCTTCCACTGTTCGATTACCATTAGATGTCAAAATAATATAATCGCCTGTATAATCCGCCAACACTTCTTCGGAAATCTCAGCCCACTGCTTTTCCATAATTTCATCTGCTACTTTGACAGGTGGCTTTCGACCAAGTGCCTGATAAACGGGCTGTCCACCACGTCCAAAATTATCACCATAGGCATAATAGGTTTTGCCAGCATCTTCAATAATGGAGAAGCTCGCATCTTCTGGAATTATTGCATCCACCTGTGCTTTGGCATCGGCAATTTTTTGATCATATTGTGCGAGCCACTCCTTTGCTTCTTGCTCTTTGCCAAGTAACTCACCAAAATATGTAAGCTCTTCATGAGCATTCTTCAATTCACCGTAAGGGATGACAACCGTAGGAGCAATTTTACTTAATGCATCATAATTTTCCCCATTGCCGGTAATAATCATATCAGGTTTGAGCGCTAAAATTCTTTCAGCCGATGGTTTTCCATACACACCGATATCTTCTACACCCTTTAATGCTTCCTTTAAATAATAGTTTTCAAGAGTCAACCCAGGAGCTCCCACAGGTTTTACATCTAACACAAGTAAACTAGCGATATATTCCTCTGCTACAATACGCTTCGGATTAGTCGGAATAACAATCTCACCATTTGTAGTCTGCACCGTTTTTGTCTCTGCCTCTTTTTTATCTTGTTCTGCAGAAGGACTAGCTGTCTTTTCTTTTTCTCCGCAAGCCGTTAATATAAGCAGTAATATAAGAAAAAGTGGTGTTATGAAATTTCTATTTTGTTTTAGCAATTTTTTCCCTCCATACGCATCAATTGATAATCATTCTCAATAATTGTAGAAGAATGTAAAATAACTGTCTATGTATGGAAGTGATTTGTTGCCCTGTACTTTTGTGATGTCAGTACTCCCATTAATTTATGTAATTGAGATGCTGTAGATAATGGATCATATCCATAAAATAATTCATACTGATTAATAAAATACACCTGCTTCTTTTGTACAGCCATAAGCGATTGCCATTTTTCTGAGTGTAACACTGTTAAGAGACGCTCTTTTCCGAAATCTTTTGTAGGAAGAGCAGTTATGAATATATAATCAGCTGGAAAATGAACGATTTCTTCAATATCTACTGTTAAATATCCTGTTTGTTCAATATTTTGTGTGATTATCGCATCTGGTCGACTAAAGCCTAAATCTTCGTATAGTATATGACTCCCTCGCCCATGGCTACTATTTAGGCAATATGCTGCATGACTACCTATTTCCCAAACAATAGCAGTACCTCTTGTGCCATGCTGTTGATCAAGAATATGGTTACAGAGAGCTATCTGTTCATCATATTGCTGGAGCCAGCTCTTATATACTTCTCTTCTATCAACAATATTGGCAATAAGCCCAAATTGCTCTCGCCAGCTTAACTGTCTACATGGCAGCTCGAATACAGGTGCTAATGACAGTAAAAATTGTTTTTCCATGCTGCCACTGTAGTTAATAATGACATCTGGACAAGCAGCTGTTATCTCCTGATAATTTGAGGCGATATCATGCTCATAGCCTTTTAATTTGTGGACCGGGCTTACTTGCCTCACACTCTCCAACCAAGGAGAATATACACCTAGTTCGGGTGTAATACCGAGAGCAATGAGGCACGCTGTATGATTTGTATTAAGTGCAACTATCCGTTTTTCCTTCTTGTAATAAGCAGTAGGAGAGACCCCAACCAACTGTTTAAACTTCCGACTAAAATACGTCCCTTCACTGTAACCAACCTCTTGAGCAAGAAGATCTAATTTCGGCATATGCTGGAGTAATCTTTGCTGTGATTTTCGAATTCTCAGTAATGTAAGATAAGCACTGAATGTATAGCCCGTATGTTTGTGAAAAGTGCGAGAAAAATGCTCTGGGCTTACTTGTGCAATTTCAGCCACCTGATCACGTGTTAGCTCTTCATGGAAATACAAATCTATGTAATCAAGTACTTTTTCTATCCATAAATCATCGTGCTTCTTTCGATTATCTAATTCGTTATAAAGTGCTTCTAGTAGCTCCACAAACATTCTTTGAAAATGAAACGGGTTACCAATAGAGGTATTCCTTGAAGCCTTTTGCAATTCTAGAGCTAAATTAATAATTCTATAAGAGCAATTCAAAAGCGGTTTAGCATGATGCAATATGCTTGGCTTTTCATGACCATACGTACGATATTGAATGACTATGCCTCGTAATTTTGACTCTACAGTGATGAGAAAACTTTTTGCATTATCCAAAAGTAAGACGGACCCACGCGATAACTTAAACTCCTTATCATTTACTGGACATAATGCCACGCCTTCAGAAACAACAACAATACAAGGCAAAGAAGACAATTCTTCATGGTCACATATAATGTCCTCTAATCTAGTTATTTGAACAGGATAATAAACTTGTGAAATCGCCATATCTTGTTTACATTTATTTTTCTTCATATAGATGCCATCCCCTAATATACGAAATTATTCACCAGAAACTTATTAATATTAATAGTTTTTCATTCGTACTAGCGACAGTCGATTGTCATTGTAAAGATTTCTTATTATCTCCCTAGGATTCATTCCAAATTTCTCCTTAAAAACCCCCGCAAAATAGCTAGGATTAGCTCAGATGAGCTCCTTTCCCACTATGTATCACTTGAAACTTCTTTAAAATGTAATCAATGTTGTCTAGTTGTATTTCTGCACTTCCTTTTGTTGCAAATAAAAATACACTGGCAGGTAATTGATAGTTTCGCAAAGAGTTATCCTTCTTCATTCTCGTATAACGTATATCCAACACTTTAATAGAGGCTTGATTCCATAAAAAAATATGATGATCCACATTCATGGCATTCACTCATTTCTTTTGTTTGAAGTTGTCAACATAAATCATTATAATTGATAATGATAACTATTATCAATTATTCTAGTGCAAAGGATGAGGTGGATTGGATAATGGAAACGGAGAAAATACATTACATATTTTTTTGCTCCGCTATCGCCTCTTCAATGCAAATCCCCTCTTATCTATATGCACTAATAACGAACCCATCATACTGAGTATCATTACATCAAAACTTTGCCCGCTTTGTATGCTAAACACCTCCCCTTTTTTTCAACATTTCTTAGTCAAAAAATGCGCCGTCATCCCTTCATTAGGACGCTCTTTCATCGCGTTCTTTCAAAAAATTTTCAGATAACTATTGACAATTGTCATAAAACAGGGATAATCATTAATAAAGTTTCCTTAGAGAAACAATATGGAGTTAGAGAAATATTATTATAGAGAGGAATAAAAAATGCGTATGGAAAAAACATTAAAACCACTTTCTGAATGCTCATTCGGAGATTGCTTTTTAATAAAAGAAATTAATATTAAGGGTCCTCTTAGAAGAAGATTATTAGATTTAGGCTTTGTGAAAGAAGCAGAAATCTCTGTTCTTCGTAAAAGTCCTTTAGGAGACCCTGTTGCTTATCGCGTAAGCAATACGACGATTGCATTACGTAATAATGAAAGCTCTATGATTTTGGGCGAAATTGTAAGGGGGAATACAAAATGAGCGTTAATAGAATAGCTTTAGCGGGAAACCCAAATACCGGTAAAAGTACATTATTTAATACATTAACAGGATTGAAACAGCATACTGGGAACTGGCCAGGGAAAACAGTTGTTCATGCAGAAGGATCTTTTGAACACAAAGGACAGCAATATGTACTTGTGGATTTACCCGGGACCTATTCTCTATTTTCCAATTCGGCAGATGAAGAAGTCGCAAGAGACTATATTATTTTTGACCAACCGGATGCAACGATTGTTGTTCTCGATGCAACATCATTAGAGAGAAATTTAAATCTTGCGCTTCAAGTTTTAGAAATGACTAATAATGTCATTATTTGTATCAATTTAATTGATGAAGCTGAGAAAAAAGGGATCCGAATTGATGAACAAAGATTAGCTCGTGAACTAGGAGTCCCAGTTGTAAAAATATCAGCAAGAAATAAAAAAGGGATTAATCGATTGCTGGATACGTTAAATCAACTGGTGAGTGGGCAAATTATCACAACTCCGTATCGTATGAAATATTCAAAAGAAATAGAGGACGCCATTACAAAGGTAGAATCCAAATTAGAAGGTTATTTTGATGATAAATATCCATCGAGATGGGTTGCCCTTCGCTTACTTGATGGTGATGAGGAATTAATCTTAAAACTGCAACACCATAAAAATAATAACCAGCAAGAGGTGAGAACGAATGGAGTCCCAGTCAGTGTTAAATCATAATTCACTTAAGGGTATTTTAGCTGAAGTAAACGAAGTTTCAAATGAGGATATTCGAGATGAAATCGTTAGTGATATTTATACTAAAAGCAAATCTTTATGTAAAAAAGCAGTATCACAGCAGCCTGCAATGTACAGATCTGATAAATTAGATGAAATTTTCACATCCCGCATTTGGGGATTCCCTATTATGCTTCTCTTGCTTGGGGCTGTCTTTTACATTACTATTGCTGGCGCAAACGTACCTTCAGATATGTTAGCAAACTTATTCGGCTATCTAGAGGGTAAGCTAACAATTCTTTTTGAAACATTGCACGCACCAGAATGGCTACACGGTATTTTAATTCTTGGGCTATTTAGAGGTACAGGTTGGGTTATTAGTGTTATGCTGCCACCAATGGCTATATTCTTCCCTATCTTCGCTCTATTAGAAAACTACGGTTACCTACCACGTGTAGCATTTAATATGGACCGTTTATTTAAACGAGCTGGAGGACATGGGAAACAATCATTAACAATGGCAATGGGCTTTGGCTGTAATGCTGCAGCTATTCTATCAACGAGAATTATAGAATCTCCTCGTGAACGAATGTTAGCCATTTTAACGAACAACTTTGTTCCTTGTAATGGGAGATGGCCAACACTTATTTTATTAGCCTCATTATTTATGGTAACTGGTTTTTCAGGTGCAACAGGTTCAATGATAACAGCGGCTATTTTAATAGGATTTGTTATGTTAGGCGTCGTTGTGACATTATCCGTTTCTTGGGTTCTTTCTAAAACGGCTTTAAAGGGTGTACCTACCCATTACACATTAGAGCTTCCACCATTCCGAAAACCAAAGTTTTGGGATACAGTTTTAAGAGCAAGTATTGATAAAGCATGGAATGTACTAAAAAGAGCTGTTATCGTTGCAGCGCCTGCCTCTATTTTAACTTGGGTATTCGCCAATATTTACGTTGGCGATACGAGTATTCTAATGCATTTTGTTAACTTTTTAGATCCGTTTGGTCAGGCTCTTGGTATGGATGGCTTTATTATGGCTGCGTTTATTCTTGGGCTACCAGCCAATGAAATCGTTATCCCTATCCTAATTATGGCGTATTTATCGCAAGGAGCTATGCTAGAAATTGAGGATTTATCGAAGCTAAAACAAGTGTTTATCGACCAAGGATGGACGTGGTTAACAGCTTTAAATATGATGTTATTCTCACTTCTACACTTCCCTTGCGGAACGACTTTAGTCAATATTTATAAAGAAACAAAAAGTGCAAAGTGGACATTTATGTCGTTCTTAATTCCAACGGTTATTGCTATTGGTGTGACATGGCTAACGGCGACAGTTGCTCGAGCGTTTGGTTGGGTATGAGGATGAAAAGGGTGGTCTTAAATAGGCCCCCTTTTTTATTTCTATCTAAAGAATGCTATTAAACTTGCAAAAAAGTCTACCATTTGCCATTCCCATAATAAACACCTTAAATTAATTCACTCAATTTAAGCTGTATTGTGAGTTAGAGATATATCCTCTACAATCGATTAAGATCTCTTATTATTTCCCTAGGATTAATTCCAAATCTCTCTTTAAAAATCTCTGCAAAATAGCTAGGATTAGAATATCCCACTGCACTCGCAATGTCAGTTACATTCATAGTTCCCTCTTGTAATAAAAGAAATGCTTTCTCTAGCCTTTTTTCTCTTAAATATCCAAACACTGTTGTCCCAAACATTTCTTTAAATCCCTTTTTTAATTTGTAATCGTTTAAACCAATTAAACGCGATAACTCAATTAGTGTTGGAGGATTGGACATGTGCTCCATAATAATTGATTGGGCTTGCTGTATTTTTGTTCTATCACTTTTTGAAAACATAACAGGGCTAAGAGAATTATCCAATAGATGAGATCGAAATGTCATAGATAATAGCTGTAATGCTCGACATTCTAGCTCTAAATTGGTCATTTTCTTACTTGCTATAGCATTTAACATTTGCCGAACAATAATTAGGGAAGATGCGTTAATTCTCTCTTGAAATAGTCTATATCTTTTTCCATCAAGAATTTTAGAGAAACTAAAGGATTCCCTACTAGTTTCACCAATTTCACTCATAAAATGATTGAAGGTTGAAATTGGAATACCAATCCCCACCATTTGATAGGATTGATTTTTATGAAACATAAAATTTGCCCCCACTTGCTCTATAAATTGAAGCGAGCATGTTCCTGAAGAAATTTCATATTCTGAACCTGAGATGTAAACACCTCTATTACCTTGTAAACAGAAACTAAGTTCAACCATAGGCTGCTTTGTTACTACTTGCATTTGGTACTCTCGATAAAATGAATAATCAGATATAACCACTTCTAAATCTGGCCGAGGAATAAAACGATGTATAGCTCCTTCCTGCACATTTGGTTGGAATGCAAACGGACATTCTTGTACCTTCAATATTTCCAATGCATGAAAAAATTCACTAAAGTTCTCATGGAAATTAGTATTCAACATGTTCGTCACCATCCTTCGGTTTCAATTGAGAACGATTATCAATCATAACCAAAGTATAGCAAACGAACAGAGATTAAGCTATTCTTCTTTAGTAGTAAGTACCATTGATAATAGTAAACATAAAAAGAAAATAGTAGCTCCAAAACCATAAGCAGTAGCATATCCCCCAGCATATTCTATAAGCCATCCTGCGAGTCCAGGCCCAATCATTTGACCGATAGCGTAAAAGATGGAAATAAAGCCGATCGCTGGCGCCACATATTTTGCCGATACCTCTTGACTCGCCTTCATTTGAATGAGTACAAGGACACCTCCAAGAGACGAACCCCATATAATAGCAGACACGATAAATCCAATTACATTAGGAATTAACAGCGGAAAGGCATCTCCAATAACTGACAAAAATAACGCTCCCATTAATGCTTTTTTCACACCTATCTTATCCGCTAGCATTCCCCATATTGGAGCACCTCCAATTGAAACGATCCCTGCAACAGCATAAATGGAGCCCGCCACTGCATTCGAAATCCCAATGTCCTTCATATAGCTTGTTTGATATAAATTCGGAATAAGATAAACGAGTCCAACAGCAAAATAAATTCCAGCTATAAGGTATAGTTCTTTACTTCTCCAGGCTTTAGTTTTTTCTTGTACAGTACCATTTTCTGCCGTTGATTGCGGTGTCTTTATCACCAAAAATGCAACTAACACGACTATAATTGTGATCACCGTAAATACTAACCATACTCCTCGCCAGCCAAGTTCAGGAAAATGTCGAAGCATAAAGGGTACAAGTACCCCAGACAAGAGCATTCCTACTCCCGCACCACTCATTAGCAATCCCATCACTGCCCCTCTTTTCTTTGGGAAAGAGCTCACTGCTATTGATAATAGAGGTGTATAGACAAGGGCACTACCAGCACCAGCCAAAAATAAAGGTATAGCGGCCCACCAAAAGTTCGTTACAAATATAAGACCTCCAAAACCTACAATAACAAAGCATCCGCCTACCAACAGCACATTTTTCGCCCCAATCCGCAACGTAAGCATCCCAGACAGACCTACTGTAAGTAAATAACCTAAAAAAAGCACCGTACCTAATAAACCTGACTGTGTTGTAGTTAATGACAGCCCTTCCTGCATAAAAGGTAATATAATACCGTAAGCCATACGAGCAAATCCCGTAGTTGTAACGATTAATAGCATTCCTGTTATAACAAATACCCAAAAGTTTTTCATTTCCATTCCCCTTTCATTATTAATGCCTATGACTCTTAAAATAAAGAAACTATTCACTATGTGGATCTTAGATCCCCTTTTCATTTTTTCTATTTTTAGGAATATAGTTATCTTAATTTTTTTAGTTCTACTACTCTACCGATTGACGGATAATAAGGCGGTTTAACGGATTTTATTTTAAACATAAAAAGACACCTCAACGGGATTTGAGGTGTCTCTTCTAGGAAATATACATTTCTATCAGTAATTTTATTCAAAACATTAGACTTGCTTCTTATTGAAAAATGGAAAGCAGAGCAAGCACTACAATTTTATAACGACCAAGTAGATACCGAACGGAAAATTAATTTCTGATGGTAATGATTTGCTATTAAGTCTTTCTTCTCACAGCTAGACGA
This sequence comes from Lysinibacillus sp. NPDC086135, assembly GCF_044746345.1. Classification (NCBI taxonomy): domain Bacteria; kingdom Bacillati; phylum Bacillota; class Bacilli; order Caryophanales; family Bacillaceae; genus Lysinibacillus; species Lysinibacillus sp. NPDC086135. The sequence goes on along the minus strand of NZ_JBIVCA010000019.1, from coordinate 78,455 downwards.
ATTCGTTTGAAATAATTTGAAAGTGTGAATCGATAAATTCATTTTAATATTTTATGGAATTATTAATTAACGTTAAATCTTGTTTAGCATATATGCTTTGACCAATTCAAGAAATGCCTATCAAATATATACAACAGCCTTTGCTAAGATTTTAGCCAGGGGGTTACATCCAAAGTGAAAACCAAGTGGTCTTTATATGACCACTTGGTTTTTGTATGCTTATGGCGTTGTTTGGATGGCAGGGTCCTTATAGCCAACCTTCGCATAAAACTTATGGAAATTACCATACTTATCTTCCAATACAATTGTTACCCAGTCGCCGTTAAAGAATTTGGCTGGATGCGTCAGCTCTTTTGTAATACGAGCAATATTTGTTGCAATTGTTCCTGTTCCTTTTGCTAATGAACTATTTGAACCATGCACAACTGTATCAATTACCTCCGCTGGTAATCTATTTTTAATAACATTAGGATCTGTTCCTGCTGTATCTGATAAGTAGTAGTACTTCAGTAATTCGCCATTTTCATAGAATTGTTGAGCAGAGCCCAGCAAATCGAAAGTAGCTTGAACTTTTCTATCGTCACCTAACGATTCAAGGTAGCTAAGTTTAATTTCCATAAACTTCGCATCCAATGTTCTGTATAGATATTGACCAGTATTAATGAACTTATGTCCTTCATAGCCTGGAATAACAAAATCTCGAGTTTTATCATTCATTGTAACAGTAATTGTTTTATTACCGTCACTTGGTAATTTCGGTTTAATAATGAGTTTACTTTCTTTTGTAGTATCTGTTCCTACTGTATAAGACACAGGTTCGTATTTGTTTGTAACATCAATATCATTACCATTCGTGTCTTTTGTAGTAATCTTCAAGATATCTGCCAAACCAACAACAACTTTATCATCTGTTCCTACAAGGCTTGATTTACCGTTTTCATCACGCATAATCGTTTCACTAAACGTGATTGTAAATGTATCATCATCATTGCGGTAGATAAGTCCTGGATACTTTATATTGTCCATAGGGGACGTCATGCCAATGCTTGGTGGTGTACCATCCGAGTAGAAATCTTGTTTCATCAAGCCCGTTGTTGATCTATCATGGTCATTATATGGATCATTCGCCTTATAAATCGTGAAATTACCATACGTATCCTCTGCTCCGACGTAAACAACATATTCAGTATGTGGCTTTAATGATACGCCTACCGCATCTACTTTCCCCGAAATACCTTTACCTATTTTAGATACAGATGGACTTGCTTTCAGTTTCGTTTCTAAATACTTTTCATCAGCTGGCGCCGTTAATTTAGCGTCTGGATTATCAATTAAATTGCCATCTTTATCTTTAATTCTCTTTTCTACAAACCAGTAATGAACTTTTGCTGTTTCGTTCGTTTCAAAGCTAATCGTTGCTTTTTTATCATCATTTTCTTTTGGTTTAAGATCCAAATCTCGAATTAACGGTGCTTTAACATCTCCAAATACTTCTTTAGGACCTGCAATTTTAGAAAGCTCACCACCACGATCTCTTAGTACCATGTAAACAGAATAGCTGCTAAACGGATCCAGTTTATTTTCTTCAACAGATACAGGGAATTTTTGTGTGGCCGTTTCTAAATCAGCAGTACCTGAGCCACGTTGAATATAAACATCTTTTCCACCAATTTGGAAGTAACCAGATTTATTAGAATCACCGGCAAATTCATTGGTAAAATCACGTTCTGTAATATTATGATCTGTTAAATACTGTTGGAAAGTTTTCGTTTCGCCATTATCGACTACTGTATCTGGTAGTATCATATAGTAATACGTACCGGCCTTATTCGGCTTGAATTCAATTTCTGCTCGACGGAAACCGTCAGATTCATCAGCTTTATTCACCGTATTTTCTATTTTTATAACTGGCATTACAGTATCATCATGTTTATACTCCGCGTAGTTACGGATAGAGTTTCCTGGCTTCACGTTATTTGTGTTTTCAAATGCATTATCCGCTAAATCTTTAACACCTGGTAACACCGTTACACGTAATGTATCACCATTAACAAACCCTGTATCCGATGGAATTGTTAATAATACTTTTTTATCTCCAGGCTTATACTCTACAGCTGATGGTTTAATCCCTTTTTCTCCAGTTACATTGACAATAACTGTACCTGTTAACAAATAATTATTAACGTCGTTAGCACTTTTTGGGTCTAATGCTTCGCTCACAGTTAGCTCAAACTGATTGTTGCTCTTTCTTACTAGCTTTCCTTGTTCCACATATGGAGGAACATTATCAAGCTCGCTCGTTTTAAATTCTTTTGCCACAGCGGGATCTTTTGAATAATTACCTGAATCATCCTTCATCACTACATAAAGTTGGTATTCCGTTTCAGCCTCTAAACCTGTTAGAATTTCAGTAATTCCAAGTTTCCCTGCAACTGCCTTGCCCTTACCTGTTGGTTTAGCAACAATATCTGCTGTTGTTGGATCAGCAGCAGTTGTCTTTTTACGTACGTAGTAGTAATAGTCTCCTGGTTCACTCGCTGTAAATGTAAACTCTGCACGTGTACCACCATGTAGAGGTGTAACTGTTAAAGATTTAACAGCTGGCGGTGTTCCATCTTTCATTTGGAATGATTGCGATTTAATATCCGAAACATTTTTCGCCCCGTCAACAACCATCACATAAACGATATATTCTTTTTTCTCACCTAAATTAGTGATTTTAATAGTGTTTTTGCCATTCACCGCTGCGCCTGTTCCATTTGCCGCATTGTCAGTAGAAATACGATTCACCATTTCTTTTTTCGTTGGTGCTTCAGCGCCTTTTTCACGAACAATATAGTAGTAAGTTCCAACTTTATCTGAAGTAAAGTCGACCTGAACATCACTACCGTTTAGAACTGCTACATTTGTAATGTCGATTAAAGGTTTTGTTTTATCAGCTGGTTTTTGATTATCAATGTCATCTTTATCGACTGGTTTACCATCTGGATCTGTAATAGTGCCAATATTATCTTTATCCTCTAGGAAGTCATCGAAAATATTATTCGGTGACTCGTCCTTCGGTATAATAGCTTTGTCAACATACGTGTAATCGCCAAGATCCACCCAACCATAAACATTATCAACGTACAAAATCCCTACGCGACCGTCTATATAAAGCTCTAAATCAGTAAAGCTATTGTAATTTACCCTGTCGATATTACCAGTTCCGTAAATTGTTATCTTCGTTTCTGTATCGAGGTTTAGTGTGCCAATATTTCCTTGAATCTCAAATTCGCGGACATTCCTAATGATGTCTACACGTGGTAGCTTCATATTTGTTTCGATTTTTGTACCACTTTGAGAGACAACTAGGCGTGATACAGTGCTGTTATAAAATTCAATATGTTTTTCAACATTTTTCATCGTCACTTTATCTTTAGACCAGTTCACAAATGGCTTGTTTTTATCAGGATTTTTGTCAGAATTCTGATCTGTCCAATTTTGAAGATCTGTTGTTGGACCGTTATTTGATGAAGACGAGCCTTCATCAGTTGGATTATCTGGATTAGACCAGTTGATAAATGCCGTATTTGTGCTTGCTATAGGGCCCAGCCATAAAGGTTTATAGTAGGAAACGCCTAATTGTAAAGGTGGACGTACCGTTTCATTAACAAACATTGTGCCAGTCAATGTAACATTGGAAAATTCAATATAGTTCCCATTGACAACGATTGTTGCACCAAAGGACCCATGATTTCCATCAAACTCTAGAAATCTTGAGCTTGTCCCACTAGCGTTCAATGTTAGCTTCGACACAGAGCGAATGGTTTTGCCTGAAAGATCTCCTTCAATAAGTGCACCTTTTAATACCGCAGCATTATCTTCGTTAAAAATATGCGAGAGACTTTTCGGTACTGTGTAAGGCTCACCATTTATGTAGATCTGTTCGTCTTCAACACCTGTAATTTTGAAAGATGTGGCATTGCCCCTTTTCTCTTGTGAACGCACAATAAAGGATGCAATTTGTCCACGTGTTACCGCATTATATGGTGAGAAAGTGACAGGTGTTGTCCCTTCTGTAATCTTTAAATCTACTAAAGTTTGAATATAGATGGCGTTGCTTGTTTGGCTAGTTACATCTTTGAAACTATTGTTGTAATTAGATGCTACCTCAAATTTAAAGCCAAGCACTAATATTTTCGCTAATTGCCCACGCGTAATCACTTCATTAGGCATAAATGTTCCGTTTGAATACCCAGCCATGATTCCTGCATTTTGTAACGCGGCTATATACTTGTAGTATTCACTGCTTTTTGGGACATCTTTAAAATATGGATCTTGTACATTATTTAAATCTAAGTTTAAAACAGTTGCCAACATTTTTGCTGCTTGACCACGTGTTACATTTTGATCTGGTCGAAAGGTTTTATCTGCATACCCACTTATCGCACCTTGAGAGTATAATTTTAAAATATTATCGTAATGGCTTGAATATTGGTCAATATCCGTGAATGGTGAATTAGCCGCAGCGGCCGCTTTTTGTGGTGGTGGCACTACAGCAGCAATCCCACTAGTAGCAAAAACAGTTGCTATAAGTGCTTTATTCACTTTTTGGACTTTTGTTTTATCCATTCCACTCTTCCTTTCATCTATGTATTTGATACGTTCAAAATATCATTTTCATCATACCCTTTATATCGACAGGTATATAGTGAACCTTCATAGATAAACCTAAATTAATGGAAGAAAAACGTTAACAAAATACAGAAATAAATATACGGAAGTTCACCATCATAACGTGAGGTTGATCTCCGTTCCGACTGGGCGCTTTCCCGGGGGCGTCCGATGAGCCGCTTCGCTTCGCTGCAGGGTCTCATCTGTGACGCTAATCCCCAAGGAGTCGCCCAGTCTCCACTCCAATCAACCTATACAATGGCATACGTTTTGTACCAACCTATGTGATGAATCAAAAAACTATTTGGACACTGACACTCTAAGCTATCCAAATTGCACTACTCACCAATCACTTATCTTTTCTCGATTCCTTTCCCTTAATCCAATAAAAAAAGCCAAGGAGCATCGGTGCTTACTTGGCTTTAACGATATATAGGCGTACATCTAGTCGCTTGCGATGTCATAAGGGAAAGGGGGATAACCTTACATCTTGTCAAGTCGATCGAGAGATGTGTCCCGAGTTTACGTATCATTTGAACAGGATATACAAGTCATATGGGAAATGACTTAAAAGTAGCTTGCCCAAATAATCGTTCCATTAATCATGTACCCTAAAAATTAGAAATGTATGCTTATTTTAAAACATTTTTTTATTTATTTTTTTGGCTCTGCTACCATGACTCGATTTCGTCCAGCTTGTTTTGCAAGATACAGCGCATCATCTGCTGCTTCAATCAACTTTTCTGTCGTGTCAGCCATATGTGGATACACTGCAACACCCGCTGATAATGTAACCGGGCGACCACAAGGACTTGTAGTATGTGCCAACATATCGCGGAGTTGTTCAGCAATCTGTGCCGCTTCCTTAGCAGTAGTAGTTGGCAATAACATCACAAATTCCTCACCACCGTAGCGACAGCAAACATCTCCTTCACGAGCGACTGCTTTCATATCCCGAGCCAAAAATTGTAAAACTTTATCACCTACGGCATGACCATACGTATCATTAACACCTTTAAAATGATCTAAATCTAGCAAAATGAGAGCATGTGGCAAATCGTTCTCAAGCCACTCAGCTAGCATCGCATCCATTGTGCGACGATTAGTTACACCTGTTAACGGATCTGTTGTAGATTGATCTTTAAAATAGGACACCTGTCCCTGTAAAAATGTTAAACTTCGAATGAGTGCACTTTTTAAAAAGTGCGCTTCAAAGTACCAACTACGTACAGATTTCAAGCCTTCTACATTTTTCGATTCCATGCTCTCCTCTGTTAAAGTAGCCAATTGCTGTAAGGGATTAGCTATACGTGCTGCCATCCAAAGGACTATAAAAATCGAAATTAGCATAAGCGGAATGGATTTTATAGCTACATCCTGTACTCTATCAAATGAAGGAGCCAATGCTACCTTTAACGGTCTTTGAGCAACTACTCCCCAGCCTGTTAAAGGTACGGTGCTATAACCAGCAAGCATTTCTACTCCTTTAGTATTCGTTACTTGTTGAGCCCCACTTTTCCTAGAAACCACTGCTTGAACAACTTCATTATCAATAGCGATATCATTGATCCGACTTGGGTCCTGATGATAGATAACGCGCCCATCTGAATCAACTACGTACACATATGAACCATCATGATAATAATGCTCTCCGAGTAATTCATTAAAAACATTTCGTTCCTTCAAATAAATTGTCCCAGCTACCATTCCTAAATATTCATTTGTCTCTGAAAATATAGGATACGAGATAAAAATAAGGAGACGCCCTGTAATCCCCTTATAAGGCTTTGAGACAAGAGGTTCCCTTTTAGATAAAGCCTCTTTCGCTCCAGCTGAAGTTAATACTTTACCTTGTACCTCCTCAGATGGTGGTGAAATAGATAATACATGACCTTTTGCATTTGTGATAAGAACAGAGTTAAACATGTTATTTTGCTTTTTCAAACGCTCAGTTTCTTGAATTAATGCATTGCTATCATGCATTTTCGTCTTTATCGCACTCGCGCTATACCTTAAAATTTGGAAGGATTCTTCAAGATAGGAACTTGCGGTTGTTGCTAATTTCTGTGCATATACTCGATTCGTTTCAAGCGAATTTTCTTTAATCGAAGCAACATTCATACGGTAACCGCTCCAAACGCTACCAATGCCTGTTAAGAAAAAAGCAGCCATGGCAACACCCATGATTAAATACTTTAACTTTATCTGTTTTGATTTCATTTTCTATCATTTACCCCTAGTTAATAATTTCTTCTATTATTCTATTTAAGCACAAAAAATTCTTTATTAAGAAAATTTCTCGTATTGAGAGCAAAATATTTGTGAAAAGCAGTACTTTTGAAGTCCCTGTTATAACAAAAGCAAAAATATAGACTTATCATAAAAATTCGAGATGAAAATTTACCTTGTTGATTGGCGTGAAGGCTTGGCGATTCTTTGGGGATTAGCAATAACGGAACGCGAGTGAAGCGGCTCATCGAACGCCCTCAGGAAGCTTTGCTCTGTGCGAAAGCGAAGCAGCGACAAAGCACCCAGCCGGAACGGAAATCAACCCCACGCTTTAATGGTTAGCCATATAGTAGGCAAAGTTCCAGGATTTTAGCATCGTTAATATGACAAAAATATAGTATTTTATATCTATAGAACTTTTATTATTTTGATAGATTTTCATTATAAATTTATTATTAGAAGAGGGTTTAAATATGTTGTTACGTAAAGTAGCTCCAATTATGGTTGGTTTTAGTATGGCTCTATGGACGAATACTGCTCTCAATTCGAATAAGTCAGCTCGTACAAAAATAACAAATACACAAAAAACCTTGTCACTATCCAGCTTTCAAAGTGAATATAAAATGAAATGGCATCGAGTAGAGATGGACTACCCCCAATATTCCCTCGTAGGAAGGCATAACTCCAAAGAGGTCGGAGGATATGAAACACGCGCTGGGCATAGCGTATTTGGTATTCCTATCGGTGCTAATCGAATAGATGTGAATAGAATATACGGTCTTCCACTTAGAGCTATTCACTATCAAAACACAAGCTATTTGCTCGATTACAATGATTGTGACGGTAATACTACACACGGGACCTATTTGATTGATGGTCACTATGTTACTTTTTACTATGATTTACACAAAAACAATATTGTTCGTTCTATTATTTGGATCAATGTCAAAACTGAATTTAGTAAACGTGGTTATTATGGCAAGCCTTCCGATGAACTACGAATAGGCCTTGAAGATTTAATGGTTGAACTTATTAACCATGAGCGGGTTATAGAAGGTTTGCAACCACTCATTTATGACAAAAGATGCAATCCTGTCGCTCGGCAGCATAGTAGCAATATGATCACACACCAATTCTTTAGCCATGAAGATCATAATGGTAATCATTCCAATGACCGCCTCAATGCTGGTAGAGTTAATCACTATTGGTATGGCGAAAATATAGCACAAGGTCAGCCCAATAGTATATTCGCCCATGAAGCTCTGATGAATTCAAAAGGACATCGTATAAATATTTTAAGAAAAGAATTTACACATATTTTTGTTGGTGTCTGCTTCAAAGATAACGGTGCGCCTTATTATACAGTTAACTTTTATTCTAAGTAATTTAATGGTTAAGTTGATGACGATGACCAATATACACAAAAATCTCTATGCAGGAATCTATTGCATAGAGATTTTTTAACCTTATCGCAGTCTGAAATTTGATAAAGAATTTCCATTCTCTCCAATTCCAAAAAATGAGGGTGAAATTTATTAAAACATATGATTTTATAAGTCGATTGGTTTGGACCAAACGAAAACACCCCTTATTATAGAGATCACGCACATTCTGAATTTTTTCACTTTTATCGTTATTCTGACATATAATTTTTTCACTAGATATTTTATAATAAAATTTAACATAGTCAAGCCATCATTTTTTTTGTTATAATACTGATAATTTATCACCACTCTGTATTAATACAGAGGTGATGCATGCTTTTCACAAAATGGGGATTAAGAGAAAAGCGCTACAATGCATTCTTGAATACAGTGTAGCCTACACAAAAAGGGGTTGGGAGATTTGGGTATTTTAAAGGGGTTAAAAATTCTCGATTTTTCTGCATTACTACCGGGACCAATGGCAACAATGATATTTGCTGATCTTGGCGCTGAGGTTATTCACGTTGAATCATCAAAGCGCGTAGATTTAACACGTATTATGCCTCCTTACGACGATGATCATGAGGCGTATATTCATCAACATCTGAATCGTTCTAAAAAGTCATTAACATTAAATTTAAAATCGCCTGAAGCTATAGAAATTGTTAAGTCACTCGTGAAAGAGTACGACATCATTATCGAAGGATTTCGACCTGGTGTCATGCAACGACTTGGCATCGGCTATGAAGCTCTAAAAGAAGTAAACCCTAAGGTTATTTATTGCGCTATTACAGGCTATGGACAAACTGGACCATATAGCAATCGGCCAGGACATGACAATAACTATTTATCATTAGCTGGCATACTTGATTATTCACGTCATAAAGATAAAAAGCCTGTCTCAATGGGTATTCAGCTTGCTGATTTGGCTGGGGGCACGATGCATTCAGCAATCGGAGTACTCGCAGCTGCTTTACATCGTGAAAAAACAGGTGAAGGGCAATATATTGATATAAGTATGACCGATGCTGTATTTTCACTGAATGCTATGTATGGATCTGCCTATATTGGCGGCGGTCGTATACCTCAGCCTGAGCAAGAAATTTTAAATGGTGGAAGCTACTATGACTTTTACAAAACAAAGGATGGCCGATTTTTCTCGGTAGGAAGTCTTGAGCCTCAATTCCGCAGATTACTCTGTGAAGCGCTTGATATTCCTGAGCTCATTGATAATACTTTTAATGATTCATACTACACACAAATTCGTTTTAAAGAAGCTGTCCATGATGCGTTTTTATCGAAGACTTACGAAGAATGGCTTGAAGTATTTAACGAGGATTTCGAGGGATGTGTCGAACCAGTATTAACTTTCCCAGAAGCATGCGAGCATCCTCAGCTTAAGGCTCGTGATATGATTGTTGATATTCCCAAAAGCGACGGTACTACGCAAAAACAAATTGCATCTGCTTTTAAGTTTGACGGTGTTAAGCCTCAGTACAAGCATGTCGGTGCCAAGCTTGGAGAGCATAATAAAGAAGTGTTGTCTTCACTTGGCTATAGTGTCGAGCAAATTGCTGACTTAACGGACAAAGGGATTTTAGAATAATATTGTTAGCCAACTACACGAAATAAAAAAGGTGTCTACTGTTGCAAAAAAACACATTAGACACTTTTTCGTATTTCTAATCAATTATGCCTCGGCAAGATGTTAATTACTCAGTCGTGTATTGTTGCTGTCGCTTCGCTTTCGCACAGAAAAAAACCGTGTTGCTGTCGCTTGCTTTCGCACAGATAAATTGCCACAGGACGTGCGTTCTTAGACTGAGTTCCTCTATTATTTACCGCGGATGTCTTTTGTGCCGATAGCGTAGCGACAGGTACGGATGTTTGTACACCCGCTGAAATAAGTTAAACATATGCGCTTATAAAGACTCGTAGCTTTTCAAAATGGTCATCAATAAGTAAATATTTTTTATAAATTTCCATTAATTTTTCAAACAGCTCATACTGTTCCGTCACAAATAAAACTTTTAAAATATTGAGCATATGCAAGGATGCGCTCAGTGCTACCAAATAGCAAGGTGTTTCTAGCTGACGATAATATCGACGCCATTCTTCCACAGACAAGCCAATATGCTGTAATGAATTATTCACATGGAGAGCAATATCCTGTTGAACGGATGCCTCAATCGCAATAAATTGCTCATTACTATAGTTACCCTGTACTAAAGAGGCATGAATTTTTTTATTGGATGCTAGTACATGTTCCTTTAAAAGCAGGAGCCCCTCTTGATAACGCCCCATTTTCACATAATGATCAAGCAATACTGCATACAAGTTTTCTAAAAAATTAAGTTCATAATTTTTAATAATGGCCGGAGGTGTTGGCTTACGATTCGGCAATAAGTCCTTATATTCCAACAAAATCTCTATCGCGTAATTATTAAGTCGTTCATCTTCTAATAAATACTCTCCGTAGTGAATAACAGTTTCAGGATTATGCTCCTGATGTGCTATATGAAACAGTAGATACGCAATCAGAACTTTTTCTTTCTCTGTCAGTGCATACATCGAATAACGCCAATCCGCTTCAAAGGAAGTAATTAGCGCTTTAACACAACGATAATCCCCTTTCGATAAACGATAGTGCGTTACAATTTGGTAAAGATGTAACTGTTTTTTAGCCAAGCAAGTAGAATTGCGGTTATCCACATAAGTTATACACTTATCAAGAGTTTCCCTGTAATTATTCACAAAGTTATCCACATGTACACAAGTTTTTCTTGTGGATTGCTCAACATGCCCCATCATTTCATGGATAAATGTGAATTGTTCTAATGGTTTGTGGATAAATAGTGAATAAACTTTTTTTATGAAAAGCCAATGCCAAAATTGGGCTTCTTCTTTATAAATCATATGCACAAAATATTCATTGTCAAATTTATACAAAAATATAATTTGTAGTTCGTTAACTGGCATTGTAATTTGCATTCGCTTCCCGAAAATCAGCCAAATTAATCGCTCTAAGTCCATTGTATGCTGTGCAAAAAGCTGCTCAAAAAAGGTTTCCTTGCCTTTTTGCGTATAAAAAAAGGCATTGAGACGTTCATTAACAAATTTAGTATCTAAACCATGGTTATTAAAAAAAGTTTTCATATCTGCTGTTACACGACCCCAATATTTTCGTGCAGTTGAAAACGCAATATTCATCGCTGTTTCCTCATTCACTAAAAATAAACTCGGTGAAAGTGCAGTACCTAGAATTTTCGGGTCTGCTGGTGAATCAATCTCTGCTTCTACCCATTTTGAAAGTAACTTTTCAGCACCCTTTTCACCACTTTGTTTATATGTCATGAATAACTGCTCATCACAATCCAACAACATGCAAATGGAGCCCCCCATCAAATTCAACCAACAAAGATCTTCCCCTATCATGTAAGATACTTGCCTAAAAGTTTAATCACTCTTTCTTCAATATAACAAATCTTATCCAACATATGCTAAAGAAATCGTGATATGGATAAAAGAAATGACAGCAAAAGTATTCGTGTAATATCGACAACTTTAACTACAACGCATAAAAAAAGCCATCTAAAGGTCAAATACCTCATAGATGGGGAAAGATTATTTGCTGTTTAAAAGATGAGCGGCAAATGAGCTCATTGGACAATCACTCATAAGTTGGTAGCCCATTCGTATTGTCACAAATAGCTCATTGCCTACGCCAGCTCAAAGCTAACGCCATAGTACGCACAACTAAAACAGCTATGCATCATTCACCAATACAAACGAGAAAAAGCACTCTCACAACAGTAGACGGGCGACCAACAAAATAGTTACAAAAAAAATCCGTCTATTTTGACGGATTTTTTTCTGCATCGAAAGCACAGCGGCAGATGCAAAAAGCTCTTTACGTCAAATTTGTGAAGGATGTTTTTCTGCACCTAAAGCGGACCGGCAAGGGCAAAAAATTTTCTAATCCGTCCATTTTGACGGATTTTTTTCTGCATCGAAAGCGCAGCGGCAGATGCAATGTTTATCTTTGCGAAGAACAAGACGTTTTTCCGCCACTTGCTTAAACTTTTTCCTCACCAAAATAAAGGATACTTCCGCGTTTCTCGCAGATTATTTATCACTAGACCAAAGAATACGATAATGAGAGCACCAATAAGGACGGGCATTACTAGATAGCTCCATCCATAGCCTCCTAAAATAATAATAATTGGATTCGCTCCTGCTGGCGGATGAATGATTCCTAATAAAGCCATAAAAAAAATGGTTAAACTTACGCCAAGGCTAATTGAGACTATGCTCGTCCCTAATAACGAATACATGGTTAAGCCGACAAAAGCTGAAATCAAATGACCTCCTATAATATTTCGAGGTTGGGACAACGGCGCATTCCAAACGACAAATACAAGTACACAGCTCCCACCAAGTGACCCCATTAACCATGGGGTGCCTGTATAGTTCGTCAACCAAAGCAAGGCGGAAATACATATTAATCCACCGATTGCACCTGTTATCGCATCAGCAAAATTTGTTCGTGAAGGAGCATGTCCCCCACCTTTCATCTTGAATATGTATGTTTTAATAGGGTTTGATTTTTCTTCCTTGTTCTGCAAACGTACGAAATCTGCCATGAGTCACCTTCCTTTCTATTCAAAATTCTATAGAACCGTATCGATTTTTTGTATATTCTAAGCTTGTTTTATTATAACAACTACTAAATAGAATTCAATTTATAAATGTAAAATTTTGGATATAATTTAAAATATGTCTTTCACCATAATTTTTAGCATTATAATCTATTAGAAAGAAAAAGCAAACTATGAAATTTTCTAGTTTGCTTTCTTTTTAGGCTTTTAGGTATGCATTTAATCATATTGTTTTTTCACTGGTTTATAAATTTTCGCTTTTTTTAGTACTGTTTTAGGTACTTGGAAAGTTGCTGTTACAACTCCTGGATGACGACCAATCTCAATCGATCCTGTAATCGTCGCTCGATTCATAACCTCTGGCTCGCTCATCTCAAAAAGCCTTGCAGCACGACTTATAGCATTAGTTGTTGCTTCATTTAATGTTGTTCCAGAGCCAATAATTGATACAGGGAATACTTCCTCCACTTGTTTAACGCCGAATTCCTCAGCAAGCTCACGTGCACGACGTTTTTCTTCCTTAGTAAAAGGTTTAGCCGTATAAGGTAAATCCTCTGTATTTGGCAATAGCACAGGGCCATCCAAAGCTACTTTTTTCAACACACTTACCTGAAGTTGAACAATACCAGCAACATCCGTTGTATGTCCTGCAATTTCTCCGTCCCCTTGCATTGCGTGCATATCACCAATATACACACCACCGCCCGGAACCTTTACTGGACAAATAATTGTTGCCCCCTCACGAACACGGCTTATATCCATATGTCCATCTGTACGATGTGTATCTAATTCAGTCTGCGTAAATGCATATTCATGTGGCGCACCGATTAAAAAAGAGCCAAAGTCACCAGCATTATGGGAATCGGGCATCGCCTTTGAAGGTGTCGTTCCAAGCTGCCCTAAAAAAGGTCGCATTCTTGCCATTACACCAACCAAATCACTTGGTGCTAATGCAACCGCAGGATTTTGCACAGAATTTTCAGGTGTACGCATATAATTTTTAGCATCAAGTGCAATACGGCGAGCACCTTCTCGCCCAACAGTCACACCAATATTACCTTTATGATCTAACGCCATAGTATAGCCATGTGTCATGTTAAAAGGTGATGTTTCTGTATCACATGTCGAACAGCGAATGGCCTGTCGACCTATTCCCTTGACAACTGTACTAGGATGAAGCTTACCACAGCCTGGACACTTTACTGATACGAATGGATCTCCAATGAATCGGTCCAAAATCGCCTCATCATGCCCAGATGCTGTTGCTACTGATGTTACCTGTATTGATTTAATCTTGATAACAATGGCGTCTCCTACCTCTGCCCCTTCTACAAATACAGGCTTCGTTACTTCATGCCCACCACGGATCGTTGGTGTTAGCATCGGGCCCCAGCAGCCTGGCGTCGTATTAGCAATAATTGTTCCACCGTCTTTGACAGGTCCAAGCATAGTTTGTTGTGGATCTAAAATACCATCTATGAACTCATTTACGAATAATGTTTCGACAGCTTGCGGCTGCTGTACAAGATCTTCACTTTGTATTCCTTCTTTTTCTAGCATTTGCAATTCGCTTGTCATTTTTTCGTCACGCCCCTAGTTCTGATTTTATGTATATACTTAAGTTAAAAATGCTCTCCACAAAACGTAGAGAGCTATATTCCTTAATTGTCCATGTATAAATCAAATATGTGTGAGAAATCTCCTTTCTTGTATTTTTCCTTATGGTCAATCATCCAATTATTTGCAAAACATGTAATCTCCTCAAATGATGCAGATAGTGGGACATTGTCATTGCCGATACGACCAATGGATGAAGAAGCAACAGATGAACTCTTTTCTGCCACCTCTAGCTTGTATGCATTTTGCTTTTGCCCATAGCTAATGGCATGCAACGCTTTATATAAATCTTTAATGTCATCGATAAAACGTTTATGAATATCAATTGATAATGGTGTATTGTCGATTGTAAATTTAATTTCGACATCAAGGTCAATAGTTCCTGCTGTTTCGAGGAATACATTACTAATATTATGCATTAGGTAGTCGTAACGACGCAGTAAACGCTTTTTGCTCATCGCGCTCTTACCGTCTACATGGATAATCGCACGATTTGTAAAGCAATAATCATCTGCATCCGTCTTATCATAGTCCTTTCGAGTGATAACTACCCCCATATCTGAAAGTCCGAGCGCGTCTGCTGTTAATTTTTTTAACATTGCTTCCCCCCTTAATGGTTGATACTCTTATTACGCTTTACATCTGTAAAAGTGTCGAAAAGTCTTAGTACTCTTACTAGTACTGACCTTTTCTGGAATCGTTTTAAAAAGTTATGAAAAAGCTCCTGCGATCAATGACACGCAGGAGCTAGAGAGTATTCTAATGTAAAGTTGTTTTCATTCTTCATGAATATTGCCTAAAAATGATTTAAAACCATTGAAATAAATCCGTAATGCATTCCAATAATCGATATCAAAGCCCACCATTGTGTTGTTTGAAGTTTATTATCTGTATTTTGGATTATAATCCCTTTTTGGAAATCTTTGTCATCCTTAACCAATTCATCTAGCGAAATATTATATAGCTCACTTAATAAAATGAGATTATCTAAATCCGGATAACAATTACCATTTTAAAGGTTCATCACCAAAAGTTATGGATGATTTTTGTTAAAACGTCTACTATGTAAATAGTTGATTGGAGTAAAGACTGGGCGACTCCTCGGGGATCAGCGATAGAGGAACGAAGGCTAAAAGCATCACATCCTGTGATAACGCCTTCGTGACCAACATCGTGTTGGCCCGAGACCCTGCAGCGCAGCCGATGTTTTCTGTGCGAAAGCGTAGCGACAGCAACACCAAAAGCGGCTCATCGGACGCCCCCAGGAAGCTTTGCTCTGTGCGAAAGCGAAGCGGCAGCTACAAAGCGCCCAGTCGGAACGAAAATCAACCGCACGTTTTGATGATGATCCATTTTGAAACAGATTGTCTAGAAACATTTAATTTTTGAGCAATGTCTTCTTGTGAAAAACTGTGCTCTTCTCTTTTATTTTTTAAATTCCGAGATAAATTCATCCATCATTCCGCCTATCATTTTTGATACCTTAACTTTACTAAAAATCCCAAAATCAATCGAGAACTCATTGGTTACTTTTTCCGCAACCTAAAGTTGCATCGTTGATTTTAAAGGCTTTTCCACAAAGTTCTAGAGACCTATACGTGTTTAAAAATAAACTTTTCAGCTGAGTATGTAAATCATTATTTTCCCTTTATAGGTAACTAATTGGTCTTAATATTTATTAATTCAAATAATGAATAATGTCTCAATTCCTTTTTCAAGCAAATTTCATTTATAATGAGTCACATAACGTGAAATTTTCAATCGGTAACTTTTATTGCAAAATAATAAGGAATTGCTTATCGTGCTATCACTAACTTATTAGCCATACGCTATTCTTAAAATTCTAATGACGATTGACAATATAAAGAAGAAAGGACGTGTGAACAATGCAAGAACCAACAATTCTAGTAGTGGATGATGAGGCAGATTTAGCAAAGCTTCTAAAAGTCAGCCTGCAAAAAGAAGGTTATAAGCAAATTCATACAGCTGGCTCCATTCAAGAAGCTTGGACGAGCTTTCAACAGACTCAACCCGATATTGTACTTCTTGACGTGATGCTTCCTGATGGTGAGGGCTACGATTTATGTCGACGTATTCGAGAAGTGTCGCATGTGCCGGTGCTTTTCATGTCAGCCAAAAACGAGGAAATTGATAAAATTTTAGGACTTGCTATCGGAGGGGACGATTATATTACGAAACCTTTTAGTCCTAAGGAGGTCGCCTATCGTGTGAAAGCACAGCTTCGCAGAGCTGGTTATCAAACGCAGGAAGCAGTGCCAGTAACTTCAGCGAAATCGATTCAAGTTGGTCCATTCTTGCTTAATGGAGATGAAATGGAGGTACATAAGGACGGCGTTTTATTGGAGCTAACAGCGAAAGAAATCGGTTTGATGGCTTGCTTTATGAAACATCCTAATCGAATTTTAAGTAAAGAAACTCTGTTTGAGCGTGTATGGGGAGAGGACTTTTTCGGCTCAGACAACACTGTTATGGTGCATATTCGACGTTTGCGTGAAAAGGTTGAAAAAGATGCATCAAAACCTAGGTATATTACAACGGTAAAAGGGCTTGGCTATAAATTTGTCGTTCCAAAAGAGGAGCAAGTATGAAATGGAAATTAACAGCTAGATTTCTGCTTTCTGTGCTGTCTATTGTTATTATTGTTATTTTCCTGAATACAGCCATTTTAATTGGTTTTTTCATTTTTCAACAGGTAAATAAATACGATAAAACAACTTCGTATTCAGAGGAAAACTTCGTGCGTGAGTTCCAACAGTATATTGATATAAGTAATGGGACGGTAGCGGTAAGCAAGGATGGACTTCAACAATTGCATCAGCGAAATGCTTGGATTCAATTACTTGATAATAATGGACAGGTCATTGAAGCCCATCTTGCTCCAAAGAAAGCTCCTACACACTATGCGCCGATTGATTTAATTCAAGTTTATAAATATAAAGAATTCGACGTAGATACAACCGTATATGTGGGAAGTAAAGAAAGTATCAGTTATCTTATCGGCATCGAAGGAAGTGGCGTTACTAGATATGTCACTCATTTTTCTGGTTCTTCCGTATTACAGTTTATTGGTAAGTTTGGTTTGCTCATTGTCCTTGCTGATTTATTAGTAGCTACGCTCGTTGGCTGGCTTTTCGGTCGAACGTTGACCAAGCCCCTACACGCAATGATTGAACGTATTCGTCATTTAAAAAATCATGAGCATGTTTCTAGTAAAATGCCAGGTGGTGTGTACAAACCTGTTTTCGAGAATTTAAATGAAGTATCAAAAGAGCTTGCCGCACACGAGCAGGAACGTAAAAGATTAGAAATGATGCGTGAGGAATGGATCAGCAATGTGTCACACGATATGAAAACACCTCTTGCTTCGATTCGTGGTTATGCGGAGCTACTGAATGATGGAAAATTGACTGCTGATGAACAAAGAGACTACGCTCACATTATCGAAAAACAATCATTGCATATGCAAGATTTACTCGATGATTTAAATTTAACTATGCGCTTAAGACATCAGCAGCTTCCGCTCAGCTTAACCGAAGTAAATATGGTGCAATTTATTCGTGAAATCGTTATAGATACACTCAATACCCCTCAATATGAGGAAGCCAATATTGAGTTTAATGCAACTAACGATGTCATCAAGCATCACATTGACGAGCACTTTATGCGACGAGCGATAATGAATTTTTTACACAATGCATTGCTTCATAATCCTTCTGATGTATCAGTTACTATTCTTGTTGAAGATCATTCAATTACGATTTCCGATAACGGTAACGGCATTTCCGCCGAAGATCTTGAACATATTTTCGAGCGCTATTATCGAGGGACAAATACTGAGCAGACACATGGTACTGGGTTAGGTACTGCTATTGCTAGAGATATTATTGAAGCGCACGGTGGAACTGTAACAATTACCTCTGAGGAACAACAAGGTACAGCTGTCAGCATTCAATTTCAAGTAGAAAAAAAGGAGTAGCCCTAAACTAGGGACTACTCCTTCTTCTTATTTCTTCATTAGCTCCTGTACTTTTGCAGGTAGCTCATGGAATTTTACTTCATCATATGATGAAACTTCTGTTTCTTTTTTTACATAAAGCTTTAAGTATGCATCATGACGTAAATTTTTCTGAGCTGAAAACTTCAATGTTTTCTCTTCACCGTTCTCGTCATAAGCAGGTAGCTCGTACCAATATGACTTCCATATTTCTCCGTTACTTGCCTTGAATTCCTCCATTTCACCATCAGTAGTGATATGAACATAGTATGCCTCTTTATTTAAACGGTTAAAATCTACGGTCATTAGAACAACAAGACCTGCGACGAACAATAAGAACAATGCTCCTATACCTAAGAAAACCTTTTTCATATTAATTCCCCTGTCTAATAATTTTATAGAATGAACGAACTGTAAAGATATAATATACGCCGTAAATTGCTGAATACGCAATCATCCACAGTATTACTGGTTTAGTTATATCCATATTAAATAGCTGTGAAAAGGCTAGTAGCGCAAATGCACTATGTGCTATGCCAACAACGAGTGGTGCACTAAAGATAACGGCAACCTGCCCTGCAACTGTTTTTAATATTTGTTTTTTGTTAACTCCGATTTTATTTAAAATTGCATATTTAGGCTGATCTTCCTCTGCCTCAGTTAAAACTTTAAAGTAAATAATACTTCCTGTCGCTGCTAAAAATACTAATCCTAAAAAGCTTCCTACAAACAATAGTGATCCTACAGTAGCTAAACCATCCTCATAACTTTGCGGAACACTTGAAAACCCTTCTTGCTGTTCAGTAGATAGTTGATTGTAGATTTCCTTTGAAATAGCCTGCTGCTTTAAGTCATTATCCATACCAACTACCTGCATTTTCACATCTTCTGCATTAGTTGCAGCGAACACTTTATCATTTACAACGAGGACTGTACCAGCTGGAATAAAGTTTAATACACTCTCTGTATACATTTTATCAACATGGAATGATTCCCCGTTCTCTAATTTAAATTCTTCACCGGTAAAATCATGTGAAAAACGTTCATCGAAGCTTGTATCAAATAAAACTGTTGCACCATTTGCAATGTGCAATTGTTCATCTTTCCCCTGCAATTTTGCTAGACGATTATAGTCGGATTCCTTTAATAATGTATATTCAAAATACGAAAATTCATTATCCACACGTAATTTTTTCACAGAAAGCGATTCGTTGTATAAGACGTCTTCTTGAGAAAATTTTACCGTATCGCCCTTCCACATAAATGTGTTAGGTAGCGCATGACGTACACTGGCTTCGGCATTGTAATACATACCGAAAACGCCACCACCTGCTGTGATCGTTGTCGCACTTAAAATAGCGATAATAGAAAGTGATTTAGCATTTGCTCGAATACGGTACAATAATTGTGATACACCAATTAAATTCAAGCCTTTCCATGACCAAGAAGTTGCTTTTTTCAACGCCGTTAACACAAATACGCTAACACTATGGAATAATAAATATGTCCCTGCAATTGTCATACCTATAACCATTAGTGGCGTACCTAGAATTGTGAAGAATCTCCAAATTTTACTCGTAAAGATATCTGAAGACGCTGTATAATACCCAAATGCAAGTAGCGCTGTCCCAAGTATAGCTGCTATTAATGATGCACGCGGAATTTTCTCTCCTTGCTTCTCAGCATGGAACAGGTCAATCAATTTAAATTGATAGATGACACGATAACCTTGTAAAGATGTGAATAAAAATAGTAGTGCAAAAATCCATGTTGTATTTACTAGAGCCTCAGGGGAAAATGTTAAACTTCCTACAACCTCAAAGCCCATTAAACGTACTAAGATCATTAATAAACCTTGTGACATAAAGAATCCAAGAACAATTCCTAGTACTAGGGAAACAAAACCGATCACTAAATTCTCAAAAAAGAGCATTAAGCCGATTTTCTGCTTACGCACACCTAATAGCGAGTAAAGTGCTACTTCCTTTTTACGTTTTTTCATAAAAAACGAATTGGAATACGCCATAAAGATGACGATAAAGAATAATAACACAACAGATGATCCACTCATCAATCCTTTAATTTGCCGTGAAAATTGTTGTGAGGCTAAAATATCATCATTATATTTTAATGTCACAAACGTAAAGTAGATAACGATACTAAAAACCATCGAAGCGATATATAAAAAGTAGTTCGACAAATTA
Organism: Lysinibacillus sp. NPDC086135; assembly: GCF_044746345.1. Taxonomy (NCBI): domain Bacteria; kingdom Bacillati; phylum Bacillota; class Bacilli; order Caryophanales; family Bacillaceae; genus Lysinibacillus; species Lysinibacillus sp. NPDC086135. Next base: position 57,652 of record NZ_JBIVCA010000019.1, on the reverse strand, counting down.
CGCTGGATATTTTTACGCGCTAAACTAAATAACGTCATTTACTCCACCTCCGATGCCTCCAAGCACCTGTAAAATCTCTTGGAAGAATTGCTTTCTTGTTTGAGTACCACGGTGAATTTCCTTAGAAAGCTGTCCATCTTGAATAAATAGAATGCGCTGGCAAAAGCTTGCTGCGAATGCATCATGCGTCACCATCATAATAGTGGACGCTTGAGAATTATTCAAATCACTTAAACTTTCAAGTAAGTCTGTTGCTGATTTTGAATCAAGAGCACCAGTTGGCTCATCCGCAAATATTAATTTCGGCTCTGTAACTAATGCACGTGATGATGCTGTACGTTGTTTTTGCCCACCAGAAATTTGGTATGGGTATTTATCGAGTAACTCTTTTATCCCAAACAGTGTAGCTATGCGTTCTACCTTTGCGTTAATTGCCTTTGTTGGCACTTTTGCAATCGCAAGTGGCAGTACGATATTTTCACGAACGGTTAAAGAATCAAGTAAGTTATAGTCTTGGAAGATAAAACCTAGATTGTCGCGACGAAAATCTGCTAACTCTGCGTCCTTCATGCGCGCTAAGTTTGTATCACCAATAATGATTTCACCAGTCGTTGGTGTATCAATTGTCGCTAACACATTTAGTAGCGTCGATTTCCCAGCCCCCGAAGGCCCCATTACACCAACAAACTCTCCTTTTTCTACTTCAAATGATATATTCGATAGCGCTGTAAATGTATTTGCGCCTTTGCCGTAAGTTTTTTCTACATTTTGTACCTTTAATAATGGCGTCATAAACGCTCACCTCTTCTTTCTGACTTTAGTATACGACCCCAAACTTACAACAAAGTTGTCGCAAGCTTACAACAACCTTAAATCGTAGGCATAACGAGGGGGGTGATGTCCGTTCCGACTGGGGGCTTGTTGTTGCTGTCGCTTCGCTTTCGCACAAAGCAAAGCTTCCTCGGGGCGTCCAGTCGTCGAAGATCAACTTATCCACATGATATACGTTTTAACAAAATGTCATCCAACTTTTGGAGTTTTATCGGAGCACTTTTGCGTGTTATCGCCCAACTTTTGAAGTTTATCTACCAACTTTCACGTTTTATCAACCAACTTTTAATGTTTATCGACATCCACCTTTCTAATGAGCATAAAAAAGGATTCACACACAAAACTGTGCGTGAATCCTTTTTTATGCTAATGCTTTTTGTATATCATCCTCAAAGCTACTTGGCTTATCGGCCGACCCATAGCGTCCAATGACTTCACCATTACGATTCACAAGAAATTTTGTGAAGTTCCACTTTATACTGTTGCCTAGAAAGCCTTTAGAATGGGATGTCAAATGCTCAAAAATAGGGTGTGCATCTTTACCATTGACCTTTACTATTTCATGCATCGGGAATGTCACTCCATATGTCAAACGACATTGTGATGCTGCTTCCTCAGCAGTCGCAACTTCTTGCTTAAACTGATTTGATGGGAAGCCAAGAATAACAAGGCCTTTATCCTGATATTTTTTATATAGATCTTCTAATTCTTCAAACTGTGGTGTAAAACCACATTTGGAAGCCGTATTAACAATTAACATTGCCTTACCCTTATAACGATCTAAACTATATTCAGTACCATCGTCTAGAGCAACTTGAATGTCGTAAATGCTCATTTCTAATTACCCCCAATGTTATAAACGCCCATTTTTTCTGGCAATCTGCTGTAGAGGATCCCAAACACCATTGAATGGAGGCGCGTAGGCTAAATCTAAATCTAGTAAATCTGGTAATGTCATTTTATTGTATAAGGCGGTCGCAAACACATCGATCCGTTTATCAACACCTGCAGGTCCAACAATTTGTGCTCCTAAAAGTTGTTGATCTCGTTTACGAACAACAATTTTAATAAACATCCGTTGAGCACCAGGGTAATAACCTGCAATATGGCGGGCAGATAATTTAAAGGCCTCATACTCAAAGCCTAGCTCTTTAGCCTTGCGCTCATTAATACCTGTCGTAGCGATTGTTAAATTGAAAAACTTTAAGATTGAAGTACCTACAATACCACTAAACGGCGCAGATTTGCCTGACATATTGAGTCCCGCTAAACGACCTTGCTTGTTAGCAGTCGTGCCAAGAGGTACATAATCTAAACGTTCTTTTACAATATTAAAATGCGTTGCACAATCTCCCGCAGCATAAATATTTTCAACAGATGTCTCTAAATGTCGATTGACGATGACCGCACCATTTTTAGCTAGTGCTACACCTGTTCCCTCTAAAAATTGTGTATTCGGTTTAATTCCAACGGCCATAATGACTAAATCTGTATCAAAAGCGCCATTGTCCGTAATAACACGCTCAACACGGTGATTGCCCTCAAACGCCTCTACTTTTGTATTTAGCACAAGCTCGATGTCATTCTTTTTTGCTTCCTCATGAACATGTTGCGCAAACTCTTCGTCTAAAATTCTTGCAACATAGCTACCTCGTTGAATCAATCTTACTTTTTTACCGCAAGCATGTATCGTCTCGGCCATTTCTAGCCCAATATAGCCTGCACCTATAATTGTTACATTTTCTATATCTAACGTTAAATCAGCTAGTAAATCCTCTAGCTGCGGTATTGTTTTCACCGTGTGTATACCCGCTAAATTTGAACCCTTCTCCACTGGCATAATAGGATCTGCACCTGTTGCAATAAGTAGCTTATCATAAGGAATTTCAAACGCTTCCCCGGACGACTGCGTCCCAAAAACTAGCTTCTGTTCAACATCAATTCTGTTCACCTCATGACCAACACGGGCATCGATACGATACTTATCACGAAAAGTTTCTACATCTCTTGCTATAAGACGCTTTGTCGATGAAATACGCCCATCTACCACATAGGGTAAGCCACACTGCCCATATGAATAAATAAAGCCACGTTCTACAGATGTAATCTCTGCTCCTGGTACATTTCGATATATTTCCATTGCTGCTGACATTCCGGCAGCATCTCCTCCAATGATTACGTATTTCATCCAACAATCCCCCTTATTTTTTTCTCGTTGCTAGTAAGCCTGCGTAATAGTCCATAAATAAACGGCGTCTGCCTCCACTTACGATGACCCGTATTACATGAATAGCAATTACCATCGTTAGAACAAAATTCGCAATAAAGGCTAGCAATGTAATGACAATTTGCAGTACATAAAATGGTGAATCCATATCTAATTGAATATTTCCAAAAGTTGTTATCATTTCCGAAGTACATACTACCACGAGAATAGCAACACAACGGCGCCAAGATTGGCTTACAATACTTTTGCCGTTTTCACTGACCATTGTAAAACGCATAAATTTCATCCCTAATGTTGCCCCACTTGTTAAGCTTGGAACAACTCCAAATAGCAACATATACAAAGCAATTTTCACTAAAAACTCGAACATACCACTATAGCCTGTTACGACACCAACGAAGAACAAAATGAACTGTACGATAATCAAATCCACTGCTAGTGCTAACAAGATAGATAATGGCTTGATGATATCTTTTTCGACCATTTCTGCTGCTTTAGCCGCTACCTCTTCATGTGAAGGAAACAGCGCCCACACAACAGGGGCTAAAAAGAATCCTAATAGTGCACCAACACTGTTAAGCATTAAATCATCCACATCAAAGATTCGATACGCACAATTAAAGATGCCATAAATCCCCGTAAATTGAGTTACCTCATAAAACAATGTTAGCAAAAAGCTAAATAGAAATGCACGCTTCCAGTACTCCCTTTTTTTAAGAAAATAACGCAAGTATACACCGAATGGCATTAGCAGTAAGAAATTATAGAATGCTTGATAAAAAGCAGGCTGCTTTGGTATATAAATCCACGTTGATGGATTCGTCAGAACAATCCCACTATCCTTTAAAATATCCGTGACAAATTGAAAAGGATGTAAATTATAATGGACTGTATCTGCAGCTTGTAGAGAGCAAGTATCACGTGTTTCCGGGAAAGGTAGTAAAACTAAACATAATGCCGATAAAAAGTAAAAAATAAATGAGAACATAATAATCGTTTTGGATACTGATAAGTAGCCATATTTCCGATAGGTATAAATAAGCCAAGGTACAAATAGTACAAAGGATAAGAAAATTGTTATTAAAAAAGCTACCATAATAGAATTTGTATAAACTGACATAGAACACCTCTTCGTTTAAAAATCGGCTCTTCACCATAAAGTGTCGTTGATTTCCGTTTCGACTGGGCGCTTTCCTTGGGGCGTCCGATGAGCCGCTTCAGTGATAAACTTCAAAATAATCTTAAACTTAGTTTAGCACTTGAACACAACACGAATGTTTCACCAACCTTAAATAATCTTAACTAATGATGTAAAGTTAAAATTCCGCGTAGACTCCCAGGAGACAAACAAGAGTACGCCAATGTAGCTCGTGCCTGCCCACTGAAAGAAAAGCGGAATTTTACCAAATAAGAATATTAATTTTTGTTTGGAAAGGCTTTTACGCGAGCATATTATGCTTTTGCAATTTCCTCTTTACAAAATGCTAAAATTTCCTCTAGCTCTTCATCCTCTAATGCAAAGTCTAAATATTCGCCTTCAGCTTTTTCGATGATAAAGTAATTTAAAATAAATGACTCTTCACCTTTTTCAGCAATTAGTACACGAATTTCAATTCCTGCTTCGTGATAAAGCTCATCTTCTTCATCAATATCTACATCTAAAATAAATTCGTAGCGCTTGCCTTCAATAATGTTTGTTGGATCTAAAATTTCTTCCATCGAGAATTGTGTAATTTCCATTGTACGATCTCCTTTAAGTTAACCTGTTCTTATATATATTAAATCAAATTCAGCATGGGTCAAATAGAAAACTCATATACACTAGAAAGTAATTATGCCACAATGAAATAAAACTAGTTGAGAGATATGATTCTCATATGAATACTCTACATAAAGGGGGAGGCTTTTTCTTGAAAGAACTACTATATTATCAAGATGTTATGCTGCATGAATTTAATGCAACAGTTGTCAATAAAGGAATCGATATAGATGGCCGTAACTACGTGGTGCTATCAAATACTGCTTTTTATCCAACAGGAGGCGGACAACCTCATGACACAGGTACTTTAAATGATATCGAGGTCATCGATGTTGAGAAAATTAATGATGAAATTCGTCATTATATTCAAGGTGACTCTTCAAATTTAGTTGGAGAGGTGCATGGTAAATTGAATTGGCAACGACGCTTTGATCATATGCAGCAACATGCAGGTCAGCATATTTTAACAGCGGCTTTTGTCGAGCTTTTTGATGCACCTACCGTTAGCTTCCACTTGGGCACTGAGCAGGTCACAATTGATATTGCAGTGGATACCCTAACGGAAGAGCAGCTTGTAGCAGCAGAAGCTCGTGCTAATGAAATTATTCTAGAGAATCTTCCGATTGAAACGAAATGGATTACAGAAAAAGAACTTGAGAACTATAGCCTTCGTAAAGAGATAGCCGTCACAGGAGATATTCGACTTGTTATTATTCCTGATGTTGATTTCAACGGTTGTGGCGGTACACATCCAACATCCACAGGACAAGTAAGTGCGATAAAAATCCTTGGCACTGAAAAAATGAAGGGTAATATTCGTGTCTCCTTTGTCTGTGGTCACAGGGTTTTAGCAGAGCTTGCCATGCGAAAGAAAGTACTAGCTGACGTTGCAAGACAATTAAGTGTACCTGAGGTTGAAGCAGCTTCAGCACTTACAAAAATCTTAACAACACAGAAGAATACAGAAAAAGCACTCGTGGCAGTAAAAGAGGAGCTACTAAATTATGAAGCAAAGGCGCTAGTTTCTAGTAAAGAACGTATTATTACTGCAGCCTTTACTCAGCGTACTATGCAAGAGCTGCAAAAATTAGCAAGAACTATTGTCGCTGAGCAGACTGAAGCGATCGTATTACTTATTTCAGAAAATGAAGACAAGCTCCAGTTTGTCGCAGCGCGTGGTGCAAAAGTTGAGAAAAGTATGAAGGACATTGCTGCAAAAGCATTGCCACTCGTTAATGGAAAAGGTGGCGGCAGTGAGCAGATGGTACAAGGCGGTGGCGAGCGTATTATTTCTACCGAGCAACTTTTTGAAGCTATGCAAGAAGTAGTTAAATAACAAATCTTTTCGATGATAGGAGCTCCCCATTACTGGGGTAGCTCCTTTACTCATTTAGCACCTCATCATTGCTGAACATTCTATTGCTGCTATCTCCCCCATCGATGATTATCCACAGACATTTGCTCAGCTGCAGTAGTCGATATCTTATTTTCCCACATATTATCCACATTCAACGCACAACTTATCCACAATCTATCCCGATTACATTAAATTGAATCCTCAGTTGGATTAAATTATAAATTTTACCAAGGATACCTGATTATAATTTACTTTTTTTGCTGATTATAAAAAATAGAATAGTTTCTTTACATTTTGAGGGGAGGATTTCTATGAGTTCAGAAAAAGATATTTCACGTCGTGATTTTTTAAAAACGACAGGGATTGCAGCAGGTACATTAGTCGGCGGTGGATTAATAGGAGGCCTTGTAGGCTATAACATGCCTGGTAAAGGAACTGCCACGCTAGAGCATGGTCAGCATGGAACTGCTACTGAAGAGACTGGCTCGCCAAAAGCTAAAATGTTTTTTATGAATCAAAGAGATTTCAATATTTTAGCAAATGCTACTGAACGTATTTTCCCTGAGGACGATTTAGGTCCAGGGGCAAAGGGCTTAGATGTGCCTTACTTTATCGACCATCAGCTAGCAGGCCAATATGGTAGTAATTCTAAAGAATACATGCATGGACCATTCGGTGAGGGTGCTCCAACACAAGGTTATCAGAGTCGTTTAACGCGTGCGGAAATTTTTAAGCAAGGTGTCCAAAGGTTAGAGTCGGAAGCACAGAATCGCTATAAAAAGAGCTTCAATGATATAGATACTAAGCAAATGGATGAAATTTTAACTGCCTTCCAGAAAGGCGACGTACAAATGAGTGGCGTCACATCTGCTTTCTTCTTTACTTTATTACGTGCGGCAACATTAGAAGGTGCTTACTCTGACCCAATATATGGCGGTAATCGCAATATGGATGGCTGGCGTATGAAAGGCTTTCCCGGTCATCAAATGGCGTATATTACGCAAATCGAAGAACCGAAATTCCAAAAAATTGAGCCTAATTCATTAGGTAGCCACTAATAGGGGGTTAGTAAATGGCAAAAACATTACCAGGTGTAGACGTTGTAACAGTCGGGGTAGGTTGGACCGGCGGCATTATCGCTGCAGAGTGCTCGAAGGCTGGCTTAAAGGTCGTTGGCTTAGAGCGTGGACAAAAGCGCGGCACAGAAGATTATTTGACAATCCACGATGAGTATCGTTATGCAATTCGTTATGATTTAATGCAAAATCTCTCAAAGGAAACGATCAGCTTCCGTAATAATCGGAATATGAAGGCATTGCCTATGCGTCAGCTCGGTTCCTTTTTACTTGGTGAAGGGCTTGGCGGCTCTGGTACACATTGGAACGGTATGTCGTATCGCTTCTTACCATATGATTTTCAAATTAAAACAATGACAGACAAACGTTATGGTGCGAATAAGCTTGGACCTGATTATTTATTACAGGATTGGGCATTAACATACGATGAACTTGAGCCCTATTTCGACAAATTCGAAAAAACGTCCGGTATTTCCGGTGATGATAAAAATCCATTTAGCGGAAAACGTTCAAATCCTTATCCGACGGGGCCAATGAAAATGACACCGATGCTTACGCAATTTGAAACAGCTGCAAAAAAATTAAAACTATCGCCTTACATGGTACCTTCTGCAAATTTATCAGAAGTTTATAAGAACCCGGACGGTGAAACGATTAATGCTTGTCAATACTGCGGCTTCTGTGAACGCTTTGGTTGTGAATATGGCGCCAAATCATCTGCGGAGGTTACTGTTGTTCCTACTGCATTAAAAACAGGTAACTTTGACTTACGCTATAATTCCAATGTTGTTGAAATCTTAAAGAAAGGCAATAAAGTAACTGGTGTCCGATACATCGATACGATATCTGGTGAAGAATTTATTCAACCAGCAAACACTGTTGTACTTACTAGTTATGTCTTTAATAATGCCAAGTTATTGATGGTCTCTAACATTGGGGAACGATATGATCCAGCTACTGGAAAAGGGACACTTGGAAGAAACTATTGCTATCAAATACTCCCTGGAGCTGCAGGGTATTTCGATGAGCAGTTTAACACATTTATGGGTGCAGGTGCCCTTGGTATGAGTATAGATGACTATAATGGTGATAATTTCGATCATAGTGATTTAGATTTTATTCACGGTGGAAATATAGCTCTAACACAAACAGGTGCGCGTCCTATCGGCTCGAACCCAACACCTCCTGATACGCCAACATGGGGATCAGAATTTAAAAAACAATCTATTCATTACTATACACGCTCATTCGGGATTGGTGCACAGGGTGCTTCAATGCCACATAAAGAAAATTATTTATCTCTTGATTCTACGTATAAGGATGCTTACGGCTTACCTCTTGTACAGTTAACTTACAATTTTACGGATCAGGATCGCGCACTTCATAAATATATTTCAGCACGTGCAGCTGACATTATGAAAGAAATGGGCGCTAAAATTGTTGTCCCAAATGCTGAAATCACTGATTACAATATTGTACCGTATCAAACAACCCACAATACAGGCGGAACAGTTATGAGCTTAAAGCCAGAGGATGGCGTTGTGAATAACTACTTGCAACATTGGAATGCAGAAAATCTTTTTGCTGTGAGTGCCGGAAACTTTGCACACAATAGTGGCTATAACCCAACAGGTACTTTAGGGGCACTAGCCTACCGCTGTGCAGAGGGTATTGTGAAATATAGCAAATCAGGTGGTTCCTTAGTATAACTTCTTTTTAGCGGGTGTTTGGACACCCGCTAAAATAGAGGAACTCAGTCTAAGAACGCCACGTCCTTTGGCAACGACTAAGTGACCAACATCATGCTGCTGACGCTGCGTTGGCACTACGCTTTCGCGCAAAAGACATCTGTTGGCCCAAAGCCTCCGGCGAATGTCACCGAATCGGCAAGGAGCTCTTGGTGCTTGCACAAGGTCGATTCCAGACGCAATTATGCCGAGGCATGATTGCTATACTAATTTTATAAAAAGGAGGTAAGACTATGGGAGGTCTCGGAGCAATTGGTGTACCTGGGTTAATCATCATTTTAGTCATTGTTTTAATCGTGTTTGGTCCAAAGAAATTGCCGGAAATCGGCGGTGCAGTCGGTAAAACATTTGCGGAGTTCAAAAAGTCCACGAAGGGGCTTATCGATGATGAGGATGATTCAGTGAAAAAAGAAGAAAAAAAATCTGACGCTTCGTAGGAGGTTGTCCTATGGATCCATATGAAGAAGGAAAAAGAAAATATTTAAGTCCACTTGATAAGAAAGAAGCTGAGCCTCTCGCACCTGTGGAGGCTTTTGTTGAAGTTCCAGTTGAGACAATTGAACCGGATACGAAAGCCGATGGGCCACTTTTTCCAATAGCCTCATTGCTTGAACATCTTACGGAACTGCGAAAACAAATTATTAAAGGGCTTATCGTATTTATTTTATTTTTTATTATCACATTCTCTACTATTAATATTTGGTTTCCTTATGTAACCCGAGGGCATTCACTAATTATTTTAGGGCCGTTAGAGGTTGTCAAATTTTATATGACGATTTCTACAACACTAGCATTTGGGCTATCAATGCCATTTTTAGTTCATTTTTTGTGGAGTTTCGTAAAGCCAGGTTTAAAAGAAGAAGAAAGCCGTTTCCTCGGTCTTTATGCACCTGTCATGCTTTTCCTCTTTTTATTAGGCGTAGCTTTCGGTTACTTTATTGTGAATCCACTTAGCTATTCATTTTTAGTAAATGTAGGAGCAGCTAATTTTGATGTGATGGTATCCGCAAATGAATACATGCATTTTTTAGTGATGACAACTGTACCACTCGGACTACTCTTTGAATTACCAATTGTAGCCCTCTTTTTATCGTCCATTGGTGTACTAACGGCTGAATCCATGAAAAAAATACGGGGCTGGTCTTATATCGGGATGGGCGTTGGTTCTGCTGTAATTACGCCACCCGATTTTATTAGTCAGCTACTCGTCTTAATTCCGATGATTATTTTATATGAAATAAGTATCTACCTTGTTAAACGTGTAGAGCGTAAACAAATAGAAAGCACTGCGTAGCAAAGACGCAGTGCTTATTTTTTCTTTAATTCCATGACAACAATCTCTGGTGGATTAAAAATCCGCATAGGTACTGTACTATTGCCTAATCCTCTACTAACGGCCATCGTTGTTGTTCCTTCTTTAGAAAGACCAGCCGTATATTTCGGGAATATTCCCTGTCCTCGTGCGAAAAGACCGCCAATACCAGGGATTCGAACTTGTCCACCATGCGCATGTCCTGCAAATACTAAATCAATTCCAAACTCCACATACGTATTAAACACTTCTGGTCGATGTGCTAGTAATATCGTTAATATATTTGGTGGAACATTTTTTGTTGCTATCTCTAGCATTTCTTTCGTTGTTCTACCTGATAACGGATCTTCTATGCCAACAATCGCCAAGCGCTCCCCGTCGCGCTCAATGAAGGTCGATTCATTGGACAACACATGTACACCTAACAATGATAGCTCCTCATAAATTTCATTCACTTTATTCGTCGCTACTTCATGGTTTCCTAGTACATAATAGACATCCGCTAATTTAACTAATCCTCTAGCAGCTTGCAAGCTTCGCTCCAAATTATAACGATTACTATCAACTAAATCACCTGTAATAAAAATCAGGTCAGGATTTGTTGCTTTCACCTTTGCTACGAGCTTCTCTTGCTGTTCGCCAAAGAGAGCATCCTGTAAATCTGATATTTGTGTAATGCGTAGCCCATCGAAGCTGGCAGGCACTTTTTCTGACTCGAATTCATACTTGCTTACAACCAGCCAGTGATTGTTTACGTACAAAAAAATGACTATAAAAACAAGAAAAGAAGCTACATATAATAATTTTTTCAATCGCAATCGCTCACCCTAGGCTACTTTTTCATCAGATCAATTTCGCCTTGGCGTAATTGCCGCTGACGCTTTGCTTTCGCGCAGATAAACAATGCGTCCGGATTTTCAATTGTGCCCGCACATTTCATTCCTTTAAAAATCCGTGACATCCACCGGAGGCTTTGGCCAACATGATGTTGGTCACTCAGTCGTGTGCTGTTGTTGTTGCTGTCGCTTCGCTTTCGCACAGATAAAACCGTGTTGCTGTCGCTTCGCTTTCGCACAGATAACTTGCCACAGGACGTGGCGTTCTTAGCTTGAGTTCCTCTATTTCAGTAGGTATTTGGATATCCACTGAAAAGGAACACATGCACATTTATCTCATCACCTTCAGAGGTGGGAGATTCTACTGAATGAAGATAAAAATCTGACCCCCCTATTATAAGCATAAAATAAAATAATTGTAAGCACATACACATAAAATCATTAGATTGCACAAAAGAGTAACCCAAAAGTGCTACATTTAAAGAGTTCCCTCTAAAGTATTACAAACAAAATACTGTAGATATGAAATTCTATGTTTGCAACATCTTCTAGAATGTTAAAATCAAACTTTATTAAAAATTATTGATCTTTTTATATAACTCGAGCTTCAGTTAAAAACAATAGATATTCATTACCTTCATTCATTTTTTCATACCCGTGAAAACTATAATTAGTGCATTCTTAAAGACCTCTGTTTGAACATCCTCTTCCTTAATTCCCTTAACAATAATAGGTGATACCTAAAAGTAGGGTCTATCCAATAAAATGCGTCTTTTGGATTACTAAATTTTTTGCTATTTAATTTGTAGGCTTGTCCTCAAGTACTTGGGAACAAAATAGTACTGTTAAAAAAATACAAACAAGGTTTTTCATTTCGTAAAATACTCCCATATTTTCTGAATATTCCAATACGCGCCGTGATAAAATGTATAAAAAAATTATAAATAGGTGGTGCTTTATTTGTTAAAAAATACAACTATAGTTTCTTTTACTTTAGTACTCCTCTTTTTTTGTATCGGATGTTCTAATAATGCCCAAAAAATTATATTGGATATAGCCGATGACAAAGGAAATTATAAAGAACGTATAGAAATCCTAAATAATGACCAAGTTTCAATCGTAAATAAAATTCTTAATAACGCTGAATGGGAAGAAGAAAATGAGGCATCATTTGGGTTATTAAAATATAGAATGTCTTTTGCTTTTATAGATTCCAATAAAGAGGTTAAGTCTTCTTACTATTTAATTTATATATGTTCTAATGAACAATTAATTTTGGTAGAGAATGACGCGAAGTTTACTAAATTATCAATAGAAGATTCGAAAAAATTATTTGATATACTACCTAGCGAAACTTGAAGAGGATAGCTAAGGCGACTACGCCAGCTAATATCCACACACCAGTCATACAATAAAAAGAATTACCCATTGATAAGCAAACAAAGCCGTGGAAAGTTATGGAGGTCCCGAAGAGATAAAATAAAATGAATACTAAAACAAAAACAAAAAGCGCATTTAGACACTCCTTTAATTTAGTCTAAATGCGTTTTATCCCTTATAATATTTTTTCTAAGAAATCCTTCGCACGCTGAGTAGATGGTGCTGCGAAAAACTGTTCTGGTGATGTATCCTCAATTAACTTTCCGCCATCAAGGAATAGTATACGGTCAGCCACTTCACGTGCAAAGCCCATCTCATGCGTTACGATTAACATCGTCATCCCTGTATCAGCAAGATTTTTCATAACCGCTAATACCTCTTTTACCATTTCAGGATCAAGAGCAGAAGTAGGCTCATCAAATAACATTACTTTTGGATCCATTGCAAGTGCTCGGGCAATGGCAACACGTTGCTTCTGACCTCCTGATAGACGGTTTGGATATTCATTGCGCTTTTCAAATAGGCCAACCTTCGTTAATAAATCTTCAGCCTTTTTAATCGCAACTGCCTTATCCATTCCCTTCACATTAATCGGTGCATATGTTAAATTTTCAAGTACCGTTTTATGAGGGAAAAGATGAAAATGCTGAAATACCATACCGACTTCTTCACGGATCTTCATAATGTTTGTCCCTTTGTCCGTTAGAACGTCACCAGCAATTGTAATCTTTCCGCTCGTTGGCTCTTCTAATAAATTTAAGCAGCGCAGGAATGTTGATTTACCAGATCCTGATGGTCCAATAATAGCAATTACTTCTTTTTCTTTAATTTCTGTTGAAATACCTTTTAGTACTTCATTTTTTCCATATAATTTGTGTAAATCTTCAATTTTAATCACTTTTTCTCATTCCTTTCTCGATTCGTTTGCCAAGGAACGTTAATACAAGTGTCATAATGTAGTAGATTACACCTGCAAATAGTAAAGGTTCTAGATAGCGATATGTTGCACCACCAACAATGTAAGCACGACGCATAATATCAAGTGCACTAATAACTGTGACCACAGCGGTTTCTTTATTTAATGTAATAAACTCATTCACTAAAGATGGCAAAATATTTTTTATTGCTTGTGGGATAATAATATCTTTCATCATTTTTGCATACGGAATACCAAGTGCTTGTGCCGCTTCCATCTGTCCTTTATCTACCGCATTAATACCAGCGCGAATGATTTCAGAAATATAAGCACCTGAGTTTAACCCAAATGCAATAATAGCCGTTGGAACCGGGTCAATTTGAATATCTAATAACTGTGGCACTGCATAGTAAATAATCATTAATTGTAATACGAGCGGTGTGCCACGGAAAATCGATGTATAAAAATCTGCAAACCAACGCAAAACATTCACTTTACCAATTTTACATAACGCGAGTAATATACCAATTATAAAACCGATGATTGAAGCACCGATTGCAATTTGAAGTGTAACACCTATCCCTTTTAATATGTAAGGAATAGAGGGAATGATAGCTGTAAAATCTAAATTCACAGTGCCCCCTCCTTTCTTATGTTCTTTTAAAGAAATGAAAGTATAAGCGATAGCTCGAAATAGAGCTATCGCAGTTCAACTTGCTTATTTAACTTTTAACCATTTTTCTTCTAGCTCTTTAATTTTGCCTTCAGCAGCTAATTCTTTTAATGCTTTGTTAATTTTATCTTTAAGATCGCTACCTTTTTGAACAGCGATTGCTTTGAAGTCTTCAGGTTGCTCTTTAACAAGGAACGCCTCAAGTTTATCATTCGTATCAAGATAACCTTTTGCTACACCACTTTCTACAATCCCAGCATCTAAACGTTTAGACATCATGTCTTGAATAATTTCAGGAATTCGTGTACGTCCTTCAACTGTTGCATCTACTTCTTTAGCAATTTTGTTGCCTAATTTTTCTTGGACAGAAGCGTTTTGAACACCGATTTTTTTACCAGCTAAATCAGCTTCTTTTTTAATTCCACTATCCTTTTTCACGATAAACACTTGCTCTGTTTGATTGTATTTCTCAGAGAAATCTACAACTTTTTCACGTTCTTTATCAGGAGACATACCAGAAATAACAACATCCACTTTACCTGCTTGTAGAGCTGGTACTAGACTATTGAAGTCAATATCTTGAACTTGCATTTCTGCACCAATCTTGTCACCAACTAATTTAATTAAATCAATATCAAAACCAATAATGTCTTCACCTTTTGCAGCGTCAACATACTCAAATGGTGCATAATCAGATGAAGTACCTACTTTTAATACTTGCTTTTCTTCTGTGCCTTCGCTTGCATTTGATTTTTTATCGCTTGCCTTATCATCTTTTGCGCCACATGCTGCTAATACACCAATTACTAGAACAAGCATTAGCATGAAAATTTTGTTTTTCATATTCATGATCCCCTTTTTTTTATATTTTATTGTTTATGAAACTCGTGTTCTTGAAAATGATGAATGGATATTTATTCACTCTAGAGAATAAATATCTATCTGCTAATAAGATATACTTTTTTGAAGTAATAATCAAGCTAATCTGAAAATATCCCAATAAAACATTATATACTTAATCTTCTGATAAATCAATCTACTCAGATTTATCTATAAGAAAAAAAGCTCATCACCCTAACGTATTAACAAATGCAGCAGTTATATTCAACAAAAGACCCCCAAAAATGGAGGTCCGCCACTTATTTTATTTTTCATCTGGAAATAGCTTTTCCTTCAACTCATCCTCCCCAGACCCTTCTGCTAAAGGTACACGAGAGCGATACGCTGCACGACATATTAAATGCCCTGCTACAGGAGCTGTTACGAAGACGAAGATAATTCCTAAAATTAAACGTACACTCACATATCCATCATGCACCCAAAAGTAAATAAATGCACCTAGTAGACATGTTAAGACCGACAATGTTGAACTTTTCGTTGCAGCATGTGAGCGTGTGTAAACGTCCGGCAAACGAATCATCCCTAATGCACTAATAACACTTACAATGGAGCCAATCAATATAAGGGTAACTGCCGCCCATTCAATCATTTGATTTACGTTCAACAATCACACCTCTTTCAATATATTTCGTAAACGCAATCGTACCGATAAAAGCTAAAATACCCAATATTAAAATTGCTTCTAAATACGCCTTTGTTTTCAATATAATTGAGACGATAGCGATTGCTGAAAGTAAATTAACACCTATTGTATCAAGTGCTATGGCACGGTCGGGCAACGAAGGACCTCGAATCACGCGAAACAGCGACAACGCAATCGATACACTGAATAGCGCAAGAGCCAATAGCAAAATTTTTTCAGTCATTAACGTGTCACCTCCATGATTGCTTGTTCAAATTTCCCTATAGAACGAATGACAGCTTCTTTTGATTGTTCAATATCCATTGCATGAATATAAAACATATCTCCCTCTTCACAAACTTCCATCACTACTGAGCCCGGAGTAAGAGTGAGCAACAACGCAAGTGCTGTTATTTCCCAATCTCCTTTAAGCACTGTTTTATACGTAAATATACCAGGCGTAATATTGAGTTTCGGCGTAGTAATTTGTCTTATTACACTATAACTCGATAATAGTAGCTCCCAATTAAAGAGCCATAATAATTTAATAATTGAAAATACACGTCGTAAATAAAATTGCGTGCCGTAAAAGCGATGCATAGCATATAAAATTCCTATTCCGACGATAAACCCCATTAAAAATGTCGAAAACTGCGGTATAACTTCATCCTGTAACAAGAGCCAAAGTGTTGCGATAAATAAATTTAAGATAAATTGCATCGCCATTATTTATTCACCTCACCTTGCCATGTCGTACCATCCAGGACTGCATCAATATAGATGGATGGTGTGTAGAGCGTTTTTGCTGCATCTGTTACATACGGAGCCATCCATTCAGCTCCAATTCCTAAGCCAATTGTACAAGCTGCCAATAATGTTAGTGGCAAGACCATGCGCTTTGGTAACGGCTTTTCATCCTCTAGACTAATAATGGTTTCTCCAAAGAATGAGGAGAGGAATATTCGTAATAGTGAATACAAAACAATTAAACTAGATAAAAATCCTAATCCTAGTAGAACAAAATTTCCGCCCTCAATAGCTCCTTGTCCAATTAAAACCTTCCCTAAAAAGCCACTTAATGGTGGTATTCCAGCAAGGGAACACATGACAATAAAGAATAGCCAACCAAAAAGAGGGTAATTTCGAATGAGCCCACTCATTTTATCAATAACCGTTTCGCCAGTAACGTACATCATCATTCCAACTGCTAAAAACAGCATGGCCTTAGCTACCATATCATGCATCAAATAATAGGTTACACCTTGTAAAGCTGACTCCGTACCGATCGCCAGACCAGCTACTATAAAGCCGACACCAATTAAGACATTATAAGAGGCAATTGTTCTTACATCTCGCCCTGCTAACGCTCCCATACATCCAGCAATAATCGTAACTCCCGCCATAATCCCTAGCACCATATGAGTCACTTCAGTATTCGTTGGGAAAAGTAATGTAAAGGTACGGACGAGTGCATAAATTCCAACCTTCGTTAATAATGCTGCAAAAAGTGCAGCTATAGCTGTTGGAGGTACACTGTATGAGCCCGGAAGCCAGAAAAATAATAGTAGGCCAGCTTTCAAGCTAAAAACAATTAAGAAAATAAGAGCCACAGTCGTTATTAGTGGGTTAGCTCCTGCCTCCATAACACGGACAGAAATATGTGCCATATTCAACGTTCCAACTGTTCCATATAAAAAAGCTAATGCCACTAGGAAAATCCAAGATGCAACAATATTAATTAGTACATATTTTAACGCCTCGCGCAGTTGAACTTTATCGCCACCTAAACTAATAAGTGCATAAGAAGCAAGTAACATAACCTCAAAGCACACAAACAAGTTAAAAATATCCCCTGTTAGAAACGAACCGTTAACTCCCGCTACCATAAGTAGGACAAAGGGGTAAAAATACATCTTTTCAAAGCTCTTACCGATTGAAAAAATGGCATACAACAAACAAATGGCTGCGACAATATTCGCTACTAATACAAGAAGCATTGCGAATGAATCTGCAACAAATAAAATGCCGAATGGTGGTGCCCAGCCACTAAAATCAATACGCATCACACCTTGTTCTTGAATCTCTAGCAATAAAATGACACTAATAAGAACAACAAAGCTTAATGTCAATAAACTAATTATGCGCTGCAAAAAAACATTTTTACGTAAAAACACAAGTAAAATCGCCGTAATAACCGGCACAATTAATGGTAAGACAATCATATTACTCATCCGGCGTACCTCTCAATTCATCAAAATTCGCCGAATCGTTCGTTTTATACGCTCGGTAACCAAGAACGAGTACGAACGCCGTTACTGCAAAGCTAATGACGATTGCAGTTAAAATTAATGCTTGCGGCAAAGCATCTGTATAAGGACCTTCTGATTCTTCTAAGAGTGGTACATCCCCCTTTTTCAGTCCACCCATCGTTAATATCAGTAAATGTGCCGCATGCGATAAGACTGCCGTTCCTAAAATCACACGTAATAACTGTTTCGAGAGGATTAAGTACGTCGCAACAGCTACTAATACACCAACTAACACTAGTATTAAAGACTCCATTGGCTACTCATCCTCACTTATACTTAAAATAATTGTGACTACAACACCTACTACCGTTAAAGCCACGCCAGCCTCGAAAATTGTTACAGTCGAAAAGCCCATTTTCCCAAATATCGGGACATTTATATAACTATGTGTCTGCGTTAAAAACGGGACATCGAAAAATAATGAGCCGATTGCTGTGCCTGTCGCAAGTAATACGCCAAGCGCCGCAACTTTTTTAAAATCCAATGGCATTCCTTTATGCACCGTTTCAATGTCATATGCTAAATACAACAGAACAATGCCAGAAGCTAGCACGAGACCACCTATAAAACCTCCACCAGGAGCATGATGCCCTGCAAAGAATAGATAAATACCAAGGGTTAAAATAATGAAGACGACCGTCTTTGTGATAGTACGTAAAATGACGTCATTGATTTTCATGATCCGTTTCCTCCTTTCGTGGCTTTAGCTTCGTTAATGTATACACTCCTAAGCCTGCAATCAGAAGAACGACCACTTCTAGCATCGTATCAAATGCACGGAAATCGCCTAATATTGTGTTGACAATATTTGAACCACCCGCTAGTTCGTAGGAATCGTTGAAGTAAGTAGCCACTGGCTTAAAGCGATCAAAATGGACAACCGCTAAGCCGATTAATGTAACTGTGGCGCCAACGAAAATGGATATAATCGCCTTAGACCATTGCTTTTTTTTCTGAGAAGCTTCAGGCATTAAATCGGGTAAATATTTAAAGCATAGAAGGAATAATGCAGTTGTTACAGATTCAACGACTAATTGGGTTAATGCTAAATCAGGGGCACGGAAAATAACAAAGAAAAATGCAATTGAATAGCCGAGTACGCCATTTAATAACATGGCTGTTACACGTCCCTTAGCGAAAATTATCCATACTGCGGCGAACATCATTACAAATACTAAAATGAGCTCATAAGACTCAATTGTGGAATCCTTCGCAAAATTAAATGCACTAGCATCCGACCAAATAAAATATCCTGCAATTAGCGCAATAAAAAATACATAGATATAGACAAAATAATGCGTTAAATTGCCTGTCATATAACGATTAGTAAGCTTCGCACAACTATTTTCACTAAACTCAATCATACGATTGTAATACGTATTAAACGTATATCTTTGCGGGAATATCCGATACAAAGGCTTCCAGGTTTTTAACGTTTTAAATAAGATGACCCCAATAATAATTACACCGAGAGTCATTAACAATTCTGCATTTATGCCATGCCAAGCATGAATATGTGGTGTTAATTCACTAGTTGATGGGAATGTTGGATAAATACTCGCCATAGCAGGCTCTAAAATATAATGCCCTAGCACGTTTGGGAAAAAGAAAATCCCAACTACAAAAAGGCACAGAATGATTGGCGAAAATAGCATACCTAACGGAGCTTCATGCGGTTTTTTATCCAACTTATCTAGCCGTAGTTTTCCGAAAAATGTTCGACAGATCAAAATCATACAGTAAACAAATGTAAAGATACTTGCCACCCATGCCACTATTGGAAAGAGTAGTCCCAAATCAGCAATTGAAAATGCCTCTACGTTGCGAATCGCTAGTACCGCTGCGAAAAACATTTCTTTACTTAAGAAGCCATTAAATGGAGGTAAGCCTGCCATAGAAAATCCACCAATGACTGCAATTGTGAAAGTTATCGGCATTATGGCCATTAGCCCTCCGAGACGGCGAATATCGCGTGTGCCTGCTTCATGATCGACAATACCAACCATCATGAATAGTGCACCTTTAAACGTGGAGTGATTAATAAGATGGAACAACGCTGCAAAGCTTGCCTGCGTATAAAGAATAGTATCTGTAGCATAACCGTAATAATGACCTACCGATCCTAGCCCAAATAAGCTCATAATCAATCCAAGTTGACTAATCGTTGAAAAGGCCAGTAACGCCTTTAAATCGGTCTGACGCACAGCATTAAATGAACCCCAGAACAACGTTAGAAGGCCAATCACACTTACTAGCCAGAACCAAACAGCCTCTCCTCCAAATACTGGCGAAAAACGTGCAACTAAATATATACCGGCTTTTACCATCGTTGCCGAGTGTAAATAAGCACTAACTGGTGTTGGCGCCTCCATCGCATCTGGTAACCAAATATGGAAAGGAAACTGTGCGGATTTTGTAAATGCACCGATTAGAATAAGGATTAACGCTGGGATAAACAGTGTATGATCTCGTATAACGCCTACATTGGCTACGATTTCGCGAATACTAAATGTACCCGAAGCTACATAGAGCATCAAAAAGCCTGCTAACATTGAAAGGCCACCAAAAACGGTAATTGTCATAGCTTTCCTTGCACCAGCACGAGATGCTTTTCGATGATGCCAAAATGCAATTAACAGGAAAGATGACACACTTGTTAACTCCCAAAATGTGTATAAGACCATTAAATTATCTGAAAAGACGACGCCAAGCATAGCGCCCATGAATAGTAATAAATAGCAGTAAAAATGGTGAAGAGATTCTTTCGTTGATAAATAAAAAATAGAATATAAAATGACTAAACTACCTACGCCCGTAATCAGTAAACCAAAAATCATACTGAGTCCGTCGAGATAAGTTGTGAAATTTATATTAAAAGAGGGGATCCACTCATATGTATGCATAAACGTTTTACCCTCGGCAATTTGAGGAATGTAGCGCGCGAGTAAAAGAAACAAGATGAATGGAACGGATAACACAAACCAGCCTAGATGTGCAACACGCCTTAGTCGCCTATAAAGTAGTGGAATAAGTGCAGCACAGACAATTGGTAAAAGAATCGCAAAGAGAACTGTAACCAAGTGAAAACCTCCTACTAACAATTTCGTTCAACAACTGTATGATATGGTGCGAAAAACTTTGTATATGAGAAAATAACCGATAATAAAGTATTCCCAAATCTACTGAAGTTACTACT
Source organism: Lysinibacillus sp. NPDC086135 (assembly GCF_044746345.1). NCBI lineage: Bacteria > Bacillati > Bacillota > Bacilli > Caryophanales > Bacillaceae > Lysinibacillus > Lysinibacillus sp. NPDC086135. The sequence goes on along the minus strand of NZ_JBIVCA010000019.1, from coordinate 36,510 downwards.
GTTTTATACTTTGCTTCACGCACAAAAATTTATAACAATTGCTGGAGATCCTTAAAAAAACTCACTAAAAATGAATAAAGCTAACTAACATATTAGAAATTCTCTTGAAATTTGATTCATGTAATAAAGTGTGTACTCCTTGAATCGGTAAACAAATGGTAAAGATCTAGCTCATTCAACATAGCACATATTTTATACAGGGAGAAGCTCTGGTGATTACACTGCATCAAACAAGGGGAATCTTTCAGGCTATGAACTTTATCTACTGAGAAGCCTAAATACCAATAGCGTATTGCCTTAGAAAATGGCATGACTTTTTGAGAGATAATATATACACACTATCCATGTCACTATGGTGTACCAAGTCACTTGACTAACTAATTAACTAACTGCATAATAGTGTGGCATATAGAGGCAATTGGCTTAAATGCACGGAATGCATAATTCAAATAACTGTAAAGTATAGTGATAACCCTGTTTCCTCAAGGTTTTCCCAATATATTATCATTAACTTTTATACGTTTTTTAGTATACAATATAAATGAGCATAATGCACTGTATCAGTATCGATTTTTGCTGTTTTAGGCTATTTTTTTCAAAATCGACTGTAGAAATGACAAAATAACGACAAGATAAGAGGTGTTAATTTTTATGAAGCATGTAAAAGGGCGTTTAGATGAAAGTATATTAGTTTGTGTCTACTATGGGCTTAACGGTGAGCGATTAATACGACGTGGTCATAAAATGGCTACAATGTTAGATTGTCCGCTCTATATTCTTTCGGTCGATTCGCAACCCCTTGATGCATTTGATGCAGAGAAATCTAGCTACATTGAGCAATGGAAAAAGTTATCTGATGAGCTTGAAATTGAAAAGTTCATATTACAAGATAATGAGAAGCGCCCCATCCAAAAGGTTATTGCAGAAGTGGCAAAAAATTACGGAATTTCCCAAATTATAGTAGGCCAAAGTGCACAAAGTCGCTGGGAAGAGATTACAAAGGGTTCCTTCTTAAACGTCTTACTAAAAGAGGTTCCTTTCGTTGATTTTCACATTGTAGCTGTCCAACGTCCAACTGACGACGATGCGAACGATACATACGAAAAAGGTGTACGTGCTTATTTAATCCAAGAACACGAAGATTTTAAAGTAGCATTTACATGTCCTAAATATGTATCAATTGAAGGTATATTTTTCAAAGAGATTGGCACTGACTTTGATAATGGTATTTTTAAATTCACTTACAACGATAAAATGCATGAAGTTCACATATCAGAGGGCTATGTACTAGATATAGAAAAACTTCCAGCTGAATTTTTATCTCCATTACGCCAATAATAAAAACGCGTTTCTCAAACTTGAGAACGCGTTTATTTTACGCCGCCGAAGCTGGTTTATCCTTAGGTAAGAAAAATGCTACTAGTAACAATAAAGGTAGCAAAGATACAACCATCATCGTAAAATCAATACCCCTGTGATCCATTAATACACCAATTACCATCGCACCGATTGCGCCCATTCCGAAAGCAAAACCAGTTGTTAAACCAGCCATTGTACCAATTTTTGTTGGAACAAGCTCCTGTGCGTAGACAACTGTTACTGAGAAGCTAATCATAATGAGTGTACCGATAATCACTAAAAATATCATTGCTGCCCATAACGGTACATAAGGTAATGCCAAACAAAATGGCATCGGCACAACAACGGACAGTAAAATAACGTTTTTTCTACCAACTCGATCTGATAATGAACCTCCGAAAAATGTGCCAACGACGCCAAAGGCCATAAAGGTGAAAATTAATATTTGTCCAAGACGAAGACTAACATCATAATGATCCATTAAATAAAACACATAAAAACTTGTAATATTAGTTGTATAAAATGATCTCGCAAAAATAATCGTAAATAGTAACGTCAACGCAATGCCTACTTGTTTCTTTGTTAATGGGGGTAAGTTAGAAACTAATACTCGTTTTTTCTTTGCCATACGTTCTTGCTCCAACTGCTTTTTATACCACTTTGCAATTTTACTTAATAGTAGAATACCAATTGCTGCCACTACTAAGACAATTGCGGCACCACGTTGTCCAAAAACAGCAAAAATATAAGCACTAATTAGTGGTGCGAGTGCTTGCCCAGAGTTACCTCCAACTTGATAAATCGATTGAGCAAGTCCTCTTTTTGAGCCTGCTGCCATAAATGAAACACGTGAACCCTCAGGATGGAAAATAGCTGAGCCAAACCCTAAAAATAATACTGCAATAATAATTATCCAATATTGTGATGTGAACGCTATAATAGCAATGCCTATGAATGAGCTTGCCATACCAATCGGTAGTGCGTAAGGCATCGGCTTTTTATCGCTAGCAAAACCAACAATTGGCTGTAAAGCAGAAGCAAACATATTTAATGCGAACGAAATAAGACCTATTTGTGTGAAAGTTAGCCCTAAATCACTCTTCAATATCGGGAACATCGCTGGAATAACTGCTTGCATCGTATCATTGATAAGATGGGCAAGAGCTATTGCAATCATAATTGGATAGACTGGATTATTTAAATTTTCTATTTTCTTATTCATGTCGCCACCTACTTCCAATTTTATTCAATCTCCATTTATAAGAGATCGTCGCATACTATTAACCTTTTTGCACAAGCTATTCATTGAAATAGCAGTTTTAAGGGAGTTGATTTATGTATGAATATAGACGAATTTTTTAAAGCTGATTTTTGGGAAATGATACTTAGGTCCACACTTTCCTTCTTTGCGTTACTCATCGTAACCCGACTACTAGGAAAAAAACAGCTTGGACAGCTTACATTCTTCCACTATACAACAGGTATCACATTCGGTTCCATTGCATCAGAAATAGCAGCACAGGCTGAGACACCCTTTTTAGATGGACTCATTGCCCTCATTTGGTGGAGCGTTTTAACATATTTAATGACCATCATTACCATTAAATCTAAAAAAGCTCGTGTAATTGTTGATGACAAGCCAACAATCCTTATTCAAAATGGAATTATTTTAGAGTCTGCCTTAAAGAAAAATCGTTTGCATATGGATGAATTAGCGATGATGCTAAGGGAACAAGCCGTATTCTCTGTACAAGATGTACAATATGCGTTACTTGAAACTACGGGTAAACTAAGTGTGCTACCAAGGCCTGCTGAACAACCAGCTACAAAACAAGATGTAAAGGCCGATGTCACACCACCAACCTATATACCAACAGAAGTAGCTTCAGATGGGAAAGTTATTTATGAAAACTTAGTTGAACTCCAATTAACTGAAGATTGGCTTATGAAAAAGCTGAAAAAGCAAAACGTCCAATCCGTAGAAGATGTTTATTTTGCTCAAGTTCAAGGAAACGGCTCCTTATATGTAAGCTTAAAGGATAAAGCAAGACGATCAAGCTCTTAACAGCTTGTCTCGTCTTGCTTAATCTATTTTTACAATATCTAATGGTGTAACAATGCCGATTAATTTTTGATGTGGTTTGCCATGCTCCGTTATTAATAAAGCTTCAAAGCGACGTCCCCGCTCCACACCTTGTTTAAAAATATCTTCGGCCTCGTAAATGGTTATGTATCTACTCACAAATTTATAATTCACCCTATTTTTTTCATGCATCAAAATATCATGTAAAGACGGAATCTTCTTAGGTATTTGATCGCCTCCCATCATCGTAGCTAGCCAATTTGTAATTCCTACTGTCGTCACAAGCCCTTTAAATTGATCTTTATGATATACGGGAAACTGTGTAAATTTACGATGACGTATAACTTTTAAGACATGTTTTAATGAATCTCTTTCCTGAAAAACTAATACTTTTTTATGAAACATTTGGCCAACAAGTGTTGGCTTAGCAAGTGTTGCATCTATATATTCAATTCTTTCCACAACATCTATATGTGGTTCAGCGATGACATACTCTAATGATATGCGATGATGAACAATTGCATTTCGTAAATCTGCATACGAGCGTAAATCGTCTTCGTATTTACGAACTAGTACTTCCTTCTTCTTCGCTTGATCGATAAGACGATAAAAGGGCATAAAGTCCTTTGCGCCAACAATATCTCTTAACCTATGATCTATCCGATTAAACGCTGTAAGAAAGCGATCGGAATTTTCTGTAGCCAATTTTTCCACATCCTCCTACTTATATTTTCATATTTTCCGAGTTATTTGACAAATTCTGTTTCATAGCTCCATTATATTCCTAAGTTATGGATATTCCAAGATAAGTGATTACATCATATAGCCTTGTAGCCGACAAATGTATTTTATTTAAGCTACTTTTTGGCAGTGTCTAAACACCCGCTAAAAGAAGATAAAGTTGAAGGAATTGAGAAGAAATTATAATGCAGATCAAATTCAGTGCAACGCATTATTAAACGAATGATGGAAAAAGTAGAGGAAGAATACAAAGGTGATGATTCCTTTTTTAGAAATATGCAGGAAATAAAGACGGCATTTTTTTGATGCTTGGCTTAGATGTTATTTTTGATCCAATTGCAAATGCATTAAATAATCACTCTGCTAGATTAGTAATGACAATTGTGAGGGCGATATTATTTGTCGGAAGTTGGCTAGTACCAAAGAAAAAAACATCGGGATCTCTTAAGCCGAAATCGTTTAGTATAGGAGCAATGATTGCTTTAGGATTTACGACTTCTCTTTTAGAAGTGGCAACAGCTTTACCCTATTTCGCAGCAATAGGTATTTTAACGAGCAATCATTTAGCCTTTTACGAATAGTTGCCCATCATAGCCGGATATAACCTAATAATGATACGCAAGCCTACCTGTTACTCGGCTTACACATACTGTTCAAACGCTCGTTCTTATTTTGCTGATGCATGGTCGTATGATTTAAAAAATAATATAGTAAAAATCCGCTATAGTTTTTCATCGATAGCGCCGCTGGTTTTAGTGCTCGTGCCCTATCTTAAAAGTTTACGCGGATTTTCACCTCAATACTTCCTTTAAATTTTCGTCATCGATGCGTTTTTCTTCATTGTCCAAATTCCTATACTCATACAGATTATGGTGATAACTAATGTAATAGATAGGCTCCACCAATAATCCGACATCTCCATCGTGCCCCTCATTAATTGAACACCATATACCGGTAATTTCCAAGGTGATATTGTCCAAAATGCCCCAACTAAAGCATCCAATATTTGCCCAATAAATATGACAGCAAATGCACATGCTGTTGCAACCACTGTTTTAAAAGTTGCACTCATCATTAATGTCAAAGCTATCACAAAGAGCAGCCAAGAAAAATACGTAAAAAGGCTTGCCATAAGTGTCCCTATCTCAAATGTCCCATAAAGTACAACCGTATAGTATACGCTCGCGGTAAAACCAGCTAAAATACTAACAAGGCCAACAGTACTCATGACGATAAATTTACTCATAAAATAAGCGCCGAACGATATTGGACGGACATACAATAAAGTAGCCATTCCACTTGCTCTTTCTTTACTTATGGCTCCTACGAAAGTAGCCATTAATACGAGTAAACCTATCGTTTGAAACTGTCCAATGGAAGCTTGTAATAGGTCCACTGGCATTAATTCTGGCATCAACATTTCAAAGCCTTCTGGTACGTTACCAACAGCATTTAAAATATCCATCATATAATAGTTCGTCAGTGGATCGCTCATCCCGAGCAAAGCAAATACAAGAGGTATCCATAAAAACTTCCAGCTTCGCCAAGCTTCTCTGAATTCCTTTTGAAGAAGTACAGTAAATCCTCTCATATCTTTCTCGCCACCTTCATGAAAATCTCTTCAAGCGATGCTGTTTGACGCTCCACTTTTCGTATTTTATAAGGACAACTACTCAAATGTTGAAGCAGCCCCTGCATACTTGGTTGTTCATCAATAATTTCTATATATACATGACTGCCCTTAGCTTTTCCTATAAGTTCAGATTGACTGGCAAAAAGTTGTGCTTCTTTTTCGGTGCTAAATTCTACAACATAATTTGATTCTTCGAAACGTTGTCGAACTTCACGTAATGTCCCCTGCTCTACTAGCTTTCCATCACGTAAAAACAGTAATTGATCTGTCATCTCTTCAGCATCATTTAAAATATGTGTCGAATATAAAATCGTTGTTTCTTGCTGTAAGCCCTTCAATAAATCAAGAACTTCCCTACGACCTACTGGATCCAATGCAGACACAGGTTCATCTAATAACAGTAATTTAGGCGTATGAACAATCGCCTGGGAAATGCCAAGCCGTTGCTTCATGCCACCAGAAAACGTAGAAATTTTCTTATTTAAATCATTACCAAGACCTACAAACTCAAGTGTTTTTTGGGCTTCTGCTTGTGCTTTTTTTGCGGGCACACCATTTAGCTTTGCTGCCATTTCAGTAAACTCTAACGCACTTAACCAAGGATGGAATTGCGGATATTGTGGCAAGAAGCCAATATTAGCTCTTAAATCACCATCTAGCATTTTTACACTTCCAGAGGTTGGTTTTAATAAACCTGTTAGCATCGATAATGTCGTTGTTTTGCCAGCGCCATTAGGTCCAATTAAAGCTGTTGATGTATTTTTTTCTAAAGAGAACTCAATCCCATCCACAACTACTTTTTCTGCAAATTGCTTTGTAAGTCCTGTTACCTGAAGTAATATCGTCATGATTGTTTTCTCCCAACTATAAAGTACGCAATCGATCCAATAATATTTGTAAAAATAATAAGAAACGCCCATAAAACTTTAGGCCCATTTGTTGCATGGACTTTACGTAAATCAACTAAAGCTACAATCATTAAAATAAATTGAACCACTATTAGTGGTGCTATGACTGCCCACGGAACTTTCGCTAATTCCTCCATCATATAGATTCACCTCATCTTTGTTATATTATCACTATAACAAAATCTGTTCTAATATGTATAGCACAAATTTATGTATCTGCTGTTAAAAATAATCCGGCTAAGCACTTTCTCGGGACGTCCAATGAGTCGCATCGCTTGTGCTACAAGATCTCATCCGTGACGCTGATCCCCAAGGAGTCACTTAGCCTTCACTCTGATCAATTTAACAAATATCATCTATATGTTTCTTCCACCTAAATCGGGTATGCATTAATTTGAAGCAAAACCGTTAGAACCATCGACTGCTAACGCCATAGCTAAAGCGTAGAATGTGCGACGTGCTCCAGCACAGTTTGGAGATTCTTTATCAGTAGTAGTTAGGTCTGTAGCCGAGCTAACAGTCCCATCTGTATTTGAAGCATCGGCTAATATATCTAAGCGAGCTAAATCCCAAAGACCTGAACGACCGTGTGATGGGAAGGCATTTTGACCATGTAATGCTCGACCAACTTCAAGTTGGAGTTTAATTGCTTCCCCGATTTTATTATTAATACTTGTAAATCCTTGACCTGCGAATCCAGGATAAACATTGAACAATCCGACCATGGCTTGATTGATCCCCTCGCCCTTATTAGGTATTTGCCATGGATTTTTAATCAACTCGGATGAACCTAACATTGCGTTTTCTGGAATGTACATACCCCAATATTTAGCTTGGCTAAGCGAATTATTCATTAAAGTGTTTTTGATAATTGAATAGTTTGTAAATATATCTTGGTAGGTATTAATCATCTGAACTACCATAATTCCAGAATCTGAATCAGAATTTGGAACAAGATTGTACCATGATGAAACTGTTGGATTTTCAATCAAGCTTGCAAAGATTTGTAAGAATGTTATTGCAAATGTATTATATGCCGGAGAATCAAATCGAGATCGCAGCATATTATTCGTTAAGTTTACTTCGGAATATCCATGAACCGGAAGAACTCTTTTAGCAGTTAATGCATCGTTAAATGGCTCTTGTTGGAAACACCCTTTAGCATCATTAGCAACTAACGTATTTGAACCCCAATGAGTATAGCTAAGAACATCTCTGATTGCATTTTTTAAGTTATATGCAGGATTTAATGAAGCTCCAGTCTTATTCACTTTTACATCATAAACATGTGCCGCCATCCATAATGCAATTGTATTTAGCGATTCGTTAAGAATAAATCGCTCGTTTTTAGTGTTGAAATAGGAATGGTGATCTATATAATCTCTATCACTTGTTCCTGGTTGAATACCAGCAAAAGAAACTTGTCCTGAGCTATCAAGAACTGTTGGCATCTCTAAGTATTTTTTTTGAGGATCTGTGGATAAATCTGCGGTAGTTATCCAGTATCCTATTTGACCCGAATAGGGTCCAGTAGCAAAACGGTACGCTTTTTCTGAGTCATTATATGTCCAAGCAGACGGAGTCCGATGATACATTAACGCATAGTTTTCTTTATAACTTAATACTTCATTAGCAAAATAGTCTCGGTATCGCACTAACAACTCATCTACATTAGAAAGTGATACATCGCTTTGAGATTCATCCAACTTCTTAAGCATCGCTACACCAAGATAAATAAAGCCTGCTAATGGATTGATTGACGGGAAATTATATGTTCTTTTCAAAAGTTTAGGAATAACAGCATTAACCATTTCTTTGTAAACTGCATCACGCTCTCCAACCAATGCCTTTTGTTGAGCGAACTGGGCACAGAACATCATTAATTGCCCAACACCTTGTTGATATGTGGAAGCATCACTTGTACCATTTAATAAATGATTCTGGAAAAATTTCCGCACTCGTGGATATCGACCTTTATCCTTCTTATAGGGATGGTTTACAGATACCTGCTCGTTAGACAATAGAAAAGCTTCAGTAAAGGCTTGAGCCTCTTGTAAGGGTGTAAATGTAGTCAATTGATTCACTCCTAAATTTGTATTTTTAACTTACAAACATAAAAGTGAATTATATTTTCAAAAATAAACCAATTTATTAATTTTGATCACCATAGTATGGGGTTATACATCCACCCTGCAAAGAACAAAAATGTATAATTCACTAACAAAAAAAGAAGATGTACCAAAGTTGAAAAAACTTTTGGTACATCTTCTCTTTTATTTGTATAGCTTCTGCAAAGCATCTGCCATTTTTGGACGAATTGTTACTTGTGAACGGGCTTTCTTTACCGCCCCTTCCGCTTCCTCTAGAGAATTGGCCATGCCAAGCTCCATTAATACAGCAGTGGCAGCCACTCCTGCGCGACCTCCCCCGCTTCCGCAATGGAAGTACACTTTTTGTCCATTCTCATAGGCAGAAACAATTTCTTTCGCAACTTTTCCAATTGATGGTGCAACTTCAATGTCCTCATCTGCAATTGGCATATGCTTGTACGCATATGAAGCCGCTTCTTGCTCCTCTTTAGATAAGCCATTTACTCGAACATCAATCACGATATCAACCGTTTCTTGTTCAAAAGCTAAATCTGCATCTTTCGCACCGCCAAAGAATAATCGATCCTTCACTAATACATCGTAATTTTTCTCCATTGTATGCACGCTCCAAACGACTATTTAAGTAAATGTTTAATATCATCATAAAATGGAAGAGCTGTTAATGCCCCTGCTTTAGTGGCTGCTAAAGCACCCAGCTTATTGCCAAAGCTTACACAACGAACAAGTTCCTCTTCCGTTGTAGGGAAACCATTGTAATGAACATCGCGTAATACACCAGCCATAAATGCATCTCCAGCACCTGTAGTATCTACTGGCACAACCTTTTCTGTCGGTACATGGCTAACCTCACCATTTAATACCGCATATGTGCCATTTTCCCCTACTGTTACTAAAATAATGGGCACTAAATAACTGTTTAATTGCTCAATGCCCTCTTCCAAGCTAGTTGTTTCTGTTAGGAAAAATAATTCTTCATCAGTAACCTTTAAAATATCTACGTGCTCAAAAAATGACGTGATCGTTTCACGGCAAATCTGCTCACTGCTCCAGCGTAGAGGGCGAATATTCGCGTCCATTGCGATAATTGCCCCTTTTTCCTTTGCCATCTCTACAGCAGCACGTGTAGTATCAAGGGCTGTAGGATGGAACATTGTACCTGAGCACACAGTTAAAGCAGATGCATGTTTAAAAGCTGCTTCATTTAATTGGGTTGCTTCTACTTGTAAATCTGGCGTCTCATCGACATAATCCTTAAAAATTCGCTCACATGCTTCCGTTAAATGTACATAGACACCGCTAACACGCTTCGCAGGGTTAAATACCGCATAATCCAGGCTTACCCCTTCTTGTGCAAGGCCATCTCGAACAAACTGAGATCCTTCGTCATCTCCTGTGATCGTAATTAATGCAGATGGAGCACCGATACGGCTAATTCCCGCAGCAACATTTACCGTTGCACCACCCATATATTTAGTAAAAGATGTATTTGTTACATCATCAGCGATATAGTCAATAAAAGCATCTCCATAAACTAAAATATAATCCTTATCTTCCTTTGTCATTGTTGTCCTCCCGAAACTCTAGTCATTATAGATTAACATGAAAATCGATGTCGTATAAAGTTTTAAACTTTCGGAATAATAATCAACTATGCCTTGGCATAATTGCGTCTGGAATCGGCTTTGTGCTTAGGCCTGCACGATGCAGGTCAGTTAGCCATTATCGCATGGATGCGATGGTTTTAGGCTAACATCCCCTAAGAACTTCTTTCCGATTCCGTGACATCCGCCGGAGGCTTTAACTTCTTTCGGCGGGTGTTTGGCACCCGCCGAAAGAAGTTAATGATGCCATCAGAATATCACCATTTACTCAAAAACTTGAGTCATCCTCTATCTTTGTTATACTTGCCTATAGAAAGGTAGGGATTTTGACAATGAGTATTACAATTCGACAAGCGCAACCACAGGATGCCCATGCCGTTGTACCATTAATTATTGATGCGATTGGTGATATTGCAAACCGTTTAACAGGTGAACAAACAGCGAAAGCCGTTGAACAAGAACTTACTGTACTATTCAAACGTGAGGACAATCGACATTCCTATTTAAATACTTTTGTTACTGCCCTGAATGGGCAAGTATTAGGAACTCTTGTTTACTATAATGGTGTCGAAGCCATTCATATGGATGCAAATCTCGTAAAATGGCTTGAAGAGAAAAATGCGCCTTCTATCATCATCGATAAAGAGGCTCATGAAGATGAATATTATATTGATACTATTTGTGTAGCACCAGAAGCTCGTGGTAAAGGAATAGGAACATTATTACTGCAATTTGCCGTAGAGGAAACACAAAAACGAGGCTATACAAAATTATCATTAAATGTTGAAACGGAAAAAGAGGACGCTCGTCGCCTTTATGAACGCATGGGCTTTGTCATTACAGAGCCATGGTCCATAATTGATGAACCATTTCATCATATGGTAAAGCAATTTTAGGAAGTGAAACAAAAAAACATGAAGAAAAATTTATTATATCCTCTTTTAATTGTCATTGCTTCTAGTAGCTACGGTGTACTATCGACAATTGTCAAAGTAGCTATGCAGCATGGCTTTACAACAGGAGAGGCAGTATCAAGTCAATATATTATTGGCTTTATGCTTGTTGCAACAATTTTTATAGTGACACAAAGACAATTGCCGAAGCTTTCTAAAAAGGGACTGCTTATTTTGGTGTGCGCCGGGATATTTACCGGAACTACAGGAATTATATACGGCGAATCATTAAAGTATCTACCAGCTTCTCTTGCAGTAGTAATGCTCTTCCAATTCACGTGGATCGGCTTATTAATAGATTGCGCCCTTCATAAACGCTTTCCAAGTCGGACTGAAGTGATTTCCATCATTGTATTATTTGCTGGAACGATTTTAGCCGCTGGCGTACTAAATGTAGATTTAAGCGATATTCCTATTCAAGGCTGGCTACTAGGTTTTGCTGCTGCCTTTACTTTTGCTTGCTTTATTCAATTTAACTCTCGTCATGTGGAGGGTATTACAACGACATCACGCGTGTTGATTGTTTCTTTTGTCGCCCTTATCATTATTGGTATTTTCCTAAACCCTGAAGTTCTTTGGAACGGCAAATTATTCGCCGGGGGGTTATGGAAATTTGGACTAGCACTGGGGCTATTCGGTATTATTTTGCCAATTTATTTATTCTCTATAGCTGTTCCGAAAGTGGGAGGAGCTCTTGCCTCTATTTTAAGTGCTATGGAGTTGCCCGTTGCCGTAACCGTTTCAGTTATTGTTCTCCATGAGCCATTAACTTCTTTACAAATAGCGGGTATTATTTTAGTTATTTTAGGTATGATGCTACCGACAATACTTTCGCAGCGACGACAAAAGGGAAAATCTTTAGAGCCTGTCAGTAAGTAAATACTTTAATCTAAATTAGAAAGGGAGATGGATCATTTTTTTGATACATCTCCCTTAATTTAAGTATGAACTTTTATAAACCAAGCGCTCGATACATGAACACTGTAAATTGTGCACGTGTTACGTTTTCATTTGGTCTAAAATTGCCGTTTTCATCACCTAGTGCAATGTTATGGTCCGCTAGTGCGGCAATATTTTCACTCGTCCAGTATGATGGATCGATACGCTTTAGAAAATTTTGAGGATTCCTATTCTCTCCTTGATAGAGAGCGGATCACAACCGAACCCTGTTTGCCTAGAATCATGAATTAGGGATCCCTTTCAAAATCACCAAAATCAATATTTGTTCACTTACATATTCGCTATTCTATCCCTCAAAACTCTTATACTTTAAACCTCCGCTACTTTAAAACGTTTCCAACTTTAGTGAAGCACCATCGCTATCTAATATTTACCTAGCTACGATGAATATAATTATAATTTTTTAATTTTTCTAACATTAACGCTAAGTTTTAGGATTATACTAATAGTATGTAAGTTTTTCACTATTAGGGAGGGGGAAGATTATGCAGAAAACACGAATTTTCGGTTTTTTACTTGTGCTGATGCTTCTTGTCTTAGCTGCTTGTAGTAGTGACAAGGCTGCTACAAAAGATAGCGACAAAACGTCCAGTTCTGAAAAGACCGATGTAGCAGCTAAGCCATCTGGAAAGCTCGTTATTTATACAGGGCGCGATGAAGAAATGGTGCAAAAAGTAATCGATCAGTTTAATGAAAAGTACCCGGACATTGAAGTGGAATTTTTAACGATGGGCGCACAGCAAATTTTAGAACGCCTACGTGGTGAAAAAGCAAATCCTCAGGCTGATTTTTGGTGGGGCGGTACGCAATCTGCACTAACTGTCGGTGCCAATGAAGGTTTACTTCAAGCTTGGAAGCCTAGTTTTAACGACTCCATTGATGCAGCTTATAAAGATGCGGATGGTCGTTGGTTTGGTGAAATGTTACTGCCAGAAGTCATTATGATTAACAGTGATGTGTTAAAGAAAGATACAGGTCCACAAGATTGGGATGAATTATTAGATCCAAAGTGGAAAGATAAAATTTTAATTCGTGGTGTGTTAGCATCTGGGACGATGCGTACTATTTATTCATCTATGATTTTACGTCAAGGTGCAGATACACCTGAGAAAGGCTATGATTGGTTATTAAAATTAGATGCCAACACGAAGGAATATACACAAGATCCGAATGCACTTTATTTAAAGATGACAAGACAAGAAGGCAGTGTTTCTTTATGGAATTTGCAAGATATTTTATTAAAGAAATATACGACTGATTATCCGTTTGATTATATTTATCCGAAAAGTGGTGCACCGATTTTAGTTGATGGTGTTGCTGTTGTCAACAATGCTAAAAACCTAGAAAATGCAAAGCTCTTCGTAGAGTTTTTATTTGGAAAGGGAATGGTGACTCAACTAGCAAACGATTACTATCAAATTCCTACTCGCTCAGATATCGATAAAGCTTCAATGCCTGAGTGGTATAAAGAATTAGACTTAAAAACTTTTGATATAGACTGGAAACTCATGTCTGATAAAGAAGCAGAATGGATGGAGTATTGGGATAACAATATTAAAGGACGCGGAAAAAAGTGACCGATTTTTAAAGATTTTTGACTCAAAAACACCTACAAATATTGTTCATATTTTTAAGCCTCGAGTATATTTTTGCTCGAGGCTTCATGTAACTAATTTTCTAACGAGAAAGGAGCATTTCAGTTGAAAAGTGTCAAAATAAAAAATGTCTCTAAGAAATTCGGTCACATTCATGGCGTAAAAGATTTAGATCTTCATATTAAAGCTGGTGAATTTTTCACCTTCCTCGGCCCAAGTGGTTGCGGGAAAACGACTACACTAAGAATGATAGCCGGCTTTTATTACCCAACAGAAGGGAAAATTCTTTTTGATGATTTTGATGTGACAAGGCTTCAACCTAATAAACGGAATATCGGTATGGTGTTTCAAAATTATGCCCTCTTTCCACATATGACGGTAGATGAAAATATCGCCTTTGGATTACAAGTACGAAAATTTTCGAAGTCGGAAATCAAACAAAAGGTCGACCGTATTAGAGGGCTTGTTCATTTATCGCAATATGGGAATCGGAAAATTAATGAATTATCTGGTGGTCAGCAGCAACGGGTTGCATTGGCAAGAGCACTTGTGATAGAGCCTGATATTTTATTGTTAGACGAGCCATTGTCGAATTTAGATGCTAAATTACGCGAAGAAACGCGCGTAGAAATAAAACGTATTCAATCCGAGCTTGGTGTTACAACCATCTATGTTACGCATGATCAAATGGAAGCTATGTCCATGTCAGATCGGATCATGGTCATGGAAAATGGGAACGTCAGACAAATCGGTACTCCGCTAGAAATTTATAATCGACCTTCTAACCGCTTCGTCGCAGATTTTATTGGTGAGACAAACTTAATTGAGGCGACAATTGATGCTGTTAATGGTGACGATATACAAGTAAAAACGGCAAGTGGACTTGTTTTGACTGGGCGAAAGCAACAAAGCTCCCCCACTTTCACGCATATGATTGGAGACAAAGTATTTATTTCTATTCGCCCTGAATCCATTAATCAAGGTATTGGTGAAAACACATTAACAGGTAAAATCACTTTTGTTGAATTTACAGGAATAAGTGTGAACTACATTGTAGAATGCCTAGATTTTTCACTAAAAGTAATGATTATCAATATGAACGGTCAACTTAAAAAAATTGGTGAAGACATCACCTTAAATATAGCCCAAGATTCACTGTATTTTTTGGGAGAATAGGAGGGTAACAACATGGAAAAAACACACCTCAATCCTTCTGAAGGAAATGCATGGACACGACTAACTAGCTCAAATTGGTTTGTCTATATTTTAGTTGCACCTTTATTTTTAGTGTTGTTTGCCTATGTAGTATACCCATTCTATCAAACTTTTACAGAAAGCTTTTCTGGTGATGATGTACTATCTAATTATAAAAATTTTTTTAATATAGCTAGCCCAGCAAATATAGAAGCATTATGGACTAGTATTTATATATCCGTTATCAGTGTTATTTGCTGTGCAATCGTCGGTGTAACTATGGCATTTTTACTGGAACGCTATGATTTCCCAGGCAGACGGATACTCTCTGTTTTAGTATTGATACCCATGGCTCTTCCGCCGCTAGTAGGTGTGCTGTCCTTTACATTTTTGTATGGAGAGAGTGGGATTTTCCCACGTGCGTTTCAGCACCTATTCGGTTTAGAGCAAGTTCCATTTTCATTAAAAGGCATATGGGGGGTTATCGTAGTACATACATTCACTATGTACACTTACTTCTACTTAACCGCCTCAGCAGCTATAAAAGGTCTTGATCCAGCTTTAGAAGAAGCCGCAACTAGCTTAGGTGCCGGGCGTGTTCGAGTATGGACAAAGGTTATTCTGCCCATGTTAACACCCTCGATTGTTGCCTCATCCCTACTCGTATTTATGATTTCTATGGCATCCTACACTGCACCTTTAATGTTCGGTGTTGAACGCACAATGACTATGCAAATCTATTTATCACGTACGAATGGGAATTTAAATATGGCAGCGACACAATCTATGATTTTATCCTTTGTTTCCATTACCTTTTTAATTATTATGCGCTGGTATCAAAACCGCCGAAATTACCAAAATCTTAGCAAAGGTATTAGTGTTCATCGATCTGAAGTGTCTTCAAGAGGCATGAAAGTTATGGCGACTATTGCATCTTTCATAGGTACATTAATTTTAATTTTGCCGATTTTAGTGCTTATATTAATTTCATTTTCCGTTGATGGTGCATGGAAAACGCAAATTCTCCCAACAGACTATACATTGGATCATTATCATGCTCTTTTTACAGATGAACGGACGTGGCGACCGATTTGGAATTCTGTTCGAATGGGGATTGTTGCCACGCTCGGCAATATCATTTTCGGTGTTGCTGCAGCCTATGCTATGGTACGGTTAAATTTTAAAGGTAAAACATTACTCGATATTTTAATCATGGTTCCTTGGGCATTGCCGGGTACGGTTGTAGCTGTCAATCTGATTGCAGCCTTTAGTACGGAAAATATATTCTCTTTTAATCAGGTTCTTATCGGGACATTTTGGATTTTGCCGTTAGCTTATTTTATTAGACATTTACCTCTTGTTTTCCGATCGACATCTGCATCACTTGTGCAATTAGATCAATCTATCGAAGAAGCATCACGAAGTTTAGGTGCAACATGGTGGTATTCATTTAGACGTATTGTACTACCACTTACATTTACGGGCATTTTGGCGGGTACATTACTAGCACTTGTTCAAAGCTTTGGCGAATTCGTAGCGTCTATTCTTCTTTACAGTACGTCAACGATCCCATTATCAGTGGCGATATTCCAAAAATTGTATTCTTTTAAATTTGGAACTGCTTGTGCATACGGTGTCTTACAAATTTGTTTAATTTTAATTGTACTTATTATTTCCGAGAAGTTATCTAAAGGCAGTGCTGGTTCGGCCATATAACTGCTAATCTACTAGGAGGCAATAACTATGTTTGAAGATTTCCGCAACAAGACCCAGCGGGAAGATGGGATGACCTTCCCTTCTAATATTTATCGTAAAATTGTCTTGCAACCGGCTTACGATGAAGCCAAGAAAAATTTTTTAACAATTATGTTGCAAATCAATATTGCACACTTAAAAATGTTAGAAGAACAGGGTCTAGTTAAACAAGAAGAAGCTAAAGAAATTGGTACTGCTTTAAAAAAACTAGACTTGAACTATTATCGTATAGAGGATTACAGCCCGCGATATGAGGATTTGTTTTTCCGCATCGAAAATAAATTAATAGAGCTTGCTGGTGATGTTGCAGGGAATCTTCACATTGGTAGAAGTCGTAATGATATGGGCATTGCCATCTATCGCATGACTTTAAGAAAAAAATTGTTATTGCTTATGCAAGAATTACTGACATTACGAGATGATTTAATCGCAGCTGCTGAGGAGCACGTTGATACGATTATGATTGGCTATACACATACGCAGCAGGCACAGCCAACAACCTTTGCGCATTATTTGAAAGCTGTCATCGATCAACTTGAACGAGATTTTGAACGTTTACAGCATGTCTATAAAACGGTGAATCGCAGTAGTATGGGGGCTGCGGCATTAACGACAACAGGCTTCAATATTAGTCGAGAGCGCATGCGTGAGTTATTGGCATTCGATGATATTATCGAAAATGCGTGGGATGCTGTTGCAGGAGCAGATTATATTGCTGAGGCAGCGAGTATCGTGCAACTTGCGGCACTTAATCTTGGCCGCACATCCCAAGATTTCTTACTTTGGGCTACACAGGAATTCAATGCATTTACGCTAGCAAGCCCGTACGTGCAAGTGAGCTCTATCATGCCACAAAAGCGCAATCCTGTTTCGATAGAGCATACGCGTTCATTGCTATCAGCAGTTGTTGGTGATGCTAGTACAGTATTACAAATGGTACATAATACACCTTTTGGAGATATCGTAGACACAGAGGATGATATGCAACCTTATTTATGGCGCGCCATCGACCGTTTAATAGGTATTTACAAACTATTTGGTTCACTTGTTGTCACGATGGATGTAAACAAGAAAAAACTAAGAAATCGAGCAGAAAATAGCTTTGCCAATGTGACAGAGCTCGCAGATACGTTTGTGCGCTCTGAAGGGATTTCCTTCCGCCAAGCACATAGTATTGTTAGTAAATGTATTAAAGTATTGCTCTCTCATGGGGAGGAATCTCTAGCAAGTCTTACATGGGGTCTTGCCAATACACAATCTAAATTAATTACTGGTAAGCCATTAAAAATTTCTGAGGAAGATTTTTATAGCACATTAAAACCAGAAACTTTCGTTGGTGTACGTACATTACTTGGTGGTCCAGCGCCCGCAACGATGAAAGAATCTCTGGAACGCTCCAAGGCAAATTCTCATAACCTTAAAGAGTGGGTTAGTTTGAAAGAGTCTAAGATTGTTGAGGCAGAAAAACAATTAACAGTAATTTTCGAGGAATGGAATCAATGATGGAATGGCTACTTATTATTGACGGTGGTGCTACAAAAACGGCATGTGCGCTCGTACATGCCGAGTCTGGTGAAATAAAATATACAACATCAACCAGTGGCTCGAATTATCAAGCGATCGGTGCTACAGCTGCTACAGAAATATTGCAAGCATTATTAGCAAATGTGCAAGGTTTTTTACAACAGCAAGATGACTCAAATATTGCTGTTGCTACATTTGCAATGGCTGGGATTGATTCTCCTAAAGATCATGAAGCCGTATCAGCAATCGTTCATAGTGCGCTATCTACATTACAGTTAAAGATAGATACGCTTATTATAGAAAATGATGCACAAGCCACTTTACTTGGTGTTACTGCTGGACAGGCAGGCGCGTTACTCATTGCTGGAACAGGAGCTATTGCGTATGCATTTGATGGTACACAAATAGTACGTGCAGGTGGTTGGGGGCATCGTGCAGGAGATGAAGGCAGTGGCTATTGGTTAGGACAAGAAATTATACGCGCCATTTTCCGTATGGAAGACGGGCGTGGTGAGCCGACCATATTAAAAAGTGCTGTCTATGATTACTTACGGATCCAAGATGTTACAGAGCTAGCTTCATGGCTATTCCGTCCATCCTACACAAACGCGAAGCTTGCAAAAATGGGTGCATTTTTGGCAGGGGCCGTGACCAAAAAGGATTCATGCGCTATTCAAATATCAATGCGTGCTGCTCATGAATTAGTACTCCTTGCATGCGCTGTGGTGAAAAAAATTGACTATAAGGGCGAAGCACTCAGCCTTTATTGTAATGGTGGTGCCATAAAGCATAATCCATTAATTTTTAAAACTTTTTCATATGAAATGAAATCGATGTATCCACAAATTGAAGTTTCTCTGTGTCAGCATTCGCCAATCCATTATCTTATAGAACGATCAAAAAAGGCCTATGACAATCTGTAATGTCATAGGCTCTTCATGTTGTTGAAAACTATTATGTTCAATGAAATCAAGGTGTCTATTTAAACAAAGTACTACTCTTCTGTAAGACGAGGGGTTGATTTCCGTTCCGACTGGGCGCTTTCCTGGGGGCGTCCGATGAGCCGCTTCACATAACGTGTATCTTCTGGCATGTCACTCATATCATTTTATTGATCAAGTTAAAGCGCCATTTTCTTTAGTTCATTTGTCGTGAAATATAAATAGTTGTCCTGCACAAATAAATCCTTCGTTTCTTCCCTATTTAATACTTTTTCGCCGCTTCCATCCGGGCGAATCTTTGTTAAATACGCTCCTTGTGAATAATTACTAAAATATAGCCAGCCATCTGCATAAACGATGTACTGTGCACGTGATTTAGTGACGCGTTTCGATTTACCAGTTTGTAAATCAAGCACGTACAACTTATTATCATCAGCAACATTACTATAAAATATTTGTTGCCCTACTTGTGCAGCGAAATCTACATTATGAAAGTAGCTATACATTGTACTCGTTGCTTTCGGGTAATCTTTAGCAATCCACGTATGATCCTTTGCCATCGTTCGATCATCCACTAAAAAGTATTGATAGCGAACCGCCCCTTTACGATCAGGTACCGGGTCATTCCATGTTGTATCGAGGTGATACCATCGACCATCCAACTTTACTAAATTCCAAGCATGTCCTTCCTGTCCGACATAGCCTATGATATATTTCGTTTCTATACCTAGCTTTTGTAACATCGAATGAACCAACAACGCATAGCCCTGACAAACACCACCATGTTCTGCAAGCACTGTATAAGCGCTATGTGGACTTGAATTCGTTTGATCCGTATAGGCGGTATTGGCGACGATATAATCATTGACAGCCCTAACCTTCTCTACATCACTTAATGATTTCTTATTGATTGAGGCTACAATCTCTTGCACATTCATTTCAACAAATGATGCCTGTTCTGGTGTCATTAAATAACTTTGCTCTCCAAAGATTTTGGCTGTTTTTCTCCCATATTCAAAACGAATTGAATGCTTACTAATATGTCCATATACATAATCATCCCGTTTTATAGCATTTTCATAGGCTTCTTCCACTAACTGTTCAAATCGTTGTGTATCGCCTTTATATTGAATCTCAAACGTAGGTGAAAAACTACTATAGTACGCATACATCGCATCAGCCATTTCCTTTGCATTTGTTACAACTAACTTTGCTTCAGGTTTTTTGGCTACAGGAGCTGTAACGGCTCCTCCTTCTGGCTTTTCTTCTATAGGTGTGGCCGTTTCAATGGAGGTATTCTCTGAAAGTTTAGCAGTAACATCTATGATTTTGTCCTTTGTTGAAAGAAGCACCGTTTCTATTTCATCATTATTTGCCCAAGTTATTACTTGTTGTACAACTGCTTTACCAGCCGTATAAATGGGGTCAATAAAAATAATTAAAATTACAATAATGGCTAATTTTTTCCACAAAATCCTCACCTCCAACCGTTTTCCTGTTTTCATTATATACAAAAAAAGCACAAAGGACTCACTCGGAAGTCCTTTTGTGCTGTCATTTTATAAATAGAAAAGAATATTTGAAGTTTATTTTATTTTAAGCTTCTGTTCTTTGCCATTAACAATATAAACTAAGTAATTATCATTAATTCTTAAATCAGAAACTACTTGCTTCACGAGCACCTCAGTTTTTAATGTTTTAAGATTTAATTTTGTTAAGTAGCCACTGTTACTGTAATCACTGAAATATAAAAAACTATCCGCTCCTGTAATATACAAAGCACGTTTATCAATGACCTTTGTTTTTTTACCACTTGCTAAATCCAGCGTATACAATTTATCTTTGTCTGCCGTATTGCTAAAGTACAGTGTATTATTAACCTGATATGCAAAATGAACATTTTGCATATAGCTATATTTTGTACTTGTTGCAGCAGGATAATTTGATGCTATCCATTTATGATCTTTCTTTAGCTGTGCATCCGTTACTAAAAAATAATCATACGAAGAAGCACCGAAACGATTTGGTAATGGATCATTCCATGTTGTATCTAAATGATACCATTTACCATCAATCTTCACTAAATTCCATGCATGTGCCTCGTTATTATTAACAGTACCAACAACATATTTTACATCGAATCCAGCTTGTTCTAACATTTTATAAGCTGTTAACGCGTAGCCCTGACATACAGCTTGTCCTTCCATTAACAATGCATAAGCACTATGAGGACTAGCCTTTGTTTTAGTACCATATGTAGTATTTGACACAATATAATCATTAATCGCTTTTACTTTTTCGAATTCTGTTTTCATTGAAGGCTTAATAATCGTTTTTAATATTTGATCCACTTTTTTTTGTACGGCCGCTTCTTGCGTTTGGTTTGTCAAATATTTCACTTTAAATGTCACATTACCCATTGAGTCTGCAGAAATAGCCGTACTCTCCATATGACCACTCGCGTAGACTGCTTGTTCCTGTGCTTTTTCAAAGGACTTCATAAAATTCTTTTTGAAATCAGTCATTGATCCACTATATGTAATTTTAATTTCAGGAGCGAAATTATTTAATTGCTTTACGATTTCTGTTGTGAATTGATCCCAAGTTGTTACTTTATTATCAGCTACTACATTATAAGCAAACACAGAGGAAGTATTTACTGAGCGAGCGTCTGCATGTTGAGCATAGGCTGCTGTTGGACTTAACATCAATAATGCTGCTCCGCTTATCAACCATTTCTTCACAATAAATCACCTTCCATTTGTTATATGTTGTAATTAGAATAACAGAGAAAGGAACTACAAATCTATCGGACAAGTTCACTATCCATGACTTTCAACGATATGTACAACACGTAATCAATAGGTATAAATACCTCGAAATAAAATATAAGTATCGAATTAAACTATATTTTTGTAAAAAAATAAAAACTCACCTGTTTTAAAGTGAGTTTTATGATGATCTTTTTTATAAGGTAGGCTTCCCTTTATTTAACGGCTTTTCACCACTAAATTAACTGCTTCTTGAATAGCTTCATTCATTTTCTCGCCATCACCTTCAGCATTTTGTACACATTCTAAAAGATTCGTACTAACAATAACACCAACTGTACGATCTACTGCTGAGCGTACTGCCGATAATTGAGTAATGACTGCCTTACAGTCCTTTTCTTCTTCCATCATTTTTAAAATTCCACGTAGCTGACCTTCCATCCGTTTCACACGATTTTTCACTTGATCTGAATATTCCATCATCATAGCTCTCCTTCTTTCTATACTTGCTACGTTCTTGAGTAATTTTTATTCTTTATCCTAGCATATTACTTCACCTATAGTTATTTTTCCTTGGATTTAAATAATTCATAAGCATTTTAGCAATAATTGACCCTGCATTTGTTATTTCATCATACTGGATCACTGTATTTTTCTTTATTCGTAGCTGGCCTATCTCTACTTCAAAAATTGGACACTTTCTTTTAATTGCCGCAACTAACATATTTGTGTCGTAGTCATATCGTTCACCTTTTACTTTCATCAGCCACGGTAGCTCTTTTTTAGAAATAAAGCGTAAACCAGTTTGTGTATCCATCAGTTTTCTATGATAAAGGATTTCAAAAAACAAACTTGTTGTTCGATTACCCCAATATGATAAAAACGTGCTGTCCGAGGAATGGAAATTACGTACGCCTAACACAATTCCTTCAGAAAATACCTTTGTCATTGTTAAAACTAGCTTCACATCCTGTAAAGAATGTTGCCTATGAGCACCTACTGTTATAACACCTTGAAACATCCCTCTTTGCTCCATTACATAGGCAAAGGCTGTTTTTAGTGCGCCTCCCTTTCCAATATTGTTGTCATGCTCTAGTACTCGACAGCAGTCAATCTTTTGTAATTCTTCAAATACATTTGCATATTTTTGGTCGCTACCATCATTGACAATAATAACTTGGCTAATAGCGGTGGCTAATAATTGGTGGACATAGGTTATAAGTGACTGTTGTGGATTATAGGCTGGTATAATTGCTGCAATATTTTTCATCATTTCTATCCCCCGGATAATATGAAACTTTGGCATATGCGCTCTCTAATAATCGTTACTGAATTTCAACAAATCTCCTTATAACAAATAGTATCATGTATCGAGGACAATTCAACAATAACGGTATTTTCCCGATATATGAAAAAAGAGGATATCATCGTAGTGTATTGTTGATTTCCGTTCCGACAGCAACAGCACGATATTGGTCACGAAGGCGTTACCATAGGATGTGATGGTTTTAGCCTTCGTTCCTCTATCGCTGATCTTCAAGGGTTCACCCAGTCGGAACAGAAATCAACTAATATACTCGGTGTTAACAAATTAAATATCCAGATTTTTAGTGAAGAGCATACAAAGAATGAAAGAGGTGATTGCTATCGTTGTACAATATGAAATCCTCCAAGATCAATGTAAGAAGTTAAAAGCTTTGTGCTTGGTGAAATTGGCTAATAATTTACAGGATGCTAGCTCGCTCGCCATTGCAAAGCCAGCTCTATCTCTTCAAAAATCACTCCTAGTACTGGAGGAAGTTTTATATGAACTTTATAAGCTGGAAATGCATACCGAACCGAAGCTAAAAAATATTCGATCATTACTCAATAATCGTAGCTTTGTTGCAAAAGTTCATCCACGTCGCATTTATTTATTAATGAATCTTGTAAGCAAAATGACTTCTAGTAATAGAAGTGAAGTTGTGGAGGCAAAGGCAGCAAAAATTGTTCTTGATTATATAAGTGATATTGTAGAATGGTTTATCGAACGCTATGACCGTACCTTCAAGGCAAAGTTGATGCGGCAAAGCTCCCGCTTTGAAGATATAACTTCAGCTTTTGATATAAATACGCTACTTCAAGATGACCAATCAACCGAGGCCTATAAAACTGCTGCAGACTGGTTTGAGCTTGCCGCAAAACAAGGGAATGCAAGTGCTCAATATAATTTAGGCGCTCTTTATAATCAAGGGCGTGGTGTTAAGAAAGATTATGCAGTTGCAAAAATGTGGTATGAACGTGCCGCTGCGCAAAATGATGCAAACGCGCTTTATAGCTTAGGCGTGTTCTATCATTTAGGTCACGGTGTTATCCAAAATTATGAAGAAGCCGCTCACTATTATAAAGCTGCTGCAGATTTAGATAACGCAGATGCGCAGTACAATCTAGGAGTCCTATACAATCAAGGACTCGGTATGCCACTAAACTTTTTCGAGGCGGCAAAATGGTACATGCTAGCAGCCAATTCAGGGAATACAAGCGCTCAAAATAATCTTGGATTCCTTTATCACAATGGAACTGGTGTCGAGCAAAGCTATGAGGAAGCTATAACCTATTTTGAAATGGCTGCATTAGCAGGTGATGCTAGTGCTCAATATAATCTTGGCTATATGTACCTTAAAGGTCGTGGCATCTCGCAAAATTTTGAAGAAGCTGCGCAATGGTTCCATTTAGCTGCACTTCAAGACCATACAAATGCAGAATTTCAATTCGCTATGCTATATAACACTGGACAAGGTATTCCTTATGATCACCTAGAGGCTATAAAATGGTTTAAGCTCGCAGCACATAAAGGACACTTGAATGCTCAATACTGTCTTGGTGTGCTCTATGTTAAAGAAAACGACATAACTTTAGCTAAAAAATGGTTACAGCTAGCCGCTAACAATGGACATATAAGTGCGGGCTTTGAGCTTGGACGTATTTATATATACCACCTCCAGCAACCAGAGGAAGCTCTCCCTTACTTCAAAGCGGCTGCTGAAAAGGGTTATGCTGATGCTCAGTACGAGCTCGGATTATTATATGAAGCTGAATTGAACTATGATGAAGCAGTAAAATGGTGGAGGGCCGCTACTGATCAATCCCATATTCAGTCTGAATATCAATTAGGCTTATTATATGAGCACGGATTAGGGATCGAGCAGGACCTAGAAGAGGCCCGACGCTGCTATCGACTAGCAGCGACCCAAGGACATGCCGGTGCTCAATATCAGCTCGGTAATTTATTTGATAAGGGTAAAGGTGTCGAACAGGATTATACTGAGGCTGCGAAATGGATTGAACAAGCTGCCACTAAGGGACATGCCAAAGCACAATATCAATTGGCTCAAATGCACAGTCATGGGCAAGGGGTACCAAAGGATTTTGTGAAGGCCGCCCAGCTGTATCGACTCGCTGCCAATCAAGGGCATCAAAAAGCACAATTCCAGCTTGGTATGCTTTACAAAAAAGGACACGGTGTTGCACAGGATTATACTGAGGCAACAAAATGGCTTAAGAAGTCTCTTGAAAATATTAAATAAAGGACTCGTTAGCTAAAGTGGGGTTGATTTCCGTTCCGACTGGGCGCTTTGTTGCTGACGCTTCGCTTTCGCACAGAAAAACATTTGTTGCTGACGCTTCGCTTCCGCACAGAAAAACATTTGTTGCTGACGCTTCGCTTTCGCGCAGAGCAAAGCTTTCTGAGGGCGTCCGATGAACCACTTCACTCAACCTATCCACATGAATACATTTTAACAGAATGTCATCCAACTTTTTGTTTTAGCGATTAACTTTCATGTTTTATCAAATGTCATATCTAGCTTTTGATAACGAGCCAAACAAAACTGTTCTTCATAAAAAATACCGTGTCACTCTTATTAAAGACGGTGACGCGGTATGTTGATTAGTTTTTCATTTCTTCTTTTTGATCTACCATAAACGTTACAACGATGAATAAAGCAAAGCTGTTATCCCACCTACGATAAAGAAAATCATTGTAAATGTTCTGCTAAAACTAAATGGACTCAAATTGTAAAACCACATGCCTAGCGTTAAGCCAAAAACACCGAGAACCGCGGATCAACCATGTACTGTCACTAATTTTTGTAATTTCACTTTAAAGGTACGATAGCAAAAACCCCATGCAAACATACTTAACCAATCTATGAGTAATTATGTGCATGTATCGGTTTATATTCGTAACTACCTGAGCTAGACATATGTGAGCCTAGATACGTATCAAATAAGGCAAAAATCGCAGCAAGACGAATAAGGCGTATACTCCATTTTTGTTCCAAAACGATACCCCCCTAAGCTTTTTCAACTTATTTAGCAGTTTATCTTGTGAACATAAACTTTACAGGTACTCCTCATTACAGTTTAGGTAAGTGGACACGCACCTTCGTACCGGAATTTATAACACTATCCATATGAACCGTTCCTCCATGTAATTCAGCAATTTGCTTCACGATGGCTAGTCCAAGCCCAGTACCTTGCTTTGTTCTGGACGCATCTACTCGATAAAAGCGATCAAATACCTTTTGTAGTTGCTCGACAGTCATTCCTATGCCGCTATCCTCAATAAGCACTTCAACTGAGGTTGAGGATTCTTGTATGTGAATATGAATTTCTCCACCTTCGACATTGTATTTAATGGCATTTGTCAATAAATTATCCCACACATTTTGTAATAACCCAGCATCGCCATCATATGTTACTGGTTCAAGCTGATACGATAATTGTACATTAGCGTCTTCAAGCTGCCAGCGATATTTCCTTACGGTTTCCTTTAATTGCTCATCTAAACGATAAGGTTCACACTTTAACAACCTTGTAGATTGATCGAGTGACGTTAGTAATAGTAATTGCTTCGTTAATGTCGACATACGCTTCGTCTCTAGTTCAATAATCGTTGTATATTCCTGCCTTTCCTTGTCGGTCAGCAAGGGATTCTTTAGTAAATCTACATAGCCTCGAATATTCAACAATGGTGACTGAAAATCATGCGATACATTACTGATAAACTCTTTACGTATTCGATCATTTTCCTGTAATTTTTCTGTCATGACATTAAAGCTAACCGCTAATTGTCCAATCTCATCTGCTCGATCTATATCCAGTAGCGTATCGAATTTTTCATGTGCAAGCTGATGTGTTGCCTCTGTTAGTTGTGTAATAGGGCGAATTAGAGCCTTAGCAAAAAGTAGCATTGCCAATAGACTAAGTACTGTCATCGTAAGCATAAGTCCACCAAGTATCGTATGCACTTCAGAGAACAACAAGCGAATATCAGGTCTAATGAACAGTGCATACTGCTTATTTTCATAAGTAAACGACACACCTATCGTATTAATTAACTCATTCGCAAAAAAGCCTGTCACAAAAGTCTCTTTTGGAAAATCACGCATACCATGATAAATTTCCCCGTTTAAAACACGCTTGACTGTATTTGATGGTAATGTTTTATCACGATACTCACCTCCGAAAAAATGCCCTTCGCCATCAGTTGTTACATAAATTTGATAACCTATTTCACCAAGAGTCGCTAAATAATTATCTAAATCGTTAGGCTTTGAAGACTCAATGTATTTCGCAATATCCTGCGCAATTTTCACATTTTTAGCATCGTTTTTTTCCTTTACAACTTGATGATAATACGTATTTGTCGCTAAAAAGCCGATACATAAGCTGCCAATCATAACGAGCATCGTCGTGACAACAAATCTACTATATAACGTTTTTATCATGTACTAACCTCAAGCTTATAGCCAACACCACGCACTGTTGTAATCTCAACACCTGATTTATAACGATGAAGACGTTCACGAATCCGCTTCACATGCGTATTTAAAGTCTGCTCATCCCCATCGTAATCATAGCCCCACACCTGCTCCATAATAAAGCTACGTGTAAACACCTGATTCGAGCGAGATGCTAGTAATGCCAATAGTTCAAATTCCTTTAGAGGTAGAACAAGTGTATCTTCCCCAATGACAACCTCAAAGCTTCGACGATCAATAACGAGTCTACCCACCTGGATGGTTACCTGATTTTTCTTATCGAATCTACGCAATATCGCGGCTATGCGAAACAGCAATTCTTTAGGTTCAAAAGGCTTTACAACATAGTCGTCTGAGCCTGCCAAAAACCCTCGTTCTTTGTCCTCAAGCTCGCCTTTTGCTGTTAATAACAATACGGGGATATCGTACTCCTGGCTCAATGTCTCGGTTAATGTAAAACCATCCATTCCTGGCATCATAACATCTACAACTGCCAAATCAGGCAAGTTTCCTTCAAGTAGTTTAAGAGCCTGTTGTCCGTTTTCCGCCTGTATCACCTGATAGCCCTCTCTTATCAGATAAATATTCACTAGCTGTAAAATATGTACATCATCATCTACAACGAGAATTTTCATTCAGGTCAACCTCCGTCCAACTTGTTTCTGGTACACTATTTTAACAAAAAATCCGCCGAAAAAAGTTAAAGTCTCCGGCGGATGTCACAGAATTATGCCGAGGCATAATTGATAACTTCATTTTTTCATATTATAACGAAAAGAAAGAAATAAACAGCAATATAAGTAACGGCAAACCAATTACGATATAGCCACGTGGATTTGCAAAATTCATCGTCCAACCGACCCCAAAGCGTTTCTCTACAAAAACGGAAGGATCTTGACGATTCGCATAAATTAATCCACCCCTCCAATAGCGATCCTCATCAACATCCATTACTTCTGAAACGACATTGTCTCCATAGCTCACCCTCAGCTTGCGTTTCTTCCAGGCGTAAACAAGGACTAAGCCAAGAACAAGCAATAAGAACAAAATAAATACCGGTAGTAGACTTTTTGCTGTAGCCATTGAAGGGTAGATGTTGCTTAGCTGTAATACTGTAAATAATATTGTAAAGGCATAGCTTAATAACATAATGCTCCAACTCATATACTTTCGGCTTTTTAACTGCTCTTCCAATGATTCTTCCTTACGATTAACAGCCAACCTGATTGCTGAACGCTTTATAGAATCTACAATTCCCCACATCATACATTGCATCATCAACATAACAAGTGGCAGTGAAACAGCAGTAAAATATGTTTTGCTTCTCCATGAATCCGCTTCACCACTAGGTCCCCAGTGTACAGCAATGTGATCTGGTATTTGATCATAATGGCGGAATGTAAAGATAATTAGAAACGCCGTAACACCAAAAGGGATTACATAAAATGGCCACGGAAGCATTTCATCACGACTACGTGCTGTTAAGTCAACAGCACGAACTTGTTTTATAGTTAAGCCCCATTGCCCTTCCTTTTTAAGTTTTAAAATTTTTTGATGGTTTATCCAATATAATGTCATACTGACTGCAAGCATTGCAAATAAGCATCCAAGCAGTAAAATACTTTGCATAAACTCAGATTGTGCAAAATAATAATAGCTAAAAATCATTATCATTAATAATATGACACCAAATATTCCAACGATTTGAGCATAATGCTTTTTCATATTACGTAATACAGGATGTTTTACATTTTGTTCAGGTACAGTAACGCCAAAAATGATTGTCTCACGTACTATATATGGAACAAATACTTGTAGAGCTAATGTTA
Organism: Lysinibacillus sp. NPDC086135; assembly: GCF_044746345.1. Lineage (NCBI taxonomy): Bacteria > Bacillati > Bacillota > Bacilli > Caryophanales > Bacillaceae > Lysinibacillus > Lysinibacillus sp. NPDC086135. Next base: position 6,748 of record NZ_JBIVCA010000019.1, on the reverse strand, counting down.
AGAGGTAGACGGTTAAGAAAACGAAAAGTAGCATGTGCTACACCCCTTCTGCAGGTATTTGCAAATCAGAAAATACCTTTTTTATCATGTGCTCGATTTGTTCAGCTGTTGCGCCGAGCACCATTCCTTCTACCACAACAGGCTTTAGGTTTTTTTCAATTTGTTGAAATTGTTCAGGAGTTAATGCTCGCTCCTCAGTTGAACGAATAATAGCACCTGATTTGGCTCTTATAGTAATGATCCCCTTTTCCTCTAGCTCATGATAGCTTTTATTAACTGTGTGCATATTGACGCCCAGATCTGCCGCTAAACTACGTACAGATGGTAGGGTATCTCCTGGTTTCATTTCTCCTCTTGCAATACCTTCAATAATTTGCCGTGTTACCTGTTCATAGATTGGTACATCAGATTGTGGCTCTATTTGAATAAACATTCATATCATCTCCATTTTTGTTATACAAACAGTATAACAAACAATCATTACTTGTGCACAAAGGAGGGATATTGAAATTATAGAGAGTTCTTAATAGTTTCTATAAACTTTTGCACAAGTAAGCTATGCCTTTCATTCTTTCTTGTGCAAATTGCAATTTTATGTTTAATATGAACATCCTTTACATAAACCCTTGCCAATTGCCCACTATCAACATACTCTCGAACAGCTAGTGACGAAATAAAATTTGCACCGTAGCCCGCGATTACCGAACGAATCGTTTCATTGATTCCATTAAATTGTAGTGCGATTTTAGGTGGTTTGACTTGATAAGTTTTACATAAAGAAAAAAGATGCTCTCTCATTGAGCTCCCTTCCTCTCGCATAATAAATGGCTCTCTCATCATGTCAGCAAGTGAAATGGATTGATTTGCATAAGGATGTTCAGGTGCGACTACAAACCATAATTCATCCTCAAAAAGCTCCTCCCACGCTACTTCTTCTGGTCTTTCTGAGATACCACCTCCATAAATAGCAATATCAGCTTTATACTGTATTAACTGCTTGAAGGCATCTTGGGTATTAGTTGTCGTAATGACTAAATTAATATCTTCATTTGTACCTTTAAAGGTAGCGGCCCACTTAGGAATTAGAAAGTTAGCTGGTAAGTATGTAGCAACTATATGTATTGTTCCTGCTTTAGCAAGTCGATAATCTCCAATGAATGATTCAATATGTTCTTCAAGCATAACGAGTTTTTTGGCCTTTTCTGCTAAAGCCTCTCCAAATTCAGTTAATACTACGCCCCGTCCTTGCTGTTTAAATAATTGAACGCCAATCTCATGCTCAAATTTTTTTATTTGGCTTGAAACTGCCGGTTGACTTATACGAAGTAATTCCGCTGCTTTCGTAAAACTGCCTGTAGTAGCAACTTGATAAAACAATTTTAATCCATGAATATTCATGATTTCACCTCATACCCATAATCTAAAGTTATGAGTTAATAATAATAATATATTTTCATTATGATTCATTCTATCATACACTTTACATGCAAGCTTGCACGAAAAAATGCGGAAATGGGGACTGTTTGATGACCAATTTTAATGTTTGGAATAATGTAGATGAGTACTTTATGAAAAAACTAATACCGGCAGACACAGAACTTGAAGAAGTATTACAAGCTAATAAAGCAGCGGGTATTCCGGAGATTGATGTATCACCAACTCAAGGCAAACTATTATATTTACTAGCTAAAATAAAAGGAGCAAAAAACATTTTAGAAATTGGAACACTTGGTGGCTATAGTAGTATTTGGATGGCCCGTGCACTACCGAACGAGGGTAAAGTTTATACACTCGAAATTGATCCCGAGTATGCCTCAGTAGCTAAGGAAAATATTAAAAGAGCTGGTTGTGAAGATAAAGTTGAAATTATCGTTGGAAAGGCCTTAGATACGTTACCTACTTTGAAAAAAATAGCCCCACCGTTCGATTTAGTATTTATCGATGCAGATAAGCCTAATAATCCACACTATTTGAAGTGGGCATTAGAATTGGTTAAAACAGGAGCAATAATTATCGCTGATAATGTAGTTCGTGATGGTGCTGTAATTGATGAAAAAAATGAAGATGGAAGGGTTCAAGGTGTGAGACAGTTTATGGATTTATTGCAAGAAGAATCTCGAATTGAATCCACAGCAATACAAACAGTTGGCAATAAAGGCTATGATGGCTTTGTGCTCGCCGTAGTTAAATAATTGAAAAAGGAGATGTCTCATGTTTAATTCGAGACATCTCCTTTCAGCGATAGCTTTTTCGAAGCTATTGCAAATTTTTCTTTCAAACATGTAACAGCTTGTTCTGTACCAACTGTACATCCTATTTCATTTAATGTTTCCCTTATTAATCGGTCCAGGAACCAATAATATTTCGTTATTTCGTATGTTATACTCCTCCTTACAAGCTCCCATCTAAGCTCGTAAGACATCTTTCCATTTAATTCTCTTTACTTTTATTAATAGACCCCTTTTTTGTAACCGTGCTCATTTTTCAGTAAGGAACGAGGGAACAGACCTCGCTCGTTAGTAGAATAAGGTGGACTCCATTCGAGTTTAGTCCACAACAATTTAGGAAAGTTGGATATGTTCATTTAGTAGATCTCAAATCAATTATCAGCGATTGCTGAAAGAAGTTAAGCTAATTTTTCGTATCCTGGAAGCGTCAAGAATTCGGCAAACTCATCTTGCTCAATTAAAGATTTAAACAGCTCAGCAGCTTCTTCATAGCGTCCGCTGTTATAGGCTTGTTCCCCAACAGCCTCTTTAATTTTTACAAGCTCTTCCTCCAAGATATCTAGTACAAAGGCCAATGTAATACCACGGCCATCATCTAAGACCCCTTTTGGATGACGAATCCATTGCCATACTTGTGTACGAGAGATTTCTGCAGTTGCAGCATCCTCCATTAAATTGTTAATCGGTGCAGCTCCATTGCCTCGTAGCCAAGAAGCAATGTACTGAACCCCTACACTACAGTTAATACGAAGACCTTCAAGTGTAATTGTACCTTCTGGAACAGCAACTAAATCTTCCGCTATAACATTTACATCCTCACGCTTTTTATGGATTTGGTTTGGTGTCGCCATAATCGCGTCAAACTGTTCCATTGCCGTTGCAACCATACCCGGGTGCGCTACCCAAGTACCATCGTGGCCATCTGTTGCCTCGCGACGTTTATCTTCTGCAACCTTTGCAAATGCTACAGCATTCGCGTCGTCATCCCCTTTAACAGGGATTTGTGCTGCCATACCGCCCATCGCAGGAGCATTACGTTTATGACATGTTTGAATACATAAAGATGTATATGCCTTCATGAATGGTACAGTCATTGTCACTTGCCCACGGTCCGGTAAAATTACATCAGGCTGATTGCGCAGACGTTTGATATAACTGAAAATGTAATCCCAGCGCCCACAATTCAGACCAGCCGAATGTTCACGTAGTTCATATAAAATTTCATCCATTTCAAATGCTGCTAAAATTGTTTCAATTAATACAGTAGCCTTAATTGTCCCTTGTGGAATTCCGATATAATCTTGTGCAAACACAAAGACATCATTCCATAAGCGTGCCTCCAAATAGCTTTCAAGCTTCGGTAGGTAGAAATAAGGTCCCGTACCTTGCGCCAATGCATTTTTAGCATTGTGGAATAAATACAGACCGAAATCAAAGAAACTACCAGAGATCGGTTCGCCATCCACTAGTACATGCTTTTCAAGTAAATGAAGACCACGTGGACGAACTAATAACACAGCTGTGTTTTCGTTTAATTTATACGTTTTACCATTAGATGCTTGTGTAAATTCAATTGTCTTATTAATAGCATCACGCATATTAATTTGACCGCCAATCATGTTTTCCCATGTCGGGGCAGATGCATCCTCGAAGCAAGCCATAAACATTCTTGCACCAGAGTTTAATGCATTAATAACCATCTTACGGTCAACAGGTCCTGTAATTTCTACACGACGGTCTTGCAAATCTGCTGGAAGTGGTGCAATTGTCCAATCCCCCTCACGGATATGCTTTGTGTCTGGTAAGAAGTTAAGTTTCTCACCTGCATCAAGACGCTTTTGGCGTTCTTGACGAGCCTCTAACAGCTCTTTTCGACGGGCATCAAATTTTTCGTGCAGGGCAAGAACAAACTCAATGGCTTCTGGTGTTAAAATTTCTTTTGTCTGCTCGTTTTGTTCCCCAACAATTTTAAGCTTACCTGTTGTTGCTTGTTCCATCAGTTATTTCCCCCACCTTTGCGAATTTAAGTAGTCATCCCCCGCTTTAGGAGGAGCGGAGGAGACTAATCTATGATTATGAATTTAGGAATACGCGTACTTTGTGAAACTTAAACGAATTGTTCTGTCTCTGTAGAACCAGCCATTGCCGTTGTAGAAGAAGTACCACCAGAGATAACTTGAGATACATCATCAAAGTAACCAGTACCTACTTCACGTTGGTGACGTGTAGCTGTGTAGCCTTTTGATTCTGATGCAAACTCAGCTTGTTGTAGCTTAGAGTATGCAGCCATACCATTATCTTTATAATCATGTGCAAGCTCAAACATAGAGTGGTTTAATGCGTGGAAACCAGCTAATGTTACGAATTGGAATTTATAACCCAATTTACCTAGCTCGCGTTGATATTCTGCGATTTCTTCTTCTGATAAATTTGCTTTCCAGTTGAATGAAGGTGAGCAGTTGTATGCTAGTAATTTACCTGGGAATTCAGCATGAATAGCTGCCGCAAATTCACGAGCTTCCTCAAGGGATGGTTTAGAAGTTTCACACCAAATCAAGTCTGCATATGGCGCGTAAGCTAAACCACGAGCAATCGCTTGTTTGATGCCTGGTTTTGTACGGAAGAAGCCTTCTGGAGTACGTTCACCCGTAATAAACTCAGCATCACGCGGATCGATATCAGATGTTACCATATCAGCAGCATCAGCATCTGTACGAGCGATTAAAATCGTATCCACACCCATTACGTCTGTTGCAAGACGAGCAGCGATTAAGTTACGAACAGCATTTTGTGTTGGAAGTAACACTTTACCACCTAAGTGACCGCACTTTTTCTCAGAAGCTAATTGGTCTTCTAAGTGAACACCAGCGGCTCCAGCTTCAATCATTCCTTTTACAAGCTCAAATACGTTTAGAGGGCCACCGAAGCCAGCCTCAGCATCTGCTACGATCGGAGCGAACCAATCAAATTGATCTACACGCCCTTCAGCATGATCAATTTGGTCTGCACGTTGTAAAGCTTGGTTAATACGCTTAACTACTGCTGGAACAGAGTTTGCTGGATATAAGGATTGGTCAGGGTACATTTGACCAGAAAGATTAGCATCAGCAGCTACTTGCCAACCCGATAAGTAGATTGCTTTTAATCCTGCTTTTACTTGCTGTACAGCTTGATTACCAGTCAATGCACCTAATGCATTAATGAACGGTTCTTCTTGTAAAGACTTCCAAAGTCGAGCCGCACCTTTAGTTGCTAAAGTTTGTTCAAGTACTACAGAGCCCTGTAGCTTAATAACCTCTTCAGCTGAATATGCGCGTTCAATACCAGCCCAACGAGGGTTCTCTGCCCATTGTTTTTCTAATGCTTGGATTTTTTCTTGACGTGTTGACATATTGAAATTCCACCTTCCCCTTTGTATACAATATACTCTGTTAAAAAACTTTTAATCAACTGTTCCATAACAGGTTTATTTGTTATAAATTAATATATAACAGCACATCTGAATTTTCATTATTTTTAGATAAAATACCAAATTTTAATGACAAAACTGCTTTTTTGGGCGACGAAATTTGGTAAACTGTTTACAAACAAGGGGGATATTCACAATGAAAAATGAGTTTAATTCTTTGCCAAAAGATATATCGCAACAGTTTATTTCAATGTTAAAAGACTGGGTTCCAGCCAATTCATCCATTGCAATTGCTGCTGAAAACTCCTATATCTATTTTCATTCTGGACATCAAAACATTAACTTGGAAATAGGTCAACAAGTACATTCTGGTAGCATTGCCGAGCAAGTACTACGCACAAGGACACGAACAGATGCCGTTTTAGATAATTCCTTATTCGAAACACCCTATTATGGAATAGGTTACCCTATAAACATATTAGATGTGCCTGCAGCACTTGTTGTAGTTTTACCTTCAACCTTTACCGAAAAGAAATTGGAGCCCTTTCAATTTTTAACTGGAAAGCAAGAAGAGGAATGGAATCCTGTTGCAATTGAAAAAATCTCTCATATTGAAAGCCTGCAGAAAAAAACGTGGTTTTATGTAGATGGGGAACAATTTAAAACAAGTATTACTCTTAAAGAACTTCAAATGCGTCTACCGTCATCTTTTATTCGCATTCACAGGTCTTATATTGTTAATATTCATTTCATAAAAAAAATGGCTCGTGATCTTACTTCTAATTTTATTGTCACTCTAAAGGATGGTAGTGAACTACCTGTTAGCCAATCTTATTTAAATAATCTTCGAAACGCCCTTGAATTTTAGATTTTGCCTTGCGTAATTGTTGTTGCTGTCGCTTCGCTTTCGCACAGAAAACATTGCTGATTGAAGATAAAAGGCTGTCCTATACATTTATTGTATAAGACAGCCTAAAAAATAAAAAAGCCTGAGAAAAAAATCTCAGACTTTAGATTGCCTAGCGACGTCCTACTCTCACAGGGGGAAGCCCCCAACTACCATCGGCGCTAAAGAGCTTAACTTCCGTGTTCGGTATGGGAACGGGTGTGA